>CALGOB010000020.1 GCA_937958005.1 uncultured Cyclobacteriaceae bacterium
ACCTTTTTCCATTCCGAACAGAGAAGTTAAGCCCACCAGCGCTGATGGTACTGCGGTAACACGTGGGAGAGTAAGTCGTCGCCAGCTTATTATCAAAGGGGATACAATCACTTGTATCCCCTTTTTTTATGCCTTTCTAAAATAAATATTACCTGACTATATACTTTTACAGATTATCTAATTTTAAAATAGTTTCTGTATAATATTTGTTTTAAAAAAATACTAGTATCCGAGAAAAAAGATATTCATTTTTATTCATTTAGGTGGGTTCGCATGGTATGCCGTCGCGGTTATAATTTATCTGGGTGCGCGAGACCGTCGGCCGCTGCCGGGTTAAGGGTAGAAGCTTTAGATTGTTCGCCAAGACCCTGTTGTTTTTTTGGAGGTCAACGCACGGTTCTTTTTGATGAATTGGAACACCGAAGCGACAATAAATGAATCGGAATGTCGCCACAGAAAGCTAGCTATTCAGGAAAACCACTTTAAGATAGAGGGGTGTTTTTTGAACCTGGAAATAATCTTTATTTCATCGATTTAAAGCTGGATTTTTCTTGAACTTTAAATTTAGTCCGACGTCAGTATTAAAAAATCATAGTTTTTAATAACGCATGAATTATTCATTTTGATTATTTTATGATCAAATACTATAATTTTGCGCTATATTAAGTTTATAATATTGATAGATGACTATAAAAAGTGAAATTAAAGAAATCAAACCTGGCATAGGCCTTGGAATCCTTAAGTTTGGGATGACTAGAGATCAGGCAAAATTAATACTGGGTTCTCCTGATGAAATTGATAAAGAAACTTATTCTGATGATGAAGATGATAGGACTGAAACATGGCATTTCGATGACCTTGAGCTTTCACTAGTCTTTGATTGTGATTTCGATTGGCGTTTAATTACTTTGGCATCTAGTGCAAGTTTTATTGAGCTAAAATCTATAAAATTAGTGGGAAAGAATATTGATGATTTAAAGAAAACATTGATAGGTATTGGTATCTCTGATTTAAATGAAGATTGGTTGACTGGTGAAATACCAGAACATAAAGTAATAGAATCTGGTGATCTAGGAATTAATTTTTGGATAGAGCGAGATCAATTAAGTGAAATTCAATGGGCGCCTCTTTTTTTGGATGATGAAACTATTATTTGGCCAGAATAATTTATATTTTATTTATATCAGAATAACCTATGGTTTTATGAATAGACTGATCTTTAATTCTATCCTTAATTGTATATGGATAATTGTACTATTTCCTATGTTCCTGTCTTCTTGTGGAAATAATACAATAACAAATATTGAACTTCCTGAGGGGACATGGAAGGCTGTTATAAGACAGCAAGATCAAGAATTGCCTTTTCTATTTGAGACAGTTAAAGCTGGATACGAATATCAAATTGTCATAATTAAT
The DNA here is from genome assembly GCA_937958005.1 of uncultured Cyclobacteriaceae bacterium. Lineage (GTDB taxonomy): Bacteria > Bacteroidota > Bacteroidia > Cytophagales > Cyclobacteriaceae > JANSWY01. The sequence continues at coordinate 1,417 of CALGOB010000020.1, forward strand.
GGTGAAGAAAGGTTAGTAGTAGATGAAGTTGATATTGTAGGCGATTCCGTGTTTATTACATTTAATTTTTTTGATACAGAAGTAAGAGCAAAATATGCTAATAATAAACTTATAGGTTTCTACAATAAAAGATATTCTGATAATCATATCATTCCTTTTATAGCTGAGTTTGGAAATACTAAAAGATTTGAAACCAATAATGTATCTAAGGTAAATGTTTCTGGTAAATATGAAATTATTTTTTGGGAGGAAGATAATACTACTTATCCTGCAATTGCTAAACTTACGCAAGTCGATAACAAGGTTACAGGTACTTTTTTAACTGAGACTGGGGATTATAGATATCTAGATGGGGTTATTGACGGAAACTCACTTAAGCTTAGCTCCTTTGATGGGACACATTTATTTTTATTTACTAGTAAGGTTGTTGGAGATAGCCTTACCAATGGTAAGTTTTGGCATGGGAAGTACACTTATGAGACATGGAAGGGACTGAAGAATAATGAAGCTATTTTGAAAGACCCAGATAAATTAACCTTTTTGAAAAAAGGTTATGATAAAATATCATTTTCATTTCCAAATTTAGAGGGTGATATGGTTTCTCTTGATGATCCAAAGTACAGTGATAAAATAATTATTCTACAGATTTTCGGTACATGGTGTCCTAACTGTATGGATGAAACAAAGTTTTATACTGAATGGTATAAAGATAACCCAAATGAAGAGGTTGAAATTATCGGATTAGCTTATGAAAATAAACCTGATTTTGATTACGCTGTGAAGCGGGTAGAAAAGATGAAACAAAAATTAGGTGTACCCTATGATTTTTTGATTGCGGGAGTATCTGACAAAAACGAAGCTTCTAAGACACTTCCTATGTTAAATGGCATAATTTCCTTTCCTACTTCTATATTTATTGATAGAACTGGGCGTATTAGAAAGATTCATACAGGTTTTAGTGGGCCTGGAACTGGGGAGGATTATTTAGAATGGATTCAGTCATTTGAAGATTTCATGACTGAATTAATCGCTGGCTAATAATTCAATAGATAATGGTTATTTTGTTCTTTCTATTGTGTATTTGACTAGGGCAGATAAAGATTTTTTATAATCAGATTCTGGAAGTTCTTGTAGAATTTCTAAAGATTTTACATAAAATTGATCCATAATTTCTTTGGTATATTCTATACCACCAGAATTTTTTACAAATTGAATAACCTCTTTAACTTTAGAATTTTTCTTTGCACTTCCTTTAATAAGAGACTTAATTCTTTTTTGTTCAATTTTTGACGAGTGTTTTAGGGCGTAGATAAGTGGGAGAGTCATTTTTCTTTCTTGTATATCTATACCAGTAGGTTTTCCTATTTCTTCAGTACCATAGTCAAATAAATCATCTTTGATTTGAAAGGCCATCCCAACGTTATACCCAAATTCTCCTAATTTCTCTACTATTTCTTCACTAGCACCACTCGAAATAGCTCCTACTCTACAACAAGCTTGAATTAGACTAGCAGTTTTTTGCCGAATAATATCATAGTATATTTCTTCGGTAATGTCTAGTTTCTTTGTTTTTTCATTTTGTAAAAGTTCTCCTTCACTCATTTCTTTTACTGCATAAGAAACAATTCTTAGAAGACCATAATCTTCATGATCAAGTGATAAAAGGAGTCCTTTTCCAAGTAAGAAATCTCCAACTAGAACTGCAATCTTATTTTTCCATAGGGCATTGATAGAAAAGAAACCTCTTCTGTAATTTGAATTGTCTATTACATCATCATGAACTAAAGTTGCTGTGTGAAGCAATTCAATTAATGCAGCACCTCTATAGGTCGGTTCTGTGATGTTCCCAGTAGCACCAGCTGTGAGAAATACAAATAAGGGTCTCATTTGCTTGCCCTTTCTTTTAACGATGTAGGTGGTAATCTTATCGAGCAGTAGAACTTTACTTCTCATGGAATTTCTGAATTTCTTTTCGAATTCAGTCATTTCATTTGATACCGGAGCCTGTATTTCTTTTAATGTAGTAGCCATATAGAAAACAAGTGCAATATTACTATCAATTGCTTGTTAAAAAAACACTTTAAATTGTCAATTAGTAAAAAACTTAAGAGTTTGATGAAAATAATTGTTTTAATTGAGCAATTAATACTTAAACAACACGTCTATTTTAATTATTCCTTTATTGTTAAAAGAATATCTCATATTTATCATTCATGGCATTTGGTGAATATTATTGATTTAGGAAGAAAACGTATGCTCCTTTTATAGGGGTTGAAGTAAGATTTGGTGTAATAGATATTTCTAAAATAGAAGTGTTGGGTGAAATAAAATAGATGGTTTTATAATGATTGATAAACAAGAACCTATTATTGCAAAAAGTTACCTGAGTCAGGATGAGCATGTTGAAGAGATGATATATTTTACTCCATTCTGGTTGTATATTAATCAAAAGGGAAAAAAATGGCGTATCGATCATTCAAATATCCAACATATTAAATTGGATCACCATAAAATTACTGGTGCATTAATTATAGGAAGCATTTTAGCTTGTTTTTCTGTTATTATGATGTCAGCCTGGATGTTTAATCCATATATTCTTTTATCCATTTTTATAGGAAGTTTAATGCTCATTTATTATGGAATTACAGGAGCGCCTGTGTTAATTATACAAGAAAGGAATGATACTACAATTATCTATTTAAAAGAGGTTACTGAGTCTATGATTGGTTTTTTGGATTTTTTTAAAAAATATTTAAACCCGAAAAATAACATTATGGAAATTTTTCATATTGCCTATAAAAAGGACTGGGAAAATAGGGGATTTAACTACAGTCATAAATCGCTTGAAAAAGAAGGCTTTATACATGCGTCTCCCCAAAATGAAGTGATAAGAACATTTGAGAAGTATTTTCCAACTTCTGGAAACTATTTTTTATTAGTCATTGATATTTTGAAATTAGAAAATGAAGTAAAATATGAATTTGTGAAAGAAAGAGGAGCTTCATTTCCTCATATATTTGGAGAGATAAACAAAACAGCTGTTAGTGATGTAATAGCTTTCGAAGGATTAAGCGAACTAAAAGAAATATTAAAAAAGTTGTCTCGTAGATAATATGTTTAGTTTAGTTCTAAATGTTTAAATTACGCGATATTTTCAAAAAATTTGCATGACATTACAGGGCAATAGAAAAAATAAGGTCAAGTACTCCGAAGTAGTACCAAGCATGGAGAAATGGCCTATTGTTCAGCTTTCTAAAAACAGGAAAGCGTTTGTAGAGCATATATCTAACGAAAGCTTTAATAATTTCCTTCAGAATAGTAGGAGTAGGTCTATAAGAGAAGAATTAGAGACAACAGTTTATAGAGAGAAACTCAGGGTAAAAGGTAATCCTTGGAAGGTGGATCCTGTGGATGATAGGTCATACTGGAAGAAAATACAACAGCAATTATCGGAATCTCAGAATTTAAATCCGGAAGAGGCAAAGGAGTCAGAAGAAAAGCTTCTAAAAGAAATCATAGAAAGGTACTCTGAAGAAATTGCTGGCAACTTTAAGAAAACTTCCTATCGTTTTGCTAAGCGATTTATAACTTTTGGTTTTGCTAGGTTATTAAATGCTGCAAGAGTAAAAGGAATCTTAGCTTTATTTAGCAGGCAACTAGATCTTGATGACAAGATCAACCTAGTTGGTTACCCAGAGCATATAAGAAAATTAGCTGAGAAAGGGACGGTTGTCATGGTTCCTACACATTTCAGTAATTTGGATTCTATATTAATTGGATGGATCATACAGTTTTTAGGCTTACCTCCTTTTATTTATGGGGCTGGACTCAATCTGTTTAATATTAAGATTATTGCTTATTTTATCAATAGCCTAGGAGCTTATAAAGTTGATAGAAGAAAAAAGAACCCTATTTATTTAGAGACTTTGAGAACTTACAGTACTGAAGCTTTAAGGAAGGGATGTCATAGTTTGTTTTTTCCTGGAGGTACTAGGTCTAGGTCAGGAAAAATTGAAAAGGCTTTGAAACTAGGTTTGTTAAGTACGACAATAGAGGCGCAGAGGATCAATTATCAGCAGAATGCTAATAGTGCTGCAAAAATATTTATAGTTCCAGTAGTTATTAATTATCATTTCACATTAGAGGCACCTGTTTTGATAAATGACTATCTTAAATTGAAAGGGCAGGAGCGCTATTATGTAGAAAATGATGAATTTTCCTCTTCTTATAAAATAGCAACATTTTTACTTAAGTTTTTCACCAAAGGTTCTAACATATCTGTGACTTTGGGTAAAGGAATGGATGTCTTGGGTAATTATGTGGATGATGAAGGCAATAGTCTAGACCATCATGGAAATGTAGTAGATCCAATAGACTATTTTATTACTAACGGAGAAGTAACAGTAGATAAGCAGCGTGAGCAAGAGTATGTGAGGATTTTAGGTAAAAGGATTATCGAAGAATTTCACATTCATAATGAAGTTTTTGCTAGCCATTTAGTAGCATATACTGCATTCAGAATACAAATGAGGAAAAACCCTAAACTAGATTTGTATAGCTTGTTACGCCTTTCAGAGGAAGACTTGATTCTTGATTACGAGGATTTCAAAGATGTGTTTAAAAAATTACGAAAACGTCTTTATAAACTGAATAAAAAAGGGAAGGTTGGTATCGCTGAAAACCTTCAACGAAAGGCCGATGAAGCGATTCGACATGGGATTAAGAATGTTGGAATGTACCATGCCAAGAGACCATTGGTAATTAATAAAGAAAATGAAATACGTATTCTTGATATGAATACTTTATATTACTATCATAACCGACTTGAAGGATATGCCCTTGAAAAATACCTCTAATCAAATAGAAAATGATGAAATAGGGATTTTTGATAACCCTGTAGGTGTACTAGGTGCAGGTAGTTTTGGTACGGCAGTTGCTAATATACTAGCGGAAAAAAGTAATGTAATATTATATGCTAGAAACCCAGATAAAGTAGCCAATATTAATTCCACCCGAATTTCATCAAAACAGAAATTAAAAGATAATATTACCGTTGTTTATGATTTGGAATTTGTAGCAAATAGCTGTAATGTGATCTTTCCTATAGTATCTTCTGCTGGTTTTAGGGATTTGATAACCAATATAGCGCCTTATCTGAAACCATATCATATTTTAATTCATGGGACAAAAGGATTAGATAATCATGTTCCTTCAGGAGTGACCATAGATGAATTTAACCCATTGTCTAGAGAACATGTTAAAACGATGAGTGAGGTGATTATGGAAGAAACTTCTGTTTTAAGGGTTGGATGTTTGGCAGGGCCTAATTTGGCGAAAGAAATAGCAGAGAAACAACCAGCAGCTTCAGTTGTGGCGAGTCACTTTGACGAAGTTGTAAATATTGGGCAAAAATTATTGAAGAACGAGCATTTCTTAATTTATGGAAGTAATGACTTAATTGGAATTGAGCTTTGTGGCGTATTAAAAAATATTATTGCCATAGGTGCTGGTATGATTGCTGGTTTAGGCCATGGCGAAAACGCTAAATCTTTACTGATCAGTAGAGGTATTGTAGAGATGGTTCAGCTTGGGAAGTCTTTAGGAGGTAATCCCAATGCTTTTCTAGGATTAGCTGGAATAGGAGACCTGGTAGCAACTTGTAGTAGTAAATTGAGTAGGAATTTTACTGTTGGGTTTAGGTTGGCAAGTGGAGAAACACTAAAAGAAATATTGTCTTCTATGGATGAGGTAGCTGAAGGAATTAAAACTATTGAAATTATTAACACATTAGCTAAAACGTATAAAGTAAGATGTCCAATTACAGAAACTTTACATAAGATAATGCACGGAGAAATGACTGTAAAAGAAGCAAATAGCTATTTAATGAAATTTCCTTTTAGAGCTGAAGTAGACTTTCTGTAACTCCAAAGTTTATACTGATATAGAGTTAGAATTATTAAAACTCCCTACCAATCGATTTGTATTCATATCATTAGCTAAATCGATCAAGTCCTAATTCTTAGTTGACCTAAATATTAAGAGTCATTTTCAAACTAACCTGTACTTGCAAATTTTAGTACTATTTATTCTAAAATAAGTTTAATGCGGAATTACCTATTTTTAGCTCCTATATAGAACTATTCAGCTTAATATACCGAGGTGAATTAGTATGACAACAAAATTGAGAGTATGTTGCTAATCCTAGAATTGACAACATACAATGCCATTGAGATCAATAAGGAATAAAATGAATCTTGCTAATTTTTAATCTTAACTTTTAGCCTTATGAATAGACCTAAGTTGATTTATACCATGTCTCTATATAATACAAAAAATAAGGCCGCAAGTGGCGTCACAAGAATTGAGAGAAAGAATGTCTCAATAAAGTCTTGTTTTTTAATCAAACCCAAAAAACTAACAATTACTGCTCCAACAATGTATGCTATTAATAAAATTCCTATCATAACTAAACTATATTTTGAACTGTAAAGAAATATGACTCTCACCTAGAATACAAAAGTTCAAGGCATTTATTTCTATATTTTATTTTATCCTCTCTGTGTAGAGTTTCGGGGAATACTAGATGTAATTTAATGCCAAAGGGATATTTATTACCTAGTAGGGCACTCCTGGCTCTTTTGAGAGCACTGTCGTTTTCTCTGCAGGGCTCAGTTGTTCATTAAATTACTGCTCATGGATATCGCGTACCCTTGGGTCTTGGTTGATTCATTTTCTTAGTACTGGTATAAAACCAAAATTCCTGTTTTGTTCAAGATAAATATGCTTTATGAGCTAATCATTCATGATACTGTATTATCTAAAATAAGAATGGCACTGGACATCTTAATTGTCTTACTTCTCTTGGGGGTTTTGGTTTTCCTATTGTAAATGCGTAGGACCAAGAAACTTCATGTGCACCACCACTTCCAATTCCAAGATCCGATAGAGTGAAATCAAAACTATATCCAAAATTCATGTCATTTTTCTGGAAGCCGAACAAGAAAATGATTGATTCATTACTAGGTATGCCATCAAATTGTTTAACAGGGACACCACGATACCAAAGACCAAACACAACCGGCTGAAAGGTAAAATATAAACCTAAATCAAGTTGATCAAAGTCACCTTGAGTTCTGTAATTAAAAGCAGGAGTGAAACTTCTTTCCCCTTGACCTATTTTATTAGTTTTTCTCCCACTTAACTTAGATAGTGGTATTTTATATCCTCCATGAATTGAAAATCTTCTAGGAAGTGGTGAATCTTCATTTATCAAAGATTGATTGGGCTCTGTTGCGTGATGAAAAGCCAACCCAATCCAAGTGTTTTTACCAAACAAAAGTCCTCCAAAAGATACATCAAAAAAACGTGCTTGTAAATCCGAAAGAGGTTCACCAGTAGGGTTTACTATTTGTCCTGTTCCCCTATCAAATTGATCACCAAAAGTAAGGGAAGAAAAATCAACATCTCTCCAATAATGACTAATTTGGATAGCAGGCCTAAATGCCCAATCATAGTTTAGATAAACTTGATAGGCATAAGATAAATTAACGGTGGTAGAACTAAGTCCAGCAAAACCTTCCTGATCATTATTAATTAATAATCCCACACTACTATTATAATCTTCAAAATTATAATCCACATAAGCAGCCGTAGTTTGAAAGCCTGTATTTATAGAAGGCCATTGATTTCTGTAATTTATTCCTACCCTACCTTTTTGATTGATACCCGTTAAAGCAGGGTTTAAGTCCAAAGGGGCAGCATAAAACTGAGAAAATTGAGGGTCTTGTGCGCTTGCGTTGTAACATATAGGTAGAACGACGATTATAATTACGAGAGCCTTGAAGGCTTTCGTAATTACAGTTATTGATTTTTTAATTGAAATAAATGTTTTCATCTTTAGTAATGCAAAGTATGCAATTAAATTCAAATTATGGAAGCAGTATGTTAAATTACTGGCTTCAATGTACTGAACGCGTTATTTTCGCGTTAGTATTTTGTTCTAAAATTAGTTAGCGTTGTACTTCTTAACCGAGTTACTAAAAGGGACAATTCATAAGATCTAAACCCTTATATATGCAACATAACGCAGAGATAGTGAAAAAATTAGGTGTATTGTGCATGTTATTTTTAATAACAGCAAATTTTGGCCTTATGGCACAAAATAGGACGGATCTCCACTGGTATTTTGGAAATAATTCCATAAACCTGCAATTTGATAAAGGAGGAAGAGATGTTTTTCAACAAAATAATCAGGCTACGCCGTTTGGAATAGGTGGAAGTGCTGTCATATCAGATCCATTCACAGGGAATCTGATTTTTTATACTGATGGGCTTAGACTCTATGATGCTGATCATCAACCAGTGCCAGGGGGTGATTTAATAAGTGTTCCAGGCGGGGATTTTAATCATTCTGCTGTGGCTAGCCCTTTACCGGGTAATACGGATCAATTTTATATTTTTTCAAATACATCATCCGAAATTTTGGTTTCTACTGTAGATGCATCTCTTCAAGGAAATGCATTAGGTGGGAATCAGCCACTTGGTGATGTTGTTATAAGTGAGGTATCATCTGGGTTGACTGATCCTTCTGAAGCAATGTTAGTTTTGCCTAATGATGATAACACGGGTTATTGGTTAATAAGTCAAAACAGGAATACTTTAGTTTTTAGAGTAACGACCATTGATAATACAGGTTTTGCTATAACCAATGACTTTGATTTAACTTCTGCTGGTAATCCAGGGTCGGTAGCAGCAAGTTTTGCTTTTAATGCAGATTCATCATGGATTGCTGTTGCACCTAGAGATGCAAATAGAAATGTTCAGATCTTAAATTTTGATGTGTCAAGTGGAAATTTATCTTTCAATAGACAGATCAATAACACTGGGTTCAATGATGGTGGCTCACAAACAGTATTTGATGTTGCTTGGTCTAATGATGGTTCGAAACTATACTTTTCTAGATTTGGGTCTGCGACAGGCAATAATGCTGATTTATTGCAATTTGATTTTGCAGATTCACTTGAGAATATAAATAGTGTCTTGTCGAGTAACCTCTTTAGGAGTTTTGGTATAAAGCGAGCGCCAGATGATCGAATTTATCACTTGTATCAATTAAATGCTGGAGATCCTATTACCTTAGCTAGAATAGCTGAAGCGGATAGTATTTTCAGTGAAGTGGAATATGATAGTGTAGTTTATGATGGATTAGATTTTGAAGCTATTCAATTTCCAGAATTTGCCCCCTCACCTCCAATTGATTTTACCGTATTGGATTTTACCGTTTTGGATTCATGCACTACGGATTTTACTAAGTTTGTCCCAACTATCATTCCAAGCCCTACTACAGTTTCTTGGGATTTAGGAGATGGGAATTTTAGTTCAGACCATAGCCCAGTTAATATGTATGGTTCTGCGGGCACCTTTAATGTAACCTTACGTGCACAAATAAATGGTCAGTTTAGATCAACCTCTAGGATGGTTCAAATTTTACAAAATGACCTGATGATCAATTTGGGTAATGACACTACCATATGTCCAGGTGAAATATTGACTCTTGATGCAGGTATGGAAGCAGTATCCTATTTATGGAGTACTGGTGAAACAAGCCAAACGATTCAAGTGGATACTACTGGAACTTATTGGGTTGAAGGAATTAGTGCAACTGGTTGCGGGACATTTGATGAAATTGTAGTTACCACTTATCGTGATCCAACAATATTTACTAACCAATGGTATTTTGGGGAAAGAGCAGGTATTGAGTTTAATACGTTGACAGATCCCACTGTTGCTATTACTGATGCTAACTTAATGGACTCGCCAGAAGGGTGTGCCTCGATGTCAGATGCAAATGGGGAATTACTTTTCTATACCAATGGGAATACCATTTGGAACAAAGAACATGAAATCATGCTAAATGGAACCTCTATAGGTGGAGACAGCACTTCTACCCAAGCTGCAATTGCTGTTCAGGCTCCTTATGAAACTACAATTTATTATGTCTTTACTACACAAGAAATAGAAGCGGATTCTTCATTTCTGTCTTATTCTATTGTAGATATGAAACATGATTTAGCGAAAGGAATGGTGGTCGCCAAAAACATACCATTGTTTTTTAATTCAACAGAAAGACTTATTGTATCTGATTTTTTTAATAATATATCAGTTATGGTACATGAAGTGAATAACAATTCCTTTAGAAATTACCCCGTTACCATGACAGGTATTGGGGCACCCTTATTTTACCCTATTGGAACTGATCACTCTGCAGATAGTGAAGATCTTTCGAGAGGGTATATGAAATTTAGTCAAGACAATAACCTGTTGGCTGTACCGATTCAAGCCGGAACGGATAATTTCATTGAAATATTTGATTATGACGATGCCACGGATTCTTTATCTAACCCAAGGTTAATTGATATTGATGAACCTGCACCGTCAAGGATTTATGGGTTAGAATTTTCAATGGATGGTTCTCAGATCTACTATACAACTTCTACTACTGTGGCACAATTTGCATTGGATAGTCTAGGTACTGATAATGAGATAGCTGATATAGAGGCTACTAAAAATATAATTGAAACAGGAACAGGTCTAGGAGCACTTCAATTAGGCCCTGATGGACAAATGTATATGGCAGTGGATGGAGAGACAACTATTCGGGTCAATAGTGCTCCGAATAGTGATAATGCATCATTTGACGATTTTGACTTACAGGGTAGAACCAGTAGATTAGGTTTGCCAGCCTTTACTCAAATGCAGCCCCCAAATTTACAAGAGCCAAGTATAAATATTACAGCGGGATGTGTAGGGCAAGAATCTATGTTTAGTGCTACAGGACGTGATAATAGTATTGAGATGTATTCGTGGGATGTAGGAGTACCTGGTTTAGCCCCATTTACAGAGCAAATGTTTAATTATACTTATGAAGTGCCAGGTACTTACAATGTTGTCCTTACATTAAGTAATAGATGTGATGTAGATACTGTACTTATGGAAACAGTGGAAATTTTTAATGCTCCTGAGAATCCAACTAACCCACCAGCAATTCCATTCTGTGATGGGCCAGTTGATGTTGAAGCTTTTCCTGTTGATGATCCTACACTTACATTTAATTGGTCAACAGGAGAAACTACAAGGGTAATTACTGTGAATGAACCTTCTACTGTTTCGGTTTCTATTACTAATGCCAATGGATGTATCAGTGACACTGTTACTACATTAGTGATAGATGCAAGGCCTGTTCTAGAGCTTGGGAATGATTTGACCATTTGTCAAAATGATGTGGTGCCTCCTTTAGATGCCCAGAACCCTGGGGCAACATATACCTGGACAATCGATGGAGTAGCAGCAAATACGATAAGAGAACAACCTATTGATGTAACAGTCCCTGGAACTTTCTTATATAGGGTGACAGTTGTGGATCCTATCTCATTTTGTGTTACTAATGATTCTTTAAACATAACCATTCAGGAACAACCTAATATAACAGTCTCGGCTACTCAATCTACAGGCTGTGGATTAAATGATGGAGCAATTGACTTAACTATTAATTCTAGTGGAAATTTCAGTTATGAAATTAGTGGGCCAACCAGTATTGCACCTGGCCCTATAGATGCCCCACTGACAGTCCCGCAATTCTCAGGATTAGCTCCTGGAAATTATACAGTTACAGTAACTAATAACATTACTTCCTGTAATGTTTCAGAAGTGATACAAATTGAAGATAATGCTACCTTTGGTGTAGAAGCAACAGCTGTACCAGACTGCGGAAGTGAAGGTGATATCGATTTGACTATTTCCAATCCAGCTAACTTTATTGGTACAGATGTGATGTTAACAATTCAAGATGCAAACGGGCAATTTGTTGTTGACGCAGTGAGAGGGGTTACCTATGATGGCGTGACAGATATGTTTCCTGTTAATCCAGATTTCATTACCACACCGTTTACAGTGTTTAATTTAGATACTGGAAATTATTTCATTACCTTGGCTGGAGTTGAAACAGGAGGAAACCTATGTGTAGTAACAGATACAGTTAGGCTTACAGAGCGTTCCCCTCAGCCTAATGTGACTTTAGATAATGTTCAAAGTGTCTGTGGGATAAGTGATCCTGTATTAGTTACTAGTAATGAAACAGCAACATTGAGTTATGCTTGGACTGTGATCAATGGGCCTGGAAATATTGTAAATATTGCAGATAATGAGGTATTTGTAGATGGTGATGCCGTTTTACAAGTAATTATTACAGGGCCTGTAGCTGATTTTTGTCCTAGGACAGAAATAATAACGGTTGATTTTAACGATGCTTTGACAGGTGTTATAGAAGAAATAGGAGATCCTTGTAATGGTTTCGTAGATTTAAATGTAAACATTGATAATGGCTCCGGTAATTTTAGTTTTAACTGGAACAATGGGGCTGGTTCTACAGGTTTGATAACGGTTAATACTTCTAACACATTTGTAGTAACCGTAAGAGACCAAGTGACTGGATGTGAAATAACACTTTCTCAAGATGTGGTAATAGAAGATTTACTAGAAGTAAATATCATATCTGATCCCGACTGTGATAATAATGGAAACCTTCTATTAACAGCCGAGGCGACTAGAACTGATGTTACTTTTGCATGGACTGATCAAACCGGTCAGGCAATAGGAACAACACCAACTGTAACTGTAGGTGCAACAGGAACTTATACAGTTGTGGTTACCACTGAAAACGGTAATTGTCAAGTGATAGAAGATTTTAGTGCAGTAATAGCCCCAATTGATGAAAGTTTAATAGATATTTCGGCAACTGCAACATTCTGTAGTAGAGATCCAGCTAATTCAGGGGTTACATTAGATGCAGGAGCTGGGTTTGATAGATATGAATGGAGGAGGTTGCCTGATACGGATATTATTGGAGCCAATCAAACTTTGATAGTTACAGAAGAAGGGGAGTATGAGGTATCTCTAATGTTAGGAGCTTCTTGTGTATCAAGAACTATTGTTGTTACAGAAGATTGTTTACCTAGATTGGAATTACCAAATGCCTTTACACCGAATGGTACTGGGCCACTAGATAATAATGAGTTTTTTGTGTTTCCTAATAACTTTGTAACAGATTTTGAAATATTTATTTATTCAAGATGGGGTGAGTTAATTTTTCATTCTACTGAACAGGATTTTAGATGGGATGGTAATTTCAGGAATAAACCAGCACCTGTTGATACTTATGCTTATATAATTAAGTTTAGTAGCAACTTAGATGCTGATTTAGAGGAAATTGTTCAAAGGGGTACTGTTACTTTGATACGATAAATGGGGAATTTAGATGATCTTTTAGATCGATTTTTGCCAAAGAAAAAGGTGGAGAATTTCATAGTTCATCAAGAAATCATTGAAAGAAATGAAGGGTATTTAGCGCGTTTCGAAAATTGGAAAGAAGATCATAGTTCAATTTTTTTACAGAAAATCGAGAAGGGGTATCAAGCTAAACTGTTGAATAGGGATGATACTGAGGTGAGTGTGCATATTTTATCAAGTAAATATGCAAATGGTTTAGCCGTTACCTTTGATTCGGCGTACATTAGTGAAGAGGGTTTCTCTTTTTTGTTTGATTTTTTGGCAGAAAAAATAAAATTAATGTCCTATCGATTAATTACTTCTGATTTGATGATCTCTGAGAAAATGGAGCGCATTGAAAAAAAAGAAAAACATTATTTAAAACCGATAAAATCACAAAATGAAGTATTGATCAATCAAAGGTTTGGAAATATTTTAATTGAACATATTTTAGTAGACGATAAACCAAATTATCTTAAACTAACTGCGAATGTTTACTCAGACAGTAAATACCAAGAACCAGAAAGTTTCGAATCACTTTTAAAGATCTTGTTTTCAGATACAAAATAATAAATCGAAAAATGAAAAAAATAACACTTATACCAGTTTTATTTCTATTGATGATTGTTTCGACATCATTTCAAGCACAATTATTACCCACTTCATTGAAAATAACTGTACTTGATAATTTAGGAAATATTGTAAAAAATGCAGAAGTTAATTTGTACGGTAACGAAGAAGATTATAGAAATAATGAGAACCCAATTGCAGAAGCATTGAGAACCGATCGAAAAGGAAGGGTCATATTTAAAAAGCTGACTTCTAAATCGTACTTTATAGATGCCAGAAAGGGAGATAAAAATAATGATGGAGAGGGTGTTCAAACTGCTAAATTAAAAGAAGGCAGAGTTAATAAGGTTAATACGGTAATTGAGTAATGGCAACTTATCTTCCTCTCTCGGAACTTTTACATAATTACTTACCAGTAGCTTCAGAAGAACTTAAGTTTAAAGAGAAATTTAATGCACTTTTAAAGGAGCCAAATTGTTTTAAGAGATCAAATTTGGAGCATCATTTTACAAGTTCCTGTTGGGTGACAAATGCTAATTTGGATCAAGTTTTATTGCTCCATCATACTAAATTAGATAGATGGCTTCAGCCGGGGGGACATGCGGATGGTAATTTTGATTTGATTGCAGTAGCAAAACAAGAATTGTTTGAAGAAACTAATTTGCAGAATTTTGTCAATGACCCTGCAAGTATATTTGATATTGACATTCACACAATTCCGACACATCGAGATGTGTCAGCACATGAACATTTTGATGCAAGATTCCATTTTATAATTGAGGACAGTTTATCTTTAGCAATCAACGAAGAATCAAAGGCGTTTCAATGGGTGCCGATCAATAATGTTTCTAATTTGGTTAATGGGGATCAATCCATTATGAGAATGGTTCATAAAACAAAGTTGTTGGATTTATGATGAGATATGGAGTAGTATTAATCGCATTAGTGTGTCTTTTTTCATGCGAGGACAAAAAGAACAAAGTAGACTTACCGATAAGTTATCCTGAAATTATTTCTGATCAATCTGCTATTGGAACAGAGGACGATCCACAGGCTAGACTGGCATATGAATTGAATTTGGTTAAAAACCCTAGGACAGGAAAGCCCAATCCTAGTCAGAGAAAAAAAGAGCTTAGGTTTGTTGAAAAAATGAGATTTTCTGGACTTCAACGACCAACGGAGACTCAGGAATGGACATTAGTAGGGCCAGATAACGTTGGAGGACGCACCAGAGCGATTGGTATAGATGTATTGGATGAGAATGTACTGCTTGCAGGTGGAGTATCAGGAGGTATATGGAAATCAGAAAATTTTGGTGAGTCATGGAGAAGAACATCTGATCCTATATTACTTAATAGTATCACAACTTTAGTACAAGATAAGCGAGCTGGACATGAAAATGAATGGTACTATGGATCTGGAGAGTTAAGAGGAGGGTCTGCAAGGATAGGAGATGCTGTATTTAGAGGCGATGGTGTTTTTAAATCTACTGATAATGGCGAGAGCTGGGATCCTTTAGTTAATACAAGTGAATTTGCAAATGGGAGTGAATTTACTAGCCAATTTCAGTTTATTTGGAATATGGCTGTGAATAATGCCCGAATGGATATTGACGAAGTACTGCTTGCGGCTTTTGGTGGTATATTGAGATCTGAAGATGGAGGAACTACTTGGGGACGTGTCCTAGGTGAAGATTTAATTAACCCTGGGCTTAATCTGAATAGTTTGGTTGCTCCGTTTTATACTGATATAGCTCTTACTTCTGACGGACGTTATTTTGCTACAATGAGTACGGCAAGTATTAGTGAAAGCTATGAGCCAGGAGGTATATATCATTCTTTGGATGGCATAAATTGGGAGGAAATATCCCCTCCGGAATTGCTTTTAGAATTTGATAGGATAGTGATGGGCGTTTCACCCAGCAATGAAGAGATCGTGTACTTTTTAGTAGATGAAAGAACGTCAAGTGATAGGCCACAGTTATGGCGATTGAATTTTGATGGATCTGAGGTGCCTTTATGGACTAATCTTTCAAATAATATTCCTGAATTTGAAGAGCTAAGAGGTGATTTTGACACTCAGGACTCATATAACATGACTCTAAAAGTTCATCCTTTAGATGTAAATACAGTATATATTGGTGCTGCTAATTTATATAGATCGACTGATGGATTTACCTCTACAGACAATACTTCTTGGATAGGGGGCTATGATCCTGATGGTTCTGGAGGATTATTCACAAATCATCACCCAGATCAACACTTAATAGATTTTTTACCAAGCAACCCAAATATTCTACTTAGTGGGAATGATGGAGGAATATTTGTAACTAATAATAACTTAGCAGAACCTGTTATTTGGAGTAGTTTGAATAATGGTTTTGTAACCTCACAATTTTATTCTATTGCCCAACAACAAGATGAAGCTAATAATTTATTGATTGGAGGTTTACAAGATAATGGAACATACATCAGGCCAGACACTGATAGTAGAGATTGGGTTCGGTTACTAGGAGGGGATGGTACATTTACTTATATCACTAAAGAGAGAAGGTCTTGGTATTTTTCGACTCAAAATAGTAGGATATTTAGAGGAATTCTCGACGATAATTTTGCTATTGGAAGTCGGTTTGCTAGGATAGATCCTGTAGGTGGAGGGGATGGGTTTATTAGATATTTATTCGTTAACCCATTTGTGATAGATCCAGAACAAGAGACAATTATGTATTTAGCTGGAGGAGATAGAATCTGGAGAAATGATAATTTGGAACAAGTACCTTTAGGATCCAATGATCCAACAACGGCCAATTGGACATCACTTAACAATACCGTTACTGTAGGGATAGAAAATGGAGAAGTTGTTAGAACAGATGGCCAAGTAACGGCATTGGACTTAGCCAAAGGGCCAACAGAAGTGCTATATTTTGGAACTAGTAATGGACAATTATTCGCAGTAAGTAAGCCTCAAATAGATACTTCTCCATCACGTAATATTACTGCCAGCATATTTCCCGAAGGTGCTTATATTGCCAATATTACAGTGAATCAAGATAATCCAAATGAATTATTGGTTATTTTTTCAAGTCATCAGGTGAGAAGCGTATTTAGGTCAACTGATGGTGGTAATACATTTACAGATGTAAGTGGCAATTTAGAAGAAGATGAATCAGGTGTTGATAGTGGGCCAAGTGCAAGATGGTCTGAAATAGTTCCTTTAACAAATGGAGATAATCGATATTTTGTAGGGACAAGCGCAGGAGTGTTTTCTACGAGTCAATTAGATGTTGAAAATGTTGTTTGGGAAAGAGAAGGCGAGACTACTATAGGTACAGCTGTTATTCGAATGATGGATTACCGCCCACTGGATGGTAGACTTGTTGTTGCCACTCACGGAAATGGTGTTTTTGAAACTTTTATTGAAAATCAAAAGGTGCCTCAAAATCTTTTTGAAGAGTTTGACTTTGCTTTGGAGAATGTTTTTCCAAATCCTATGGGGCCACAATCTGAAAGAGTCAGAATTGTATATACTTTACCAGAAACGACTCAAGTAAGAGTAGATTTATTGAATACTGCGGGTCAATTGGTGGATGTTATCTTCTTTGGAGAGCAAGGAAGCGGTAAAAATCAAGTTTTTTGGGATGGTACTAACAGTTCTGGTGAAAGAGTTGCCAATGGGACTTACTACTATTCTATTCGATTGGAGAATAGGGAGAGGATAGGAGGAATAATAGCTGTAAATAGGTAATTAATACCTTTGTCTGATGTTTGGTGCAGTTGTTTTTTGTTGAGCAGCTACCCAATGATTTATTCTTCCTTCTAACTGATTTTCTCACAAGTAAACAGGGTTATGATTAAAGTCAATTGACTTGATTAAGTTTGGTGATCATTAGTTTTATCTTCTTCCTCTTGTTTTTTGGTAGCTGAATTATTCTATTTTTGTGAAAATTCTTAGTGATGGCAGAAATAGGAAAGAATTTAAAGAGAGTAAAAGAACTATTAGATCTTGGTGAGTTAGTAGCTATCCCAACAGAAACAGTCTATGGACTGGCGGGGGGAGCGTTAATGGAGGAGGCGATCTTGAAGGTTTTCAAAGTCAAGAATAGGCCTAGTTTTGATCCGTTAATAGCACATACAGATCACCTTGATAAGGTTAAAGGATTTGTAAAAGATATTCCTGATAAAGCTCAAATGCTAGCAGATGCGTATTGGCCGGGTGCATTAACTTTGTTATTGCCTAAAAAAGAACATGTGCCAGACGTATTAACTTCCGGGTTACCAGATGTAGCGGTGAGAATTCCCAATCACCCCATTACCTTAGAGCTGCTATCTTTGTTGTCATATCCATTAGCTGCACCTAGTGCAAATCCGTTTGGCTATGTTAGCCCTACTTCACCTCAGCATGTAGCAGATAAACTAGGGGATCGCATACCTTATATATTAGATGGGGGAAGATGTGAGATAGGTGTGGAGTCTACTATTGTAGGTTTTGAAAATGAAGATCCTATTATTTATCGATTGGGAGGGTTAACGGTAGAAGATATAGAAAATGTTTGTGGGCCAGTGCAGGTGAAGATAAATCAAAGTTCCAACCCTAAGGCTCCAGGGATGATTAAATCACACTATGCACCCAATAAACCAATAATCATTGTGGAATTGGAAAAATCCTTGACAAGCAATGATTTTGATAGGGACAGTACAGGAGTGATTTCCTTTTGTAAAAACTATCAGTTGCCTTATCAATTTGTATTAAGTGATCAAGGAAATATAGAACAGGCGGCTTATCATTTGTTTACAGCACTAAGATACTTTGATGACTTACCTGTAAATAAAATCTTAGTTGAATTAATGCCCAATATTGGTCTTGGTAGGGCAATAAATGACCGTTTAGGTAGAGCTTCATCTAAGTATTTATCAGAAAAAATGAATTAAGCTCTGCTAAAATTTAACTAAAATGATTCATTGTAATCATTAGACTGGGAGAGATAATTTGAATAACTATTGGTAAAATTTCAACAGTCATAATACTTTTGAATGAAAAATTCAAATATATCTGCATACTGTTGCAATTTCATGGATAGATGATCAAATTCGCAAGAGTATTTATTACTCAAATATTTAGGGGAATTAAATACGATAGGGTTCGTTAAATTAACTTTATATTGTGCCTTCATTGTGCCTCATGGGTTTACCCTTCTGGTTTTTGAATTCACCCAATAAATAGATTGAAATAGGAGATTAAAATAAAAGATGAAAGGCTTTTGTTAAATAGAAATAAAGATTTATCCACATGAAGAACATTGATCAAATTGACTTTAAGAATAAAAAAGTTTTAATCCGTGTAGATTTTAATGTGCCACTTAACGCACAGTTTGAAGTTACCGATGAAACTAGAATTAATGCAGCCTTACCAACGATAAAAAAAATTATTGAAGGCGGAGGTTCTTGTATTTTAATGAGTCATTTAGGACGTCCGAAAGATGGCCCTGAAGAAAAATTTTCACTTAGTCATATTGTTCCGAATTTGTCCAAAAAACTTGGAATGGATGTGAAATTTGGTGGGGATTGCATAGGAGAAAAAGCTTTTGCAATTTCATCTTCATTGAAATCAGGAGAGGTGCTTTTGTTAGACAACTTAAGATTCTATAAGGAAGAAACAAAAGGTGATGATGCTTTTAGTGAAAAATTGTCTCAGCATGGAGATATTTATGTGAATGATGCCTTTGGAACGGCTCATAGAGCACATGCATCAACTACGGTAGTTGCTAAATATTTTGATGTAAAGGCTTGTGGTTATGTGATGTTGGCGGAGTTAGAAAACGCAAAGAAAGTACTGGAATCTGCAGAGAAACCTTATACGGCTATTATGGGTGGGGCTAAAATATCTGATAAGATTTTGATTATTGAACAGCTATTAGATAGAGTTGATAACCTTATTATAGGAGGCGGGATGTCTTACACTTTTTTTAAAGCTTTAGGAGGGAATATTGGTAATTCATTAGTAGAAGAGGATAAATTAGAATTGGCTAAGGAGTTAATTAAGAAAGCGAAAGAAAAAGGTGTAAACTTAGAGCTTCCAAAAGACTCTGTTATTGCTGATGCATTTGATAATAATGCCAATCAAGGAATAAGTAATAATTATGCAATTGCAGATGGTTGGATGGGTTTAGACATTGGGCCGGAATCACGAGAAGTTTTTAGTGAGGTGATCAAGAAGTCAAAAACAATCTTGTGGAATGGGCCTATGGGAGTTTTTGAAATGAGTTCTTTTGCAGAAGGTACTAATACGGTAGCTAATGCAGTAGTAGAAGCTACTGAAAATGGCGGTTTTTCTTTAATTGGAGGAGGTGATTCAGCGGCGGCTGTAAATATTCTAGGTTATGGAGATCGCGTTTCATATGTATCCACAGGAGGCGGTGCTTTATTAGAGTATATGGAAGGTAAAGTCTTGCCTGGTGTAGCAGCTTTGGCTGATTAATTTTCGTAAGTAAATATATAAAATGGGATAGGTAGCTAATAGCTGCCTTTTTTTTTAAATCTAGCTACATATAGAGCTTCAGTGGATACCAAGCATGAGTTTGATCCCTGAAAGGGGTGGATAATACTAATTTATGTTTGTGGGGGCGTATAAGATATTTCATTGAATTTGTTTTTGACAAAGCAGTTCCCTGCTGGGACAAAAAACGCAAGCATAACATCGCTATGGTGAGTATTTTTAACGCATGGCAAATATTAATTTTATTAATAGATATGGATCTTTTATACCTAAATTGGTATTACTCCTTTTTCTCGGATAACAATAATTTTCTCTTAATAGTTTAATACATCATTCCATCTAACTTCCATTTCAAGTTGTAGTTATTTCAGTAATTGATATACCTAATCGTTGCATTTTTTTTCTAATTGAAGCTACAGTTTTAATTTTGATGGTTTCTTGATAAATGGCTGATTCAATGGATCACCAATTAATGTTTTTAAGCCCTCTGGTGAACTATCACCAGAGTTTTACATCTCATCCAAAATACGAGTAGGGATAACCTCATCATTAAACCCGAATGATGCAATAGAAATTAGATGCAAACCATAACTAACAGTCATCTAGCCACTTAAATCCTAATTTCCTACTCACCATAATGGAAACTATGTTTGCGTTGCAAATCAGAATTTAGCCTGCATTATTCATGACAAACCATGACCTTTCGTATTAAGTAATTGATTTACTAAGTTTTATGATGAAAAACTTAAGAATTAACATAGCCCAAATTTGAGGAATGTCAATTTTACTCTACTGAATCGATTACGTTGATGGTCAACCATTTAGTTTTTCTAATAATTATTTCCCGAATTATTCGGGTTAGGCAGCTATCTAATAGCCATTTATGATTTTCTCTTAAAAGTCTAAT
>CALGOB010000021.1 GCA_937958005.1 uncultured Cyclobacteriaceae bacterium
AGAGTCGGGGAATTAATATCCCTTAGGGATTAAAGGCGCTATAAAAGGTATATACCAAATGAACTTCTTGTGGAATTTTCTACGATATTCATTTATATAATATGCCTTACCGATCTTGTATTTCACGATGATATTCACAAAAAAATAGAGGCCAATGATGATCAAAGTAATCAATATTTTCATAACTAAAGTACTTCTATGGTTTTACTCAAGGACAGGGCATTTAACCCTACAGGGCAATAAGTTAATCTATAAAATTGATTTTTTAAGGTTTTTCTGATTAGGCTACAAAAAAAATACCTTGATTTAATACACATTATCACAATAGAGTTTGGAATCATTTAGTCTGATAAGCTTACTTGATTAATCTGTCAACAGATTATGAATTTAAAAGTTTAGCATAATAACAGAAAGAAAGCTGTAACTATTTAACCGAGATAACCTTTAATGTATTAAATATTACCTATTTTGAGATGATATGTCAAGTACGCTTAGATTATCTCTATCTTTACAGATCTAAAAGAGATTTAAGTGTATTAAATAATATACTTCTTCTCCACAAAAGAAGGCCTCTTTCAAAAGCATAGTTAAAATACAATCTATGCTAGGCATTTATCTTTAGTATTCAATTGCATCGGAATTGATAGACTCATTTCGAAAAAAGATCCATATGAAATTATATATCAAATACATGGTCAGTTTGCGATGCAAAATGATGGTTAAAGAAGAACTAAAAAAGCTTGGATTAAATTACGTAATAGTTGAACTAGGTATGATTGAAATATTGGAGGATATTAAACCTTCACAACGAAATCAATTGAAAATCAATTTATCAAAATCCGGATTAGAATTATTAGATAATAAAAAAAACATCTTAATTGAAAAGATCAAAAATGTGATCACAGAAATGATCCATTATTCAGACAAAATCCCCAGAGTCAACTATTCTGAATATCTCAGTGAGAAACTTGGTTATGATTACACGTACCTTGCCAATACCTTTTCTGAAGTCAAGGGCATTACAATCCAACAGTTCATTATCATCCATAAGATAGAACGAGTGAAAGAATTACTTATTTACGATGAATTAAACCTCACAGAAATTTCCTATAAAATGCATTATAGCAGTGTGGCACATCTATCTAGTCAATTTAAAAAAATTACAGGATTAACTCCTACTTTTTACAGAAAATTGAAAGATAAACGCAAGACCAATTTAGAAGATTTATAAGCAATTGGTTTATTATTTTATGATATCAAAAGAAAAAGATCTTATTTTACTATGCATCTAGGTAAGATTGCCTGACAAGAAAAACCAGCAGAACGACAATTATAAGGTATTTGTACTCATATAATGAACCAACCCCGACCCAAGGGTACGGGGTATCTATGGGCAATAATTTAATGATCGACTCAAGTCGGGGAATTAATATCCCTTAGGGATTAAAAACATCCGATAATACAAAACATGGGATATATGTAACACTGCTCTGTTTGTATATAACACATTGCAAGCCTAATTCACTGACCTTTGTATCATTAGAATGCTATCAATTTTGACCAGTTTTCAAACAATCTAATCATAGAATTATGTCAAAGGAAAAAGAAGGAAAAGCTAAAACAAGTAAAACTGCACCTACTAAAACCCTCAAAGAAAAGCGTGCTGACAAAGCTGCTAAACGTAAGGACAAAGCAAGCAGGGATTAATAAGCCCACCAATTCAAATTGCCTATCCAATTTCCATTAGTCTAAGAGAGAAATATGTTATTGTATAGCATATATAGAATAGTTTTTTATGCTACTGACCTAACGGTAGACTTTAATATTGTCTCTAAAAGAATGCTGTTTTTGTGGTGATATTGTCAAAAAATATATCATCTCTAGTTTTTGTTAGGTTCTTTCTGGTTTTTATGAATGTTATTTATCTGAATTTTAAATGAAAAATACTGAATTAGAACATTCAAAAGCTCAGCAACTTGTGGGTTTAGTAGACTATATTCCTGGGGCAGTTGTCACTAAGTCAATTGTAAAGAAAAAGACTGGAAACATTAGTATTTCGTCATTTGACACCGGAGAAATTCTGGCTACCAAAGTTTCTCCTTTTGATAACCTAATACAAGTAATTGACGGAGTAGCTGAAGTAATTATTAATGAACAATCTACTTTACTTGAAAAAGGGCAAATCATGATTATACCTGCTCATTCTACAAATAAGATGAAAGCAAATGAGCGATTCAAAATCCTATCTACCATTATAAAAAGTGGTTATGAAGATGTCAATCTATAAATACCAATGATGAAAGAAAACAAATACAAGGCTGGCGATGCAGTGTATGCAAAAATAAAGCCTGATGTCAAATTAGTCGTAAGGCGATATATTGACAGAATCTACTACTGTAAATTTTTCAATGAACCCAACCGAAAGGAATTAGCACTGTTTGAAAGTGAAATAGTAGAAAAGTAAATATTAGAATTATAAGGGATGGTCTTATATAAACAAAATATGAATTACCCTGAAGGGCACAGGGTAATCTATAAGCAATATCTAAATGATAGACTCCCCTTCTGAGAAGTTATCTTCAGTAACCTAAGTTTCTGACGAAGGACTTAGTGCTCACAAATGAGTCGGGAAATTAATATCCATAAGAAATAAACCAAGAGGTAGAGATGAAAAAAGATGCAATAATATATAGTGAAAATGAATTTGGGGAATTGGATGGTAAAGTTGCAAATGGCCTAGTAAGGCAATCAGAAAAATACGACATTGTAGGGGTTATTGACAGTACCAAAGCGGGTCTTGATGCAGGTGAGTATTTAGATGGTATATCTAATGGCATACCACTCTATCAAAATATTTATGA
This sequence comes from uncultured Cyclobacteriaceae bacterium, assembly GCA_937958005.1. Taxonomy (GTDB): domain Bacteria; phylum Bacteroidota; class Bacteroidia; order Cytophagales; family Cyclobacteriaceae; genus JANSWY01. The sequence continues at coordinate 2,862 of CALGOB010000021.1, forward strand.
AGCGATCAGTAACCTGAATGTAATCCCAGAATATTTCATTTATGGAATAGCTCCACTCACCCCCAGTCTTGACAAAGAACAGCAAGAGGTAATTTTCACTGCTATGAGAATGGGCATGAACATCGTAAATGGACTGCCTCATTTTCTAACAGATGATCCTGCATATACCAAAGTAGCCAAAGAGTGCGGGGTCATCATTCATGATGTAAGGAAACCTCCTTTAAAGAAGGATTTACATATTTTTACTGGAGAAATCTTAACAGTTAAAACACCTGTAATTACAGTATCAGGTACTGATTGTGCGGTAGGAAAAAGAACTACTGCACTCAAACTGGTAGAAGCACTTAGAGCAGAAGGAATAAAAGCCCTATTTGTAACTACAGGCCAAACTGGCTTATTACAAGGATCCAAATACGGTATTGCTATTGATGTTTTAACTTCAGGCTATGCCACAGGTGAAATCGAAAATGCTATTTTAAATGCTGATAAAGAAAATCCTGACATCATTGTTGTGGAAGGTCAAGGTGCACTGAGCCATCAAGCTTTTACCTCATCAAGTGCGATCCTAAGAGGAGCTATGCCAAAAGCGGTTATCATTCAACATCCTCCTAAAAGAATTAATCGTTGTGATTACCCAAACCTCCCAATGCCAACTCTGGAGAGTGAAATTAACTTATTGCAAGTTTTTTCAAAAGCCCCAGTAATCGCCATAACCCTTAACCATGAAGGCATGACCGATGAGGAAATTACTGAAACTATTACCACATATGAAAGTAAATATGAATTACCAGTCACAGATGTCCTCAAAAATGGATGTGGTAAGCTGGTTAAATCTTTATTGGAATTATTCCCAAACCTTTCTAAGTCATCTACTCCAAAATGGCAAGCCCAAGAATAGAGATCAACCTTGAAAGAATTGGTCATAATGTGAGAATGTTAGACGCCCTATACGGAGCTAAAGGCATTAAAGTAATTGGTGTTACAAAAGGAGTATGTGGAGACCCTGCCATTGTTGAAACCTTGTTAAAAAACGGGATAGAAACACTTGCAGACTCAAGGGTTTCCAATCTTAAGAACATGCGAGAAGCAGGTATCAAAGCACAATTTATGCTGCTAAGAGCACCTCTAATCAGTGAAGTAGAAACAGTGGTGAAATATGCTGATATCAGTTTAAACTCTGAATTACTAACCATTAAAATACTTTCAAAATATGCAATAGCTCAAAAGAAAAGCCATAAAGTCATTTTAATGATAGAGCTAGGGGATTTAAGAGAAGGGATAATGCCTATTGATGTGACAGAAATAGTTACTCAAATAGTTAAATTAGAAGGGATTGAATTAGTTGGAATTGGCACTAATCTAGCATGCTTTGGAGGAATTAAACCAGATGAAGGAAATATGTCTCAGCTATCAGCAATTGCTGGAGAACTTGAAGAAGCATTTGGTTTAAGCTTGCAATTTATTTCTGGTGGTGGTTCTACTAATTATAATTGGTTTTCAAAAACCAAAAACGTGAAACGGGTGAACAATTTGCGGATTGGTGAATCCATTTATTTAGGATGTGAACCACTTCACAGAACCATTATCCCTAAATTATTTACCGATGCATTTAAACTGATAGGTGAAGTAATAGAAATAAAAACAAAGCCTTCTTTACCTTATGGAGAAGTTGGTCAAAATGCCTTTGGCGAGATACCGGTCTTTGAAGATCAAGGCCTGATGAGAAGAGCTATTCTGGGCATAGGCTTACAGGATGTAACTGTTTCAGGGTTGATTCCTTATTTAGACATTGACATCCTTGGTGCCAGCAGTGACCACTTAATATTAAATGTAAAACAAACAATTCTTAAAATAGGCGATGAAGTAAGTTTTCATCTTAATTATGGTGCACTGCTGTCTGCCATGACTTCGCCTTATGTGACTAAACAATATGATGAATCAATTGAGTGCAAGTGATTACTGCAAAGAAATAGATCAGAAAGTCCTTTTGAATGAAAAACTTATTCCAACCATTACAATTTTAGAGGATAATACTCCGATGGTCAGCTTAAAAGACACAGGGTTCGATTTAATGTTTGAACCATCTATCCAGAAAGGGTATGCTTACCTAGTGAGAGAAAGCATGGTGAATAAGATCAAAAAAATAAGTGAGGTGCTAAGCCAGCAGGATAAAACACTGATTATTCGTTCTGCCTGGAGGTCATTTGAACATCAAAGGCGCATTTGGAATAATAAAGTGGATTTTATGAAAAGGATACACCCTGATATGGATTTGAATGAAATCGAAAATAAAGTCTCCTGTTTTGTAGCTCCAGAGACTAAATCACTGCATGCTACAGGAGGTGCCATAGATGCCTTAATCTATGATCAAAATAATGATTGTGTGATGGACTTTGGAACCAATGATGGCTTAAACATAGATCTCAGTGAGAAATGTTACCCTTACCATCCTGACATATCTAACGAGGCAAAGAAGAATCGGAAATTGCTAATCGATCTATTTCTAAAAGAAGACTTTGTCATGGATATTCAAGAGTATTGGCACTTTGATTATGGCAATGTGAACTGGGCTATTGGTAAAAAAGAACGGCACGCAAAATATGACATTATAAAATTTAGGTAAGTGATGAATGCTTTTTAGGAGAATCACCAAGTTCATAGGGTATAAAAACCGTCTTTTAAGAAGAGAGCTTAAGGTTCATGTAATGCTAAAAGGTAGTTCTAAAGCCATTCATAATTTATCTATTTCAAACTTTGATCTTGTGTTTAAGGCATACATAGAAATAGTTGAAAAAGAGTTTAATATTTCTCATAACACTTTAAATGCGCCATATGATGTGAAATTTCTATTTGAAGAGGGCAATCAATATCATATGTTGCTTTACTCTAATAAATCGTTAAATGTTTCTCTTTATTAATGATCGGCAATACTCAAAAAATTATAAAAATGAAATTAAAAGCAATAGTCTATAGTGAAAATCAATTCGGCAAAAATGATGGCAAAGTAGCAAATGGTCTGTTACGTCATTCTGAAAAGTATGAAATCATTGGTATAATCGATAGTTCAAAAGCCCATCAGATGGCAGAAAACATATTAGAAGGAGAAACAAATGAAACACCAATCTTCTCCAGCATTGATTCTGCACTGGAAACACTGGAATATCACCCAGATTATTTTATTTATGGACTTGCACCATCAAAACCTAAATTAAGTAAAAAAGAAAGGCAAGTGTTTTTTGAAGCCATGGAAAATGGCATGAATATAATCAATGGCCTACCAGAGTTTTTATCCGAAGATCCAGAATTTATTGATTGTGCTGAAGAATTTGGAGTAACCATAACGGATGTCAGGAAGCCAATTTCAAAAGATAAGCTCCACCATTTTACAGGAAAAATAAACCGTATAAAGACACCTGTAATTGCCATCATGGGAACAGATTGTGCAATTGGTAAACGTACTACTGCACAAAAGCTAGTGAAAGCACTCAAAATAGAGGGATTAAATGTTGCATTTATAGCAACTGGCCAAACTGGTCTACTGCAAGGAGCCAAATATGGTGCCGCAATAGATATGCTGAGTTCAGGGTATGCTACAGGGGAAGTTGAAAATGCTATCCTGGAAGCCGTTCAAAATGAAAACCCTGATATTGTTATTGTTGAAGGACAAGGATCCTTAGGGCATCCCTCCTATACATCTTCAGCAGCCATTCTGAAAGGTTCAAAACCAAAAGGAATTATCATCCAACATGCCCCTAAAAGACAAAATTTCTGTACTTTCCCGAATATAAAAATGAACTCTTTGCAATCAGAGATTAATTTAATAGAAGGGTTTATAGGATCATCTGTGATGGCCATTACCATTAACCATGAAAATATGACAAAAAAAGAAATAGATACTACTGTAAAAAACTACGAAAAAACCTTTGGGCTCCCGACTACAGATGTTTTAAAACATGGATGCAATAAATTAATAGACATGATATATAACAAGTTTCCTGATTTACAGGAAGGTATGAAGCAACTTAACAAAAATAGCATATGAGAAGCTGGAGAGAAATAAGGGTCATGATGAAATGGAAATTTGCAGTACTAAACGATTCAGATTTTGCATTCAATGAAGACAATAAAGAAAAAGTACTGGATAATTTAGCAGCTAAAATCAAAAAAACGAGAACGGAACTAGAAGTAATCTTAGAGGAGCTACAGAAACACTGAGTTGGTAAAAAAGAATGCCTATTTTATCAATATTGATTAAATTCTTTATCGTCCCAATTAAAGTATTTTGATTGATTTTGAGGTAATTCAAATATAATAATAGATGAGAAAGGATACCTATTCCAATTTCAATACATATTTCTACTTTTCACAAAAATAGAGTGAGCAAGATTCGAACTTACATCCTCCAGCGTGACAGGCTGGCGCTCTTCCAATTGAGCTATCACTCTGATATTTTGAAAAATATGGGATGGAAAGGAATCGAACCTTTAACCTCTAATCTAGCAGATTAGTGCTCTTCCAGTTGAGCTACCATCCCAATGTTTTACCAGTTTACAATC
>CALGOB010000022.1 GCA_937958005.1 uncultured Cyclobacteriaceae bacterium
TAATGGATCTCCTAGCTGAGACAACTTACTCAAGCGTAGATCCTGATCAAATAACCCTGCTGCTTTATGGCGTTTAAATTTTTTCTTCATGCCTTAAAGTTAATGAAAAGCAACCTTTTAGTTTTTAGAGATGCCCTTAAGATTTTGGCATGCTGGATCATAGAAGCTAGCATCATCTGAAGAATTTCCAGCAGCTAATGCAACCAACGATTGATCATTTAATCTTTCTAGGGCACTTCTGTAAGCACTATTTCCCGAACAGCCAGTTCTGTTTCGTGGGCCTAAGCTCATATTCACTACATCACCGGAAATGTCATTAGCTGCAACATAATCCATTCCTCTGATTATGGTAGAGGTAGGTGCAGATCCATTACCTAATACATCAACAGCAACTACAGTAGCACCTGCAGATACTCCAACTACGCCAATACTGTTACTTTTTGCAGCAGCAATACCAGCTACGTGCGTACCATGTCCATTTGCATCATCAGCACTGCCATCAGCAAAAGATCTTGAGAACTGAGTATTTACATTTAGATCAGGATGATTTAAATCAATCCCAGTATCTACGATCCAAATCCAAGTGTTTTTGTTGGCGCCGTTTGCAGCACCAGCAGCATTTTGGATAGCACAAGTAGTAGTTTGAGCTTCAGTTCTACCGTTACTAGCAGGTAATTCACCTTCCTTATAAACTGCTTCAACTTCTACATCAAGAGTCATGATCCTGTCTTCTTCAACAAAATTAACTTTTGGATTATTTCTAAGATTAGTTACTTCTTCAGAATTAAGTTTAGCTACGAATCCACTGAAAACAGAAGTGTATTGCATTTGAATTCTATCAGGACTTATTTGATTTTCCTTAAAGAATACTTGCATTTCATTTTCGGCTAAGATTCTTTTCTCTGAAGAATAATCAGCTTTCAAATCTCTGCTTGTAAACTTAGGTTCGTCTGTTCTTCCCGAAGTTACAGCACCATCTTTGAATACGACAATGTATTGTTTTGAAACTGAACCTTCCTCAATGATTTCAATTTCATCTAATCCTGTTTCATTGTCATTACAGGAATAAATAATAAACGTCATGGCAAAGATTGCCATTAGCAACTTTTTCATCTTCATAATATTAAATTTTAGTAGTTAAGATGAGGTAATATACTAATTTCATTTTTAAATGCAACAAAGTTGCATTTAAAAATTACTTAATTTTTAAATGATTTTATTATGATTAATGCAATTTGAATGTGTTTTATTATAATATTTGTATCTATTGAGAATGAATAAGTGGATTTGTGTCTTTAAAAAGACACAGATAGAACCGAAAACCAGATTAGAAAAATAAAATTGCTAAAATGATGAATAAATAATTTGGAGGGAACTTAATTTTGGATTCTTACATTAGGATTTGACCTCTTTTAGAGATATGAGCGATTTACATTTTGCTGATGAGTCGTCTTGAGAATGCTCATCAATTTTATCGGGGAAAAGATTAATAAGCTATATTTCAGATTCTTTGGATGAATATTTGTTGACTTGTTTCTAACCTATGCAGTTTTTACAGGTGCCAGACATAGTAAAGCTAACTTTATCGATATGAAATCCTTCGGTGACTTTTACATCTGGTATTTGAACAGTTTCTAGACAGTAAGTTTGCTGACAATTCCCACAGACGAAATGTGCATGTTGATCAGCATGTGATTCTTTAGGGCAGTAATGGTTGCAAATAGCATACTTTATACCGGAATGGTCTTCTGATGCAATGTGTAAAATGCCTTGCTTTTCAAAAGAATTTAATGCTCTATAGATAGTAACACGATCATGTCCTGCTGCTAAGTTTTCAATTAAATCTTTTGCCGAAAGAGCATAGTTTTTGGTTAAAAAAACTTGTAGAATTTTGATTCTTATGGGCGTCCTTTTTAATCCATGAGAAGATAATAAATCTTCTATGAGATCCTGATTGTTACCTATGGACTTGTTGTGTGTGTCGTTGATATTCAATACAAACAAACATTTTGCTTAAAAATTTTTAAAATAGATGTGTTTAGAAGTATTCTATTTTAAATGAAATCATATATTTAAAACGTGATATTGGAGATTAGGTTATCAATTATTGCTTATTTAATTATTGCTCTGATATAAACGTTTTGACCTTATTTTAAGGAATAGGGAGGAAGAATTAGACATCGGTTAGTATTTGATTTTCTGCTAAATACCTTTTAAGCTCTCACAATGTTTTAGATCCAATGAGAACTTTTGAATACAAATAAGAACTCTCAATTATTGTTTAATCCCTAAGGGATATTAATTCCCCGACTTGAGTCGATCATTAAATTATTGCCCATAGATACCCCGTACCCTTGGGTCGGGGTTGGTTCATTTTATTGAATTGCTTTTTCTAGACTTATTAGATCAGTAATAGGTTGATCTATTATTTGCATCTTGAACTTGACGGTTTTATCTATTTTAACCTTTTCGAAATCGATTTTCTCGAAATCTTCCTGACTAAAAATGGCAATTTTATTTTCCGGAAGTATTGCAATTAACTTGTTTCGCAGATCTGGAGATATTCTGAAATTTTCCCATGTTCTTTCTGAGTACCTGATTACAGCTTTGCCATCTAAGTCAGTAATTAGATAAACATTCATATCACTATATTCAACTGGGGTTCCAAAATCAAAACTAGCTTTAATGATAAGAAGATTTTCTTCCTTCAATAACTTATCCCAATTGTATAGACCAAATTGATTAATTTTAAATCTTCTGACCATCATGGTTTCTCTTTGTTGACGGTCTTTCTCATCATTTGCTCTACGGATTAATACGGAATTATATTGATTGATTTTTTGTAGGTCTAGATCATTCAGGTAAACATAGGTAATGAATCCTTCCTTTTTAGTATATAGATTGAGTTGATAAAGTCTGGGATTCAGATTAAAAAATGGACTTAAAGCACCTTTTTTACTTTTATTGATATATAGAATTTTGTCATCCAAAAAATGATGATTGTAGGAATTGCCAGCATTGATTAATAACTCCCCTTCATAATTATGGAAATAACGTGAATTATGTACTGAATTTACAGATTCTATCTTTCCTCTAAATCCATAAGCATAATCAAATGGAATACCTTGAAGTTTTTTGTTGGATAATTCTACTCCGTTTTTGTCCCAAGTTCTGTAGATACCATCACTTGAAATAGTAAAAACTCGTTCATTGTCAATAAATCCCGCAGTGTATATTAAGGAGTCAAACTTTTTGAATTCAATAATTAGACCTTTGTTAAAATTATAATATAATGGATTTTTGTTGCCATTCACTAAAACACGATTCTGGTCTTTGGATATTGAAACAAATGTGCCAATTTCATCACCTCTAGAATAAGTTATATTGGGAACGACTAGAATTTCCTCATTTTTGTCGACGTCATAGCTATGATAAGTATTGTTAACCAAATCATACCCTTCTAAAATATTAACTGGTAGCTTGTCCCATTCATAGTACTTAAATGGAACATAAAATGGTAGCTCAGAAGTTGAGTTTGTTTTATAATTCCAAAGTAAAGATCGTTTCATTGAACTTTGATTAATCAATACATAAGGGGAATCTTTAAGCATAAAATAATCGGGATATGGTATTCCATTTTCTTTCTTATCATTTCTCAAATTAAAGTCCATTTTTTTTGATCTTACTTCTGTGTCATTTTCATAATCCCATATGGTTAGCGTTCCATCTAGTTCTTCTATTAATAACTTATTTACTATGGAAGTTTTTAGACTTCTGAATTTTCCTTTTTTTTGTTTCCTTTTGCTGCCATCTAGGTTATAAATTGCTATTCTATCTGAGCTTGTAACAATCAGTTGGTCTTTAGGGGTAAGGAGAAAATTTTGGAATAATTTATTAATCCAAGGAAGCCCTGAAGCTTTTGAGTTTTTGTTCAGCTCTATTTCGGCAATTTGCTTTCCACTGATGGTAGAAATATATACTGAATAATCCTGACCTGCTTTTCTGTAGGCTATTACCTCTTTTGAGTTGTTCAATTGATGATTATGAGATTTGGGTAGTTGTCCTATTTGTTGGCCGTCCAAAGTATAAATAGCATCATCATTTTCCCTTTTCACCAGTAGGTATTTTTTACCTAGTATTTTGTATGGTTCATAATCTGTTTCTCTAATCCCCTCAATGGTTCTTATAAGTTCTCCTTCTCTAGAAAAAATCTTTAGATGAGTGGCACTACAGATGATGATCCTACTGCTGTCATTTGTTATATGCAATGATTTGTAGGCTGGATAACCGAATTTATACTGAATTTTTGCATCAATTAGTTTATCGGCAAGACCATACCTGGGTTGAGAAACCTCGATAGAAGTCCATTTTTTGTCGAGTACCCACTTGTTATCCATACTTTTTGGGTTTGCATAAGTGGTACCCAGTTTCCAGTCTATGGTTGATAAGGGAGCTAGTTCTGGGTAGTCTTTACTTGCAAATTGTAGCTTGAAAGTATCTATAATCAGCTCTTTGGAAATATCTTCTGTTCCTTTGTTGCTGAGTTTTTTCCATGATCCTTTTGATAGGGAATCTCCTTTTACTTCTTCAAAATGGAAAAAATCGAAATCATCTCCGAATACCTTGGTTGGATAATTAATGACTAAATTTTCCCCTTTTCTGATATAAACATCGTCAAGGCCTACCTTACCAGAAAGATTAAACATTCCTGCACTTACAAATTCTGACTTTTCTCCATTTTCATGATAAGTCATTGGAATACCAGATGCAATTATCTCAGCAGTTGAATTGTAGGTGTTGAGACTAAGGGCTACTTTTTTATTTATTGTATTGCCTTTTTCATCTACAAATGCATCTTTAGGTAATTCTACTTTCGTGCCGTTATCAAAGCTTACAATTTGTTTGAAGGAAGGATCAATAGTAATACTCAAAGGAGCTCCTTTCACGTTATGAAGTGGTGCATTAATAGATTGAATTTCTTCACCTAATTTATTGTCTGTTTTTAGTACTGCGAAATATCCAATTGTGACAATAATTGCCATACTTATAAATGAAATCCCACCCCATTTAAGGAATCTGTTAAGATGAAATTGCCTTTTTATTCGCTCTATCTTCCCACGGTCGGCCAAACGCTTAACCCCTTCAATTACATCTTTTTGGAGTGCTATTTCTACCTGTAATTCTGGCTCTTGTTTAATGCGTTCTTCAAATATGATTCTGTCATTTTCTGACATTTCATTGGATAAATATTGATCTATTAGTCGTGTTGTTTCTTGATTGATCATAACTATAAGTTTATTGGACTAGAGATTTCTGTGAGCGAATGATATCCTTTAATTTGCTAATACATCTGTATTTTTGAGATTTAGCTACTTTATCATTGCTAAAACCTAGTTTCTTGGCTATGTCGGTCATACTAAACTTTAGACTATAGAATAGTTTTAATAACTCTTGACATTGTTTACCAATCTGGGTGATGGCTTTCTCAATGTTTTGAAGCTTCATTTCTTTTTGAAACCAATCATCATTATATTCCGCGATATTTTCTAGTAATTCAGTTTTAAGGTTTTTCCCTTCTTTCCGCATTTGGTTAAACCAAAGTAATTTGCAGGTGTTTTTTACATAGAAAAATGGTTCTGTAGTAAGGTCAAAAGATGAGTCTGAAACTTTTCTGGAAAAGATTAATAATGCTTCTTGAAAAATATCCTCAGCATCTGATGATGGACAGCCGTAAGATTTCATAAGCCTTTTCATGTTGGGACATTTTTTATATAAGGCTTTTAGTGTGTTGTTCATATCAATTGTTTTTTGCATTGGATTCATATTGTTCCTTACTAACAGATGTCGAGCTTTTGGAAAGGTAAACAGGAAAACTGAAAAAAATAATTTGTTGATTTATGTACACACGTGCTCATTGTCCACTTTAGTACCTTTAATAGAAAATAAAGACACGTTTATTGAAATCTATCAAACTATAAACGATCTTTAAACGTTAGTCATTTTCAACTATCTATTGCAGCCAATTTTTTAATGAACCAACCCCGACCCAAGGGTACGGAGTATCTATGGGCAATAATTTAATGATCGACTCAAGAGTCGGGGAATTAATATCCCTTAGGGGTTAAAATTATTCTATTTATGAGTTTTAAATTTAAAAAAGCATTTCTTTCATCGTGGATGATTTTTGTCAGTTTAAATGTTTTGTTTGGACAAGAAAAAGATCCGACTCCTACTCAATCTGGTTTTAGGCATTTAGAGATTTCTATTGATAATGAACTGGTTCAGGTTCTGGTAAAGTCTAAAAACGGAGAAGAGGGAATTAAGAAGCCACTATTTCTTTTTTGTGAAGGAAGTCTACCACAGCCTACTTTTAAACATGATGGCAAACATGTTTATGGAGTATTCCCATTTGATACTATAGATTTCATAAATGATTATCACCTTGTAATAATCAATAAACCGGGCATTCCGCTAATTGGGGATGAAAGAATATTAGGAAGGAGATTTATGTACAAGGACTCAACTGGATTAACTCCCATTGAATTTAATAGGAAAGATCACTTAGATTACTATACACGGAGGAATATAAAAGTCCTAGCTTATTTATTAGAGCAAGACTGGACTGACAATAAACAACTAGTAGTTGCTGGACACTCGCAAGGAAGTATAGTAGCAGTTGATATGGCAAGCAAGTATGAAAAGATCACTCATTTAATATACTCTGGCGGGAGCCCCTTAGGAAGGATTTTAAAAACGATCAACCAACTATACAATGGAGGAGAAGAACAAGAGCAATATATCCAAGGTCAATTAGACTTTTGGAAAAAAGCAGTCTCAAATAAAAATGATAGTATCCCAGTTGTTCCTGGAGGAATTACCTACCGAAACTTTTATTCCTTCTCGAAATCTCAAATGGATCAGCTTATTTCATTAAAAATTCCCGTCCTAGTGACCTATGGTACTAGAGATGCAAACAATCTGCTTAATGAGTATTTACGGATAAAGACTATAGAATACCAGTTGGAAAATTATAGTTTCATTCCCTATTCTGGTAAAGAACATAACTACTTTGATTTAAAAGAAGATGGTGAAGTAGATTATGAAACCTATAACTGGCCTACTGTAGGAAAAGATTGGATGAATTGGCTAAAAAGAATTAATTAACCTATAAGTCCAATCTTCAAGTCAATGAAAAGTTGGCCTACTCAACAAAAATGATAAGTACACAATAGATAAATGAAAGATAGATGGAGCTACGAAAAGAAAATCGCCTCAAAATATTTTAGACGATTTCATTTAATTGACTATTCTTGCTAACCTTAGTTTGATCCACCGTAACAAACTTCTTTATGAACCCATCTATCAAAAGAGTATTCTAGAACGGTATAGCAACATGACGGTTCTTCACATACAGTCCTGAATACTTCTCTTTCATCACCACCAGAGATTTTTCTTTGCTCAATCTTGCTCAAGATTTTGCCTAAGTTTTTAATGTTTTTCATCATATAACGTTAATTGTTAGTAATTCTTTGGTCATTTAAAGACACCCAAAAAATGTGTCTCACTATTCTACCTGCTGTTAATGCTAACCAACTTAACAGGCTATTTAACCGAAGCATAAATTTAGTTTCACTTGATAGTTAAAGTGTCCAGAATAATCCAAACTGCCAGAAATAGGACAGATTTTACGTGAGAGAACAGCAAGGGTTTGCCCCAGTTATACTGTGACGGCGTGGGCTGGCCAAGCAAATCTTTCACAACCATAATGGATAGGCTTTTATGACTATAACATTAAAATTTAACACGTAATTGCACTGCTTAAATCATTTCGTTATGTCCAATTTTAAGCATTTTGGATAATTCAGGACAATCAATATGTTCAGACCTTTAGTTTTGGCCTATGTCGATCTAATTGAAAATAGATGAGTAATTTTTATAAAAGAACTTATTTAATCAAGGTAATGATTGCTGAAATTGTTAAACCTCTTTCAGCTAATCATTTCCGGTATTGCCGTTTGTTTTTTGAAAGTAAACAGGTAATTCTTCTCCGCTACGTTAATTATTTTACTTTAAAAAGCCTACAAAAATTCATCCAATTACATCATTAAACCTTATCGATAATGTAGATGGACAAACTAATAAATAGGAGTCCTGATATATTCTGATACTTTAAACTATTGGTTCTAAACCCATTAAAAACACAATTACTGATTAATATAATTATGAAAAAAATTACTGCTATCATAATCTTACACTTATGTTTTTTTTATGCCAATGCTCAAAATTTTACAAATAGTGTGGATGATCGAATTCAAAACTTAAGAAAAACCCCTATAACTTCTAATATTTTAATATCACTGTAGAAATCCACCTTCTAAGAAGGTGGTCAGAGATGTTTTACATGGGTTTGCCATCAAAGTATGTGACTCAAGTTTAACTTTCAAAAGTTGTCCCCACAACTAGAGAAAGAAAAACATATGAGTCGATTTAGAAAATTATCACATACTTTGTGGAGCTGTCGCTATCACTTGGTATGGACACCTAAATATAGGTACAGGATATTAAAAGGAGAAATAAGAGAAGAAGTAATAAGTTGCATTCGTGGATTTACGGAACGACAACACTGTATAATTGAAGAGTTAAATGTACAGGAAGACCATGTTCATTTGTAGGTTTTGATACCACCAAAAGTGTCAGTATCTACATTTGTAGGAACAGTAAAAGGTCGCACAGCGATTCGTGTATTGAACAAATTTAAACAGCTGAAACAACGTCCCTATTGGGGCAATCATTTTTGGTCAAGAGGTTATTGTGTAGATACTGTTGGTTTAGATATTGAGATGATAAAGAAGTACATAAAATACCAAGAGGAGCAGGAAAAGAAACTAGAAGGTAAAAAGTAATAATTAAGTGGGGACTCCATCTTCAGCCTCCTTAGGGGACAGAAGCAATTTCATCCCCTTCTAGGGGTTATAACAATTCCCCATCCTTTGGGTGGGGATCTTTTAATTGATAGAGTGTTCCCTATTGCTGGGATAAATTCCTTTAATCAAGGGACTCGTACAGATACTTCCAGTTTCAGTCATTTTAAACAAGCATGGAGTGAATTATACAGGGCTTCATATATAAAAAACTTTGCCTCAATCCATACTTTTAAAAAACAATTACAGAATAAAAATTACGCCCAATATGTGGTTCCTATTGGTATCATCAATACCGAATTTCATCAATGCAATTTTGGGGCGACATTCCAAAATGCGAATGTTACTTTTAATCCAAGTACTGGGGTGTTTAGCAATAAGTCAGGGAGGATCCCATTTGTGAAGAGCCAGGTAACTATTGTAGCACCATTAGTAAGTCAGGCAGCAGGAAATCAAATTGCATTTACTACAGATGCTATTCTAGAACTGAATAAACAGGGGAAACGCATTAAATACCTGCGCATACATACCAATAAAAAGGTTTTTTCTCAATTCTAAACTACTGGCATCCAAGTAAAACTGAAATTGAAGAAAAACTGCTCTTGATATCGTTTAATCAAAGATTATTTCTGAAGTTCAAAAACACCCCCTATAAATCAATCGAAGGGCTGACAACTCTAGCTTTCGTCCGTTTTTTC
>CALGOB010000023.1 GCA_937958005.1 uncultured Cyclobacteriaceae bacterium
ACCTACTGTCATTGGGGGCTGAGTCAACCATTTCTATAATAGGAATGAACGGAACTAAAACTACATCTGAAGAAACTACAACCTGAGTCTAAAACTGTAAAACCTATAAAAAGAATAAAGGGCTGTCCCAAAAGGACAGTCCTTTTTTATTTTATCTATAAATTATCATTTAAACATTACTCCTTACACCCAAAAGGACTGTTTTCCTGCAACATGCCCTCTACTAAGCGTAGGATGTTCCTACGCCTTTAGTTACTTAAAAGCTTTACTAGCTTTTAAGTAACTGGAATAGTCAATAAGAAATTGAATAGATAAACAAGGCATAGTTGTAAACTGCACTAAGTGATGGTAAAACCAATCCATATCAGCACATCTAAAATATTTCTGAATTTTTTCCCTAATCCATGTTTACCTTTTTCACTTTTTGTTATTTAGTAATGAAGGTCATTAAAAACTATCTAAAACAACCTTTCTGTTAGGGCATTCTATTAACCATGTCCAAAATGGGAATGGACGGAACTAAAATTACATCTGAAGAAACTACAACCTGAGTCTAAAACTGTAAAACCTGTAAAAACAAAAAAGGGCTACCCTAAAAGGACAGTCCTTTTTTGTTTTATCTATAAATTAATTCTGGCATTTTCTAAAAACCTCACTCCCAAACCTTATACACCAATGATATTTCTTTCAAAAGCTAACCTTACTAATTCAGCAGAAGTTTTAACTCTCAATTTATGCATGATATTTTTCCTATGAGTCCTTACTGTATGCTCACTAATAAAAAGTTCCTCACTGATGGCTTTACTATTCATCCCATTTGACAGGCAGCTAATAATTTCCACTTCCCTTTCTGACAAGTTTTGCCCTTCAGGTTTGGTCGTTTTCTTTCCCCTGAAGTAATCGAAAACTTTTTCACTAATTTTAGGGTGAAAATAGTTTTTTCTTTGTGCAGTTTGAGTCACTGCTTCTACCAATTCCTTTTTAGAAGCATCTTTCAAAATATATCCTTGCGCTCCCTTTTTAAGAGCTTCTTTAATGTACTTCATAGATTGATGCATCGTCAGCATCAAAATTGGCACTTGACAGTCTTTAGAGAATAACAATTCCATGGTGGCTATGCCATCTATAATAGGCATGTCTATATCTAATAAGATAACATCTATTATTTGTTCTTCTAGAATTTTCGGGGCTAAATGGCCATTCTGGATAATGGCTACTACTTCTATGCCATCCTCAGTTTTAAACATAGACTTCATCCCTTCAGCAAATAGCGGATGATCATCTATAATAAGTGCTTTGATCATGATTAATTTAGTTTAGTTTCTAAACTTATTGGAAAATCAATACTTACTGTGGTACCACTCACGTGATTACTATCAAAAGTAATTTCTCCTTTACACTCTTCAACCAATTGCTCTAAGCTGTTCAAACCTATCCCTTCTGGTTTGTCCTTTACATTTTCAATGTCAAATCCTTTTCCATCATCCTGAACAAGAATATTAACATGTTCTTCCTCTTCAAAACAAGTCAATAAAACAGAAAGTTTGGAGGCATCTGCATGCTTTAGCACATTACTGATCAATTCTTGTACTATTCGGTAAATAAGAATTTCATTCTCAGAATCCATCAACCCATCACACATAGAAGCTTCAAATTCCACTTTCAAATCATCAGCATGCTTTAGGTGATCTGTTAATTCTTTCAGTGCCGCTACCAAACCAAAATTTTCAGAAATTCCCATATTCAAGGAATGGGAAATATTCCTCATATCTGAGCAAGCTTGATCAACCAAGATTGAAAGGGTATCATAATTAGGAATTGCATTTTCCTCAATACCATTGATGTTTACTTTGATGGTGGCAAGTAAACTTCCAAAATGATTGTGTAGATCCTTTGCCAATCGTTTTCTTTCATTCTCTCTACCAGTTACCATAGATTGCAAAGCTTTGGTTTCTTGTTTTTTTAGTAGATCTTGAATTTTATCATTATGCTGGCGTTTTTCTTCACTTGCGATTAACCTTGTGTTCAAAAATCGTTGTCGAAAATACAAGAGTACTACCAGTGATAATATTAGTAAAATAATAGCACCTATAATGTAAATCTTATTTAATGCTTCATTTTTCTCAAGCAGGTTTATTTCTTTTTCTCTAAGACTTACCTCAAATTCAGTTCTAATATCTGCTATTTTTTTGGTCTGCTCTGAATTCTCAATGCTATCCTTATAAGAGAGGAATTGTCCTTGGTATTTCAATGCATTTTCATAATCTCTCTCTGCAGTATATAGTTTTGAAAGTAAGAGTACAGCATCTCTTATTTGCTCTTTAAGGCCAAGCTCTCTGCTCATTATTAAAGCTTTCTTTGTATGATTAATCGATTGCTCATATCTGCCTTGCTCAAAATAAAGATTTCCTAGATGATTATGATAATCAGACATACCAAATTGATCACCTAATGGTTCAAGTAATTTAATGGCAGCCAATAAATCTTTTTCTGCTATTACTAACTTTCCTTGCTTCTTATAAGCTAAAGCCCTGTTTCCGATTGTATAAGCTTTACCAATGGTATGGTTTAATTCATTGAAAATAGATTCTGCTTCATTATACAAAAATAAAGCAGAATCTATTTTGTTCAGATTAAGATAGCTCAATCCTATATTCAAAAGACTTATTCCTAATCTTCGTCCTCTTCCCTCTATTTTTCGAATAATATCAACTCCTTTTTGTTCATAATGCAAAGCATTACCCAAATCATTGTTGGAGGTATAGGTACTTGCAACTTCTAAGTAACCTTCCGCTTCAAATTCATACATTTTATTTTCTGAGGCTATTGAAGCGCTTCTAAACAAATTTTCTAGTGACAATCGAATGTCTCCCTTTAAACGATAAGCGACACCTTTTAATTGGTATGCTTTTATCACATAAAAATTATTATAAGAATTTGTTATTAATAGATTGGCGTATTTAAGTTTATTATCTGGGGAAGATGTAAAAGAAACTATGTCATATAAGATTTCATTTTCTACTGAATCTGGGAATTTAATCCCTCGATCCAGTAAGGTTATTAGACTATCAGCTTCTTTTTGGTCTTGACCATAAACAAGGTTAACTGAAAACAATAAAGTAAGTAGTAATAATAACCTAAAAGTCATAAACTTTCTAATTTAGTGTTCTCCCTGAGATACTTGTAATTTAGGATCTATTGCTATAGATATAGTTACTTCCTCCCCACTAGAATTTAAATAGTTTATTAAGAAGTTTATTACAAAAGAATAAGTGTCATCAATGTTTAGTTTAGCAATAGATTCTTGAGATAGCATACACCCTGTCATCTTCTCTGGTAGTGGTAACTTTTTAACAGGCTTACCATTTTGGCTAATTGTTATTTCTCCCATAAATAGCTGACATGACCCAGTTAAATCTTTTGGTATAATAGTAAAGTACACACTTTGAATATTCTGAATTGTATCAATTACATACTGTTCTATTTCAGCACCCGTTTTACAACAGCCGCTTCCGTACAAATAAGTATTTGCCAAGACTTGTGTATTATCAGGGTTAGGGTTTGATAGAGGAGGGTTTTGTCCTAAGTTTTTTTCATAAATATCAATTAGACTATTACAATCTACCTGAAATATATACTGTTTTGAATTCATCATATTGTTACTTTTAAAAAGTTGTATTTAGCGGCTATTCAACAAATTTGTGGTAAAGAAAAGGATTATAAATACCCCAAATGCGGTATCCAAAAAAGATACCCATTTTGACCATAATCAATAAAGTTAAGCTAGGGCAGAGTCAGATTTAGATGGAGTTTAAGACCATCTATCAAATTGTCCATAAAAACTACTTATCAGCGTTAAATAGCTAGCCTTTAAATAAGCATAATCTCCTTTTGAGGTATAAAAATTCACCTCAAATTTGACTTGCCTTTACAGATAAAGGCAACAACTGAAAAGCCTGGGATTCAAAATAATGAGTAATACTATTAATACCACAGTGTGCGACAACCTCTGTTTCTTTTGGCAGTTGATTTAGTAAGTACTAGGGATCAAGCGATAAACCTGAAGAATAGGGGGAAATCTATGATTCCATCCAATAGATAAAAAAATAACAATGAAGCAACCCCGACCCAAGGGTACGGGGTATCTGGTGCTAGAACAAGTTTAGTTGCTTGTTAACATGCAATAGGTTGTACTCTTTGGTTTTTCCTTGATCACGCACATAATTCGAAATACTATTTTCGTCCCCAAACTTACTCACTGTATTTACGAAGTAACCAGAAGACCATAAATTACCTCCCCATAACTTCTTCTTTATCTCAGGGTGCTTCTTAAATAACTCTCTCGCTAAAATACTCTTCAACATTGTTACTATTTTGGTAGGACTGTAAGTCGGCACAGACTGAATCAAAAAATGAACGTGATCTGCATCAGTTCCTATCTCCATAAAGTGCACTTCGTAGCGTTTCGATATCTCATCGCATATCCAAACCAAGCTCTTATCGACTTCTTCGCTAAATATTACTCGACGATATTTTGAAGGGCATACAAAATGATATAATAGAACTGGTACATTGTGAGACTTGTGAATATATTCACTCATCTTCAAATATATTCATTTAACACGACCCAAGGGTCGGGGAATTAAACCCTAAGAGATTAAACCGCACAATTGTAGGTGGCTCTTCATCACCACCACCTTTAACGGTCTGCATAGAACGGACATCACAATTTGTTACAAAACTTCTCACTTTTAAATCAGTTAAATCTAATTTCGTTTTCATGATTTTATTTTAATTAACCCTTACTCTTTTTAGGTTTTTCAGGAAACACCATTTAGCAGTAAAAGTAGGATTGGTTCTAAACTAAATCATCATTGGTTTTGGCTAAAAAAAAGAAACCCTAGTTTTAGTGATAGAGTAATCATTTATCCATTTTGATTAAAAAATCATTTTTCAGCTAATTTCCTTCTAACACGACTTAATGTTTCTGGCGTCATCCCCAAATAAGAAGCAATGTGCTTTAATGGAAATGTTTGAATAATATTTGGCCTCTCCGATAACAATGTCCTATACTTATCTTCAGGTGTGTCCTTTGTGTTTTGATGGTAGTTGTTAAAAGCTACCTTTTCCAAAATTCTACCCAATGCAAAGAAAGCTGGGGAAATACCAATTAACTCATGGATCTGATCTATACTCATTTTATAAAGTATACTATCTTCAAAAGCTTCAATTTTATTGAGAGATGGCTTTCTTGAAGTAAAACTATTATGATCTAACACCCAGTCGGTTGCTACAAATAAATTAGCTGTAACATCAAAATACTCACTCGTGGTATGGTAATGTCGAAAAGATCCTTTTTGTAAAAAATAAAATTCACTACAAACATCCCCTATTGCCAATAAATATTTGCCTTTTTGAATATGAACAACCTCTAACCTTTCTTTAAAAAGGGAAAGGTTTGTTTCATCAAATTGGCCTAGTTCATGGAGGGATTGAGTGATCTTTGCAAACATATTATAACCTTTAGAAGCTCGCTTCAAACAACTTCTTATCAATAGGCTACTACTGTATTAATGTCAAGGTAGCCTCAGTAAATGAACCAACCCCGACCCAGTGCTTCTGCTGAGTAAGCTTCAGCGCCCGTGGAAGAGTCGGGATGCCCAACCAAGGGAGTTAATATCCCTTAGGGATTAAAAATCAATTTTCATTGAACACGGATAAATCATGGCGCTTGCCTAAAGTAATAACTAGGCCTTATAGCCGATATTAGGTAATAGTCTGGGCGGAAATTTTGCTCTAAATTCTCTTGTCTCATCAGGTAAATCAGATTGGCTCTTACAGAACTCTTATCAGTTTCATCTAATTCTAAGTTTTTAAAACCTTCTAAAAACCTCTTGGCTTTTTCTTCTTGTTCTTTATACTCTTCTTTTGTTAATAGATCATTCCAATAAGATTCATTCATATCAGCCTTGTGATCAAGTACATAAGTAATTTCATTACTAACAGCAATTAGCATTTCTTCATATAGTTTTACTACTTCATCTTTTTGTGCTTTACTAAAAGAAATTTCTTCATCTTTTACTTCTAATGGTTCGCCATCATTCAGGTATAGTTTAGGTTGATCTTCACCTTCAGGAGTAGCAGCAAAAAAATATCTCTCTTGCGTGATAGACCTCATCACATCTTTGTTTAGATCTATATAATATTGTAATGGTTCATCACTACTATAATCTTCTTTCTTAAAGTTTTTTCGGATATAACCTTCATTGGTTGATTCAATCTCTTCATCAACAAATTCTTCTTGAACTTGTTCCTCATTATTTATTTTACTGGAAGTCTGATTGTTATCTTCTGAAGGTTTTGAAGAACACCTGATCAAAAATATACTAATTAACAATATGGTGAAATTAAAAAAAACACTGGATCTCATCTAATTGAATTTTTTGTTTGGTAAATCAAAGTTAACCAAATAAAATCAATGCATAAGCCATCATCTGTTAAGTTCTTTTATATGCCTTTCAATTCTATTGGAACACTCATCTAACCATTAGTTATATAACACTTTTCAATCCCTAAGAATCACCTTCTTTTTAAGTCAATAATTTTGATTTTAAAGAGAAAAAATTAAGCAACAATTCTTATCTCTATCAAAGCACTTTGTTTTCAATGATTATTGGTTTAATTTCGCACCTGAAATAACATAGAGTTATACTCTTAATTTTATATAAAGAACAACAAATGGCAAATAAAGGCAAAGTAACCCAGGTGATTGGGCCTGTTGTGGATGTTAGCTTTGAAGCTGAAGGGTCATCTATACCCAAAATTCTTAATGCATTAGTAATTAGAAAAGACGATGGTACAGAAATCATACTTGAATGTCAACAACATTTAGGTGAAGAATCTGTAAGAACTATCGCTATGGATGGTACCGATGGTTTAACAAGAGGTATGGAAGTAGTGGATACTGAGTCTCCTATTAAAATGCCAATTGGTGATAGCATCAAAGGAAGGTTGTTCAATGTTGTAGGTGAAGCTATTGATGGAATAGAGGCTCCTGAAAGTTCTGAAGGAATGTCGATTCATAGAGCGGCACCTAAATTTGAAGATTTGTCTACTTCTACTGAGGTATTATTCACTGGTATCAAAGTAATTGACCTAATTGAACCTTACGCAAAAGGGGGTAAGATTGGTTTATTCGGTGGAGCTGGTGTTGGTAAGACCGTATTAATTCAAGAATTAATCAACAATATAGCAAAAGCGTATTCTGGCCTTTCAGTATTCGCTGGTGTAGGAGAAAGAACTAGAGAAGGAAACGATCTTCTTAGAGAAATGTTAGAAGCTGGAATCGTGAATTACGGTGAGGAATTCTTACATTCTATGGAAGAAGGTGGATGGGATCTTTCTAAAGTAAATAAAGAAAAACTAAAAGATTCTAAAGCAACATTTGTTTTTGGTCAAATGAATGAGCCTCCTGGGGCAAGGGCTAGAGTTGCACTTTCAGGTCTTACAATCGCAGAGCATTTCCGTGATGGTGATGGAGAAGGGCAAGGAAAAGATATACTTTTCTTTGTAGATAATATATTTAGGTTTACACAAGCTGGTTCTGAGGTATCTGCCTTATTAGGTCGTATGCCTTCAGCGGTAGGTTACCAACCAACATTAGCCACTGAAATGGGGCTTATGCAGGAAAGAATTACTTCTACTAAAAGAGGTTCTATTACTTCTGTACAGGCAGTATATGTACCAGCAGATGATTTAACTGACCCTGCTCCTGCTACTACATTTGCACACTTGGATGCAACCACTGTACTTTCAAGAAAAATTGCTGAGTTAGGTATTTATCCAGCAGTAGATCCTCTTGATTCTACTTCTAGGATTCTATCTGCAGATATTTTAGGAGATGAGCACTATAAGTGTGCACAAGATGTTAAAGAAATTTTACAGCGCTACAAGGAGTTACAAGATATTATTGCAATCTTAGGTATGGATGAATTATCTGATGAGGATAAGGAAGCTGTACACAGAGCAAGAAGAGTTCAAAGATTCTTATCTCAGCCATTCCATGTAGCGGAACAATTCACTGGCCTTGAAGGAGTTTTGGTAGATATTAAAGATACTATCAAAGGATTTAACATGATCATGAATGGTGAATTAGATCATCTTCCTGAAGCAGCATTTAACCTTGTTGGTGATATTGACCAAGCAATTGCTAAAGGTGAGAAAATGATGGCTGAAGCTTAATTCAGTCAATTCAAATAATTTAACTTAGGAATTTATGTTCTTAGAAGTAATAACACCTGACGAGAAAGTATTTGAAGGGGAAGTAGAATCAGCTACTTTTCCTGGAAGCGATGGCTCATTTCAAGTTTTGAATAACCATGCTCCCTTAATAAGTACACTTGGTAAAGGAGATTTAAAATATAGAGTCAAAAAAAAGGATAAAGTAAAAGAAACGATCCTTCTAGTAGATGGAGGTGTGGTTGAAATACTTAATAATAGAGTGGTAGTACTTGCTGAAGCCGTACTTCCAGAATAAGAGACTCACATAAATACTGCAAATAAAAAAGGCGCATATCAGCGCCTTTTTTATTTACTTTAACCCAAAAAATTCAGAACCTATACCAATTTAGGTTTCTAAGGGCGCAAATCTATTAGCAAATTTAATAGCTGTCATGCGTTAAAAATACTCACCATAGCGGTGCTATGATTGCGTTTTTTTGTTCCAGTGGGGAACAGTTTTGTCAAAATCAAAATTTGATAAAAGATCTTATGTGCCCCCATAAGCATAAATGGGTATTATTTTGTGCTAAAGACTAACTACTTGACAGTCAATCCAATTGATCATTCTCTCTCCGTAAATGCAATCCCCATTTCTGGATGCTTTAACCCGAATGATGCATTAGACTTTTAAGGAAAAATCATAAATAGCTGTTAGATAACTGCTTAAATTCTGATTTGCAACGCAGACATAGTCTCCATTATGGTGAGTACGAAATTAGGATTTAAGTGGCTAAATGACTGTTAGTTATGGTTTGCATCAAATTTCTATTGCATCATTCGGGTTTAATTGCTTATATTTTCATGATCTAGTATTGATAATTAGCCCCTTGGTAAGCAAAGAATTGGTCTATCATGAGTAATTCAGAATAAATGGCTAAGTACTGTGATCCAACTAAATTTAAACATATTCAATAACATGCTTCTATAGCAAATAAAGTTTGATTATTTTATCAGTTCAAAAACTACCTTCTTCCAAAGAAAGACTTTATCAATCAGGTAGCTTTCGTTCGTTTTTTTTCGCTTTTGCTTTCCAATTTCCCCTAAGCATAACAGCGACCGCCCCCCTTGTGCATCCTGATAAATTCTCAGAAAGGAATTTTCACTCATCTGGGGTAATGAGGGCAGAAAGATTACTACTATCCATTAATTCATAATTATGATCAAACCAAAGAGATATCTTTTCGCCTTTAGCAACACCTGTCAATTGATTATAAACGCTATTAGCTTCTGAATTATCCTTACTAAAGCATATACACTCCTTCCAACCTGAAATTCTAAATTTCTTATAATTTAAATCCAAATAAAACTTAACTTCTGTAGGTAGTTTTGGTTTTACATCCATTAAACATTCCTGCTTAACAAATTCTTTCTTATCAACTAATACTGACCCAATCTTACCTAACCTGGTAAACATAAATTCATAATATATATCTTCACCATTGGTTATTTTGGCCCAATCTTCATCTTTTACTTGATCATACTTACTGTAAAAAAAGGTCTGAATTTCTAATGGTACATAAACTTCAGCTATTTTCTCCCTAGTTACTTCTTGTGCCAATAAATGATTAGCAAAAGGAAAAAAAACAATAAGGGACATCCAAAATACCTTCATAGAATAAAATCAATATGTGTTAAAAATAAATCTAAATATTTTATCAAATTGTTATTAAAAATGCAATTTCGTTCAAAAAAAAACAATCTCTAGCAAATTTAGCTATTTTATGAAAATCGCTTAGATCCTTATTTTAATCGCAATGAACCAACCCCGACCCAAGGGTACGGGGTATCTATGGGCAATAATTTAATGATCGACTCAAGAGTCGGGGAATTAATATCCCTTAGGGATTAAAATAAGGGCTGTGTTTTAATGAACCAGCCACACCCCAATGCCTATGTCGAGAAAACTACGGCGCTCGCAGAAGGGCACGGGTACCTATGGACAATCATTTAATGGTCGACTCAGCTAATACGCGAAGACGCTTCAGTGCCCGCGGAAGAGTCGAGATGCCCGTAGCGGAATTAATATCCCTTAGGGATTAAACTATGTCATTATTTTTGTCTTCTTATATCAAGTACAAACTTCTCATCTAAGCTTCTTTAGTTAAGACAATTAGCTTAATCTAAAGAGGCATAATTGGCAAAATCATTTTTATTAATTATTTCATTCGCATCATTAAACCAAAAAGAGACAGCCTCTTTTTTATCTCTTCCAAGTAATTCATAATAGGTAGTGAATCCCTTACCACGTTGAGTACCATCAAATATTTTCACCAATTTTAGTCCTAAAACTTTGAATTTAGAAAATTTTTGATCGATGTAGGTCTTAATGCCTGTAGTCAATACTGGTTTCTTGTTAAAAACAATTTCTTCTTTAATAACACCTAATTTATTATATAAGACTACAATGTCTTTCTCTTTTTTCTTGAAAGAAGCCATATAATGCAACTCACCAGCTACCTCTTTCTCAACCCATGTCACATCGAGGACATTCTCATATCTCCCATAAAACCACATTTGAACCTTTAAAGGAGCCTCAACGGCATCATTAGAAGAATTCTTTTGAGCTAAAGAGAAATCTGATAATAATACTAAACAAACGAATAAAAATAAAGGCCTTGTATTCATAATTAGCAATATTTTAAGTTGAAAAATTCACTTTTATAACCTTTCAGTTAATTTTCATAAAAGCGGTAATGGTTAAACAAAAAGGCCATAATAAATAAATGCTTACGGACTCAATGATAAAACCCTGATTTTATTTAATCAAGCGATGCATAATTTGCAAAATCACTTTTATTGATAATTTCATTATTTCCATTAAACCAAAATGAAATTTCTTCGTGTCTATCTTTGCCTAGTAATTCATAATAAGCTGTAAACTCTTTCCCACTGTTCCTAAATAACTTCACAGACTTGAGGCCTGCAAGTTTAAACTTTGTGAAATTTTGATCTATATATATTTTAATACCAGCAGTTAATACGGGTTTTTTATTAAAAATAATTTCCTCTTTTATTTCTCCTTCATCATCGTATAGTGCTACTACAGAATTACCTTTGAAATCAAAAGACGCCTCATGGTGAAGTTCACCATCAATTTTTTTCCTGATCCATACTACTTCCGATACATTATCATACCTCTGATAAAACCAACTTTGAACTCGTAATGGAGCCTCATTTAGTGCATCTGCAGGATTGTGCTGCGCCAAAGAAATGTTCGCTATTAAAAGAAAACAAACAAAAGATATCATCACTATTTTTTTCATAACTACTCGATATTTTGTATCAAAAAAACTACTTATCTAAATTTAATACTATTTTTAATAAGTTTAAGACTAAAATCGATCAGTGTCATCTATTTCTCGACTAAAGTGTATTACAAAACGATATCGCCAAATTAAATATCATATGATAAAAAAATAGGAGAACAAAACTTATTGATCTCCTACATAATCCTACACTTTATTTATGGTATATTTTAAATGATGCTACAAAATGACCCAACCCCTACCCAGTACCTCTGCCGAGAAAGCTACGGCGCCCGCGGAAGATTCAGAATGCCCAGGTAACTAATATCCCTTAGGGATTAAAATCTAAACTCTTGACTATTTACGATGTTGAGAAAGTTGATTAAATTAGTTCTCATGGTAACCTAGAAATTATACCTATCTAGATATAAAAGACCGTTTATTTTCCTATTAACTTTTCATATCAGTGTGTCAAAAAGCCTTCCTCTAGTGCTGCTAGAGGTCTATTTTTTGCCTTGGCGGTCTCACCTTCTTCAATAAAAAATTACCTACTAAATCTAATCCGCTCTTTTACTCCTAAACTGGTATTAATAAATGATCTATATGACCACAAGACAAAAGTAAGTGTAAAATCTTAAGGAATGGGGTTTGTTCGATTAGCCTCCCATATTTATCGGTATAACACAATTATGGTTCTACAAAGCCTTATACAGGATAAAATGAATGCTCCAGACAATCAAATGAACCAACCCCGACCCAAGGGTACGGGGTATCTATGGGCAATAATTTAATGATCGACTCAAGAGTCGGGGCGCCCGGCTAGGG
>CALGOB010000024.1 GCA_937958005.1 uncultured Cyclobacteriaceae bacterium
ACAAGTCTAAACTCTGGTAAAATCACAAATGGTGGAGTAATAACCGTGTCACTTTCATTTAAGTTTCTATCTTTTATTTGTGTCACTATCTGAAAGGTATCCCTTCTAAAAGCCAATTCAAAACCTACAGAGATCATGGAATAGTCTATCGTACCAGCCAACGCTTTTCCGTCTTCAAAATTTTGTTGATCAAAAATTGGGAATCTACCATTGAAATCTTCTCCACATAAATCCCTGCTGGCAATTGCTCTAAAATCAAATTCTCTAGGCTCACCATTTACCCTTCTAAAAAATTTTACACTAATATTAGAATTATTCTCATTTTGAAATATGTATAGGGTATCTACTTCTTGTCCATCTGGATTAAACAACCTTTCATATTGAGGGCAATTGTACACAGGATTTCTATTATCAACTTCCGAAAAAAGTATTTCATTACCGTTTGGTGCTCTCCTAAAGAATGGCGGTACAGCTTGTTTAATAATATTTGGATTATTGGCTCTTGGACCATCCCTAAAGAAAACGGAGTCTCCGTTACTATCGACAATAATATCAAATGGATGATACGGAAAATCATCATCAACTCCAGAAAGCCCTATATCACCATTACCATCCTGAAAATTAATGGATAGTATCAGAGAATCTCCACTAGAAATATCTCCTTTCCTAAATACAAGGTTTTCAAAAGAAATCGTTGGCTCATCAGGAAACTCCGGCGGGCTAAAACAACCTGACAATGCAGTCAAACAAATTAATAAAAACAAATAAAATATTACTCTCATCTTCATAACTAGCCTTATATTCGCTTACTATTACAACCCACTTTATTTAACAGTTATTGTGTCAAATACTCCTATTATCAAATTCAAAGATACAATTCTTTCTGGTCAATATGATTTTGATCTCATTGCACTGGAAATATTTAATTTTCAGTATAAAAATAACACAATCTATAAAAATTACATAGACTCGCTAGATATCCCTACTCAAAACATCAATTCAATAAAAGAAATTCCTTTTTTACCCATAGAATTTTTCAAAACTCATCAAATCAAATCCACTACTTTTCTAACTGAAAAAGTTTATAAAAGTAGTGGAACAGGGCTTACGGGCAGAAGCATGCACCATATGATAGACAATCATTTCTACCTAAGCTTAGCTAGATCAACTTTTGAACATTTTTATAGTCCACTAGAAGAATACATTGTAGCAGCTGTTCTACCCTCCTACCAAGAACAAGGTGATTCATCATTAATTGCCATGACTGACTATTTTATCCAAGCTTCAAATAATCAGTTATCAGGCTATTATCTTGAGAGTTTAGACGATATTAATAAGCTCTTGCTTAAAGCTAAAGAAAGTCGTAAAAAAATCCTTTTCATAGGAGTTACTTACGCCCTACTAAATATGGCTCAAAAAGGGTTAGTAATTGGAAATAAGCATATCGTCATGGAAACAGGAGGAATGAAAGGCAGAGGCAAAGAATTAATCAGAGAAGAGTTACATGCTATCCTTAAGCAAGGTTTAGGTGTAGAACATATCCACTCGGAATATGGCATGACAGAACTTACATCCCAAGCCTACTCAAAAGGAGAAGGGATTTTTAACCTACCAAGTAGTATGAGAATTTTAGCAAGGGATATTAATGACCCTTTTAATTATGTCTCGGAAGGTAAAACAGGAGGTGCAAATATCATTGATTTAGGAAACTTTTCCACCTGCAGTTTTATTGAAACCAAAGATATGGTAAGATTAAAAAGTGATGGGTTTGAGATTCTTGGAAGGTTTGACAATTCAGACTTAAGAGGGTGTAATCTATTATTAGTCTAAGAAAATACTAATTTCACCTAAATAAACGTTACAATTAATAATAAATGAATTATTTAGTTGGAAAGTACAAAAAGACCTCATATTTTTGATAATATAATTATTTCATTAAAAGTCAAAATGTGCTTTTTTTTTGAAATTTAGTGTAGGCTTAGACATATAAACCAATGAAGTTAAAAGTATTATTATTTGTGATCGTGATTTTTGCAGCCAGTGCATGTACACAAAAGACTTGCCCTACTTATGCAAAGAAAGAAGTAAAAGAAGTGAAAACTGACAAAGTCAGAATATAACACTCCTTTTTATAAAATATAAATGCGGTTATCCTTAGATATCCGCATATTTCTTTACTGTATCCACTGAGATTAATCCATCTGACATAATAATTAGTCTTTCAACTACATTCCGTAATTCCCTAATATTTCCCGTCCAATCCTTGGTTTTCAATAATTCCACAGCTTCTTCGTCTATTTTAGTAATAGCAGAGTTATAATCAACTGCTATATCCTGTAAAAATTTATCTACGAGTAATGGAATATCATCTAATCTATCATTTAATGGCGGTACTTTAATCAAAATGACACTTAATCTATGATATAAATCTTCCCTAAATTCATTATCCGCTATTGCTTGCTTAAGGTTTTTATTCGTTGCAGCTAATACCCGTACATCTACTTTGATCTGCTTATCTCCGCCAACGCGGGTAATCTTGCTTTCCTGTAAAGCCCTTAATACTTTAGCTTGAGCAGAAAGACTCATATCTCCAATTTCGTCTAGAAAGAGAGTCCCTCCATTTGCTTGTTCAAATTTTCCTATACGTTGTTTAACAGCAGAAGTAAAAGCTCCTTTCTCATGACCAAAAAGCTCACTTTCAATCAAGTCCGAAGGTATTGCAGCACAATTTACTTCAACCATTGGCCCTTTATATCTTGCACTCTTTTCATGTAGCCATCTTGCTACCAATTCTTTACCAGTACCATTTGCACCTGTAATGAGCACACGAGCTTCAGTAGGGGCTACTTTTTCAATAGTTTCTTTGACATCTGCAATCACCCCAGATTCCCCTACAATGTCATATTTTTTATTTATTCTCTTCTTTAATATTTTAGTCTCAGTAACTAAAACT
The DNA here is from genome assembly GCA_937958005.1 of uncultured Cyclobacteriaceae bacterium. Taxonomy (GTDB): domain Bacteria; phylum Bacteroidota; class Bacteroidia; order Cytophagales; family Cyclobacteriaceae; genus JANSWY01. The sequence goes on from CALGOB010000024.1 coordinate 2,954, forward strand.
GATTTATCCAAAGCATTTCTGACCGAAAGTAATAGCCTATTAAGATCCGGAGGTTTTGGAATAAAATCAAAAGCCCCAATCTTAGTAGCTTCAACAGCATTTTCAATGGTCCCGTGAGCAGAAATCATAAGAAATTCTGTATTTATCCCTAATTCTGTGGCTGCCTTCAAGACTTCAATGCCATCCATTTTAGGCATTTTTATATCACAAAGTGCCACATCAAAATTTCCAACCTTGAGTTTTTCAAGTCCTTCTTCTCCATCTTTCGCCTCTTCTATCTCATATTTCTCATACTCAAGTATTTCTTTAAGAGTGTTTCTGATGCTCTTTTCATCATCAATAATTAGAATCTTTGACATTTTCTTAAATTAATTAAAAAAAATGCAAGCCTATAAGCCGGGTTCTGTAAACTGACAAATGTCAGCATTCTTATCATTTATCTAGCCCTGAAGTTTGCCATCAGAGTCTAACGATCTACCCATCACGTTTTTCACAAGAAAACAATCGGGCAAATTGATCTTGATTATTCATCAAGATAACGTGACCTATTTGATCTTTCAACCCACGAGGTTTACCATGCGCCTTGATTCACACCAAGGCCGGTAGGCTCTTACCACTACCTTTTCACCCTTACCGAAACGATATATTGTTAAGGCGGTATATTTTCTGTTGCACTTTCTGTATTCCAATATTAGCTATCAGAACCCTTCCCGTTAGGAAGCGTGGTGCCCTGTGTTGCCCGGACTTTCCTCACCAACCTAAACTGGTGCGATAAGACAGCTTGCCTGACAAAGTTATACAATTAATAAATGTTGCTTAGAATGTTATAGGTTAATTAGAAGGTTTATTTACTTCATTCCCATCCGCATCAACAAACTTGACCTTTTTTACTTGAGACTTTAGCCAAATTTCTTTTAAATAATCGAATGAGCGGACATAACGTATGCTTGCACCTGTTTCGAAGGCATTGTCATCTTCTAATACATTTTGATTGTTTCTGGTAAACATTTTAACTCTCAATTTTCCATCTGGTGTAAGCAGGTATTCTAAGGTAATATCCCCTATAATATTACCAATCTTATTAGGGTCAGCCTCTTGACCGTTTGGAGTAACAGTGCCAAATCCACCGCCTCTGGAAATTCTTAGTCTTCCATCTAAAAACTTATAAGAAAGTCTTAGTCTAAACGCATTGAACGCATCTGCATCCAATGAGCTTATATCTACATCTACTTCTAGGTTGTCATCTACTTGCGTTATCCAATAACTTAATTGATTACTTACAAACTCACTCACACTCACTCCTATTGCCTGACTTGCCACAAAGTTAGCATTGGTATCAAACAGTCTTTTCAGTATCAAAAGACTAAAAACCTGCCTGTTTAATTTTTGTTGATCTGCCTTAATAGATGATTTAAAGGCGTCTATAAAAACTGATTGATCTAATCGATAATCCTCAAAATCAATATCGAAATTAATCTCAGGTTCTAACATTTCTCCATCTAAAAAGAGCTTAACTATAGATTTGGCTCTTGCATTAGAAGTTGGGTCATTTGTCAACTGAGCAATTGAAACTACTTGAGAGTAATTAGCTTCTATTGCTAGGATAGCTTTGTAAGGGTCTCCATACCAAGAAATCCTACTTCCTGGGTTAATAATAAATTCTTTATTGATGATATTATACAAAGTAAAATTGTACCCACCTTCCTTAATTTCATAATCACCAAACATAGAAAAGTCACCTTCTGTGTTCACCGTTAATTTTATGTCACCATCTCCTCTTCCTCTGATAATATCTCCTGATTTAATATCAAAAATCAATTCAAAATAAGCATCAGGTGTAACGTCTATGGTAAAATCTAGCTCAACTCCTTTTAGGTTAATTTCTTCTTCAATTACCTTGTTAATATTTAACGTATCAGAAAAGTCTACAAAAGTGATATATTCTTTAACATTTGTATTTGTTTCTTCAGACAAAGGGACAAATATTTTCGTGTTTTTATTAGTTGATGCATTGGCAGAGATTTTAATATTTCTTGGTGTCCCATAAATAGTTGATTTACCAGTAGTATAAGCTTCTCCATAAAACAATTGATTATCCTTTTGGTTTGTATTCAACACATTGAAATTAAACAAATCTATTTCCACATCTATTAATAAATTTTTAAATCCGTTATGGGTAATATTACCAGAAGAAAATGCTTTATTTCCTTTAAAATCAACAAACTCTATCTTCTGAAAAGATATAATATCTTGACTAAACTCAAACGTTCCTTCATACTGGTATTCAGTTTTCAGGTAATCTATCAACACGGTTCCTTTTTCCAGCTTTGCGGCACCGTTAATAATTGGATAGTCTAGAGATCCCGTCACATGAAATTTACCTGTAACGTCACCATTCAAATTTGAAGCCACCCCCGTTAAATAAGGGGTTAAAAGGGCTATTTGTGCCCCATCGAAGCTTGCATCTAGGTCTAAGCTTTTTTCTCCATTATTTAAACCAATATCTCCAATTATCTTGATTGCATTAATCCCTTTTCTAAATATATTAAAATCAATCTGTAATTTCTTTCCATATTTATCCCAAGAAGTATTTGCACTAATATCGCCCACTAGAAACTGATCAAAGTATAGTTCATCAATTTTAAGTTCTCCAGTAAAATAGCTTCCAGACTTTTCCTTCTTAAAATTCACAAAACCATTAGCCGTACCAGCTAGGTTTCTCTTCATCAACGCATTAAGATTGATTACATCCAAATTCCCCACCATAATATCCAAATCAGCACTCTCTCCATAAAAACCCTCCAAGGAAAGGAATTGACTGCCATCCGTTAATATCAAATCACTAATAGTTACTCCTTTTTTATCAGTCTGGTTAAGTATAACCATTTGATTCCCTTTACTGAAATGAAAAATATGATTATCCAATTTTACATTAGAAGAATCAAAAGACATGATAGTAGAATCTTTAACAAATGTTACCGTCCCAGAAACATCTACAGCATTCAAGGAATCTAATCTTTTAGCAGCTAAATTGAATTTTATCTTATTTTCATTCCATGACAAAGTTGTTGCCAGTGTTTCTGTTTCTATTTGGTCATTCCAATACTGCTGGTCAGAAAATACTTCCCCTTGTCCAGTTACTTTAGAAATTTCACTTTCCTTGGCCAAACTAACTGAAACAAAGTTATTGGTCATAGCATTTCCTTCATAATAAATACTATCCAATAATAAATTAAGTGAGAGGTCTATTTTATCTCCATGATATAGGCCTCCATAAGCTTCCAATTGCTTAGACAGGTAAATGTCTTGATAAAAAGGTCTAAGGAATAAATTCGGGTCTTGTACTTTAACAAAAAACTGCATGGAATAAGCGTCCTTATCAACACTTTTCTTATCAGCATAATAATTTGATAATTTAGAGCTGTCATTCTCCAATTCCAGCAACAATTCCTGGCCAATGTTTTTAATATCTGCCCCAACTTGAGATAATTTAAAATCCCCTGACAATTGTGCTTCTACTTGATTTGAAAAAAGATCAATAATCTTATTTTCATTGACCTGACGAATTTCCAATGTAAGGCTATCTAAATTCATCTCTTGGCCATTTCTTCTTAGGTAGAAATCTTTAATTACAGCATTCCCAGTAACTTTATCAATATCGAAACCCTGTATCTCCAACTTGGATTTAGCACTAATAATAATATTCTCCTGAGTAAGTTTAATATTCTGAAGATTTACAGAATCAACTTCAATAAATGCTTCAATAATTTCTTTTTTGTCAGACAAATCAATTCTCCCATCAATTTTTAATTGCAAATTGGGGTCATTAACTAGCAGTTTACCATTAAAAAACTGAGACTTAAATTCTCCATCTGTTGCAAGGTTAATGTATTCATATCCATTTATACCAGCACTTTTCACATCAGATTTTAAGAAAAAATCAGCCGACTCTACTGTCAGTCCATTTCCATTTAAGCTCCCAGTAAGAGCAATTTTTTGAAACAATGTTGTATCACCTACAATAGAACCAATATCAAAGCCTCCAGTAGAAACAAATCCCTCGTAGGCAGTAGTTGTTGGGTAGTCTTTTATCTTCAAATTGACGTCCGTATACAAATCCCCTGCCTTAGTTCTAAAATTCCCCTTGGTTACGAAATCACTTAAAAACCCTGTAAATTCACCTTTATAGTTAAGCTGGTTAATGCTCTCAGGAAATTGGATAGACCTATTGCCCAATTCATAAAATAGTTCTTGAAGATTAATATTTGCCTCTTGGAAATCAATATCTAGAAATGTTTCTGAAATTACCGGAAGGCCTAAGACAAATAAGTTAGCTTTAAAATTTATGAGGTCTGCAATTGAAAAGCTTACATCTCTTCCTTGTAAACTACCTATTTTTCCAAAAATTTCCCCTTGCAAAGAAACACTCTCTCTTATAGGAGTATCTGGCAAATTAAAAAGAGCACTTAGCTCACCTATATTTAAATTGCTTTCCTCAATGTTTGCATCAATATTTACTTTCTCGGTAAAATAGTTTAGTGCAGACAGAGAATCATATAAAAAATTTATATCCCCACTCACTTTACTAGCTGCTGTTTCTAAGTTTAATTCATTTAGATGTAAACCTTCAAGATCAAATTCTACCAGTGAATTTAATTTCTTGATTTCAGCAAGTTTATCCACGGTGCATGTTAGGCCATCAACTTTAATGGAAATCAACCCCGAATCTATTTTCACATATTCTACTTCAGCAATAATATTATTAATAGTCAAATGCGAAAAATCTACCTGATCTACCTTCTTCTTTCTATTGTAATCGTTGTATTGAAAATTAACACTATCAAGCTTAATTCCACCAATATTTATAGATAGATTTTTTTTAGGTTTTCTGGGTGTTGGATTAGAGCCATTAAGCAATCTTAAAAATTTGATTAGGTTAATTTCACTTTCGCCTTTATATTTTGTTAAATAAAGTTCCCCTTTAGCAACAGAAATGTCATTAAAGAGGATTAGTTGTTTCACTAGTAATGCCCCTAAGTCTAAATCCGCTTTCACAACTCCTGTAGAAACCATCAGACCATCACTTAAATCATTGACAATCAGACCTTCTAGTTCTATCTCATCAAACCAGGATATATATATATGATTAATTTCAGTTTGAAATCCTGTTTTTTGATGAACATAGCTCGTAATTTTGTCAGCTAGAAAAGCTTGCACCTGAGGAATTCTAACTGTTAACACTAGGGCAAAGAGTATTGCAAACACTCCCAAGACTAACTTAAGAATGATTTTAACTCCCTTGCTGCTAAGCAACCATTTTAATGTAGAATAAAATGTCAATTAATTAAATGAATATTAACATATTAGCCATAGAATCATCTTGTGATGAAACATCTGCCTCAATAATTATTAACGGCAAAGTCCAAAATAACATTGTTGCGACCCAGTCAATTCATGAAAATTACGGTGGTGTAGTTCCTGAATTAGCGTCTAGGGCACATCAACAAAATATTATTCCTGTAGTGAATGAAGCCTTAAAAGATGCAAATATAGCTAAATCTAACTTGTCCGCAATCGCTTTTACGCAAGGTCCTGGGTTATTAGGAGCTTTATTGATCGGTACTTCGTTCGCAAAGTCTATGGCGTTAGCTCTAGGGATACCAGTCATCGCTGTAAATCATATGAAAGCTCATATATTAGCTCATTTCATTGAATCCCCCTCACCTAAATTTCCATTTCTCTGTTTGACTGTAAGTGGTGGTCATACACAAATTGTAAAGGTAGAATCTGCCATAAAAATGGAGGTTATTGGCACCACAAAAGATGATGCGGTAGGAGAAGCATTTGATAAGTGTGCAAAAATCATTGGTTTTCCCTATCCAGGTGGCCCATTAATTGATCAGCATGCCAAGAGTGGTGATCCTAATCGTTTTAAATTTCCAAATACAGAAATGCCTGGTCTATTCTACTCATTTAGTGGCATCAAAACAGCTTTTTTATATTTTGTAAGGGATGAAATGAAAAAGGATGATCAATTTATTGAAAAGAATAGAAATGACCTATGTGCCAGTATCCAAAAGACACTTGTAGATATGTTATTTTCCAAATTAAAAAAAGCATCTAAAAATACTGGAATCAATCAAATAGCCATTGCCGGAGGAGTTTCGGCCAATAGTGAGCTAAGAAATAGATTGGATCAAATAAAAGACAAATTAAACTGGGATGTTTTTATCCCATCCTTTCAATATTGCACTGATAATGCTGGCATGATTGCAATGGCTGCACACTTTCAATATGAAGCAGGTGATTTTTCCACATATCACGCAGTCCCCCAGCCCAGAATGCAAATTTGAGGCTTAATATTATGAAATATGTTTGAATACAATTAGATTTAAAGATGGCTGACAAAAAAAGGTTCGCAAAAAACATTACCGTCAAAAACAAAAAGGCAAGTTATGAATATACATTTCTAGAGAATTATGAAGCAGGCATCATCTTACAGGGCACTGAAATTAAGTCCATTAGAGAAGGAAAAGTAAGTCTTCAAGAAGCCTATTGTTTCATAGAAGAAGAGGAAGTCTTTATAAAAGGAATGAATATTTCCCCTTATTCGCAAGCTTCATTTAAAAATCATGAACCAACTAGGGTTAGGAAACTATTATTATCACGAAGAGAAATAGATAAGATAGCATCAAAAAAAGATGAAAAAGGACTCACTTTGGTACCTGTAAAGTTATATGTAACCGCAAGAGGTTTTGCTAAAATAGAAATCGCTTTAGCCAAAGGGAAAAAGCTATACGACAAACGAGAATCCATTAAAGAGAAAGATCAAAAACGTGAGTTAAAAAAAATAAAACTAATTTAAGATATGATGAACCGTAAAGTGCTCGTGCTAAATCAAGATTATTCCCCAATCACTGTTTGCACAATAAACAGGGCATTTTTACTGGTCTATTTGAATAAGGCAGAACTCATTAATGCTGCTAAAAATACTTTTCTAAGAACAGTTAGTAAATCGTTTCCTCTACCTTCGGTTATTAGAATTACACAATATGTAAATATTCCTTATAGGAGTGTGGTACTCACTAGATACAACGTATTTAAAAGAGACGGAAATGCGTGCCAATATTGTGGAAGCACAAAGGAACTGACCTTAGATCATGTCATTCCAAAATCCAAAGGTGGCAAATCTACTTGGACCAATTTGGTCACAGCTTGTAAAAAGTGTAATGCTAAAAAAGGAGATTTCAAACTTGAAAAAACTGACATGAAACTTAAATCAAAGCCTGTCAAACCTTCATATACTATGTTTTTAAGGAGTAACTCAGGTAATTGCCAAGAGGAGTGGTTACCCTATCTAAATCCTAAAAAACATGGATCACAACTTTAATCTTCATTATGTATTAGGCTCTCAGAGAAAAACATAAATAGCGGTTAGGTAGTGGCTTAATCCGAGTAATTCGAGATGCCCGACCAGAGAGATAATTAGGGTCTACTTGAATTTAACTTTGACATAAAAAACATAACTATTTCATGACGAATAAAACAAAATGAGCTTTCAAAGATCAATTTGAACTTATTTTCACAATAAGTATTGCACTGATTTTAAATTTAAAAAACACCAATACCTCACTTTTTGCTAGAATCCTTAAAAACCTAGGTATTGAATTTATATATAAAAGGATAAGTGCACTTCAAAACACTTTAAACAAGGGTTTTTGTCATTTTTTTTAATTCAGGGAGACCCTAATTATTAGAAAAGTTAAAAGGCTGATCATCAATATAATCGATCCTGCGGAGTAAAATTGATATTCCTCAAATTTGAGTTATCTCAATTCTTAAGTTTTTCATCATAAAACTAAGTAATACCAATTTAGAAATAGTTATGAGATTACAAACCTGAGCTTGATTCTAAAAAGCTACTTTATCCTATCAAGGTAATTTCCTAAGGCATATTTCGGGTTTAAAGGATTCTCTAAAATTGAAAAGCCATCAAGAATCAGTGTATTTCAAGACCTGTAAAAATCTTTATTCAATTTTTTACAAGCCTTCATTTTACTTCAACAAGCGCTATAATTCCATGACAATAAGCTGTACAAAGTTTTTTTCTAACAATGAACCAGTCCAGATCCAACAGTACAAAGATCTATGGGCAATAATTTAATGATTGACTCAGCGCCTACGTAAGGAAGCTTTAGTGCTCGCAGAAGAGTCAGGGAGCGGCTCAACTAGGGAAATGAACCAACCCCGACCCAAGGGTACGGGGTATCTATGGGCAATAATTTAATGATCGACTCAAGAGTCGGGGCGCCCGGCCAGGGGAATTAATATCCCTTAGGGATTAAAATCCTTAGAGATTAAAACGAAAAAAAGGCTATTTCCGTAAAGAAAATAGCCTTTTTGTTGTTTTAAAAAAAGTAAATTACTTTGGAAGCACTACTTTTCTCGAACTATACAAAACCTTTCTTGCGTTAGCTTCTCTAAGTTCTTGTTGTACATCAGATACAATTCCCATTTCAGTTTCTTGATCAACCTTCATGGCCATTGTAATTTGATCCCTTTCGACTTCCGACAATTTATCTTTTTCAGTATTAATAAATTTAATGATGTCTTTTACTTCTACAAATACATCATTGGTCTGAATTTTTGATTCTGATCCAAATAATGCCGTATTTTTCGGCTTACCGATGTATATATAGCTCACAAGAGACTTTTTCTCAATCTTAGTTAACTGATCTGCTTTAGGCAGCTGCTGCGTCACCAAGAAGTCTGTTTCCCTCAATACGGTAGTTACCATAAAGAAGAAAAGCAACATAAAGATAATATCTGGAAGAGCAGCCGTAGGAATATCCTGCGAGGTGCTTGTTTTTTTCTTAAATTTTGACATTAATTACTCCCTCCTTTATCTGGTTCTGCAATTGATATCGCTCTTGGAATAAGCTGTCTTGCTCTTTTATACAAGTCATTCTGAACCTCGTCTTTCTTATCCAAGGCAAGAAATTCTTCAGCAGTCAAGCCAATCCTTTCACCATATACTTCATTATAAGCTGCATTTATAGCATCCAATATCTGGATATATAATTCATAGCTTGTTCCTCTTTGAGCCTTAAATGAAACAACTGCTTCAGTTGGGTCATCAGAAGAATCTGGTCTCTTTCCAGCAACGTTAATGAACTGTTTCATACTAGGGGGCAATGAATTATAAACATCTAAACCCTCTGGAGAAGGATTTCCAAAATTCAATATGAATTTCTTTATCTCATCTTTCAAAAGTGCTGGATCATCCTCCCAAGGTTCATCTTCAACCAAAAGTCTATCTTGAGAATTTGCCAATATCTTAAAGATATTTTTATCATTCTTTGTGACTTCTGGCGGAGGCACATTGGGATCTGGTTTAGGTGGTAATAGCATTGCTATCCCTTTATCGTTTGCGATGGTAGTCGTAACGAGAAAGAAGATAAGCAATAAGAATGCTATATCCGCCATGGATCCTGCATTTACCTCAGTCGCTCCTCTATCTCTACCTCTTCCCATTATTTAAATACTTTAGATACCTCTGAATAAATAATTCCTACTATCGCTGCACCTATAAGTAAGTACATAGCTACAATCACTCCTCCTACCCACTTAGAGATATTAGAAGAAGCATCTCCCATAGCCGTACCATCAGCCAGAACATATCCTATAGAAACAATTGCTATCAATCCCACAAAACCTACAACAGGTTTTAATAAACCCTTTGGATTAGAAAAAGCACTAATCAAAGGTAATACTATCGCAAATACAGTACATAAAATCACTAAAACGTAACCTATATACAACGCTACATCTACATATTGTTCATTCATATTAAACTTGTATTTAGATTATTTAGATAAATTATGTTTTACTAACATATCTACCAAAGAGATTGATGCATCTTCCATTGAATTAACAATTGAATCAATCTTAGAAGTAAGATAGTTATAAAACAACTGAAGAATAACTGCTACAATCAGTCCACCTACAGTAGTTAAAAGTGCTACTTTAATACCACCGGCCACAAGAGATGGAGAAATATCACCAGCTTCTTCAATAGCATTAAATGCATCAATCATACCTATTACTGTTCCCATGAAACCAAGCATTGGAGCTAAAGATATGAAAAGTGAAATCCAAACCATTCCTTTTTCTAATCTACCCATTTCAACAGATCCATAAGCAATGATTGATTTCTCCACCATTTCTATACCTTCTGTCATTCTCATTAATCCTTGCACAAAGATAGAAGCGATAGGACCTCTTGTATTTCTACAAACATCTTTAGCAGCCTCAACTCCACCTACAGATAAAGCTTCTTCAACTTTAGCTAACAATTTCTTAGTATTAGTACTTGCTAAGTTTAAAGTAATAATTCTCTCAATAGCGATAGCTAATCCTAGAATTAAACATAGAAGAACAATACCCATAAACTCCCATCCACCATCGATAAAATTCTTTTTAACATTCTGGTGAAATGATTTGGACTCTTCTGGTTCGTCAAATGTCACACCTGTATTATCATCTTGTACAGGAGCCTCTTCTTCAAGTACAGGAGCGCTAGCTTCTGCTATTTGAGATGAATTGTCTTCAGCGTTAGTTCCTTCATTCTGAGCGTAAGTACTTGAGTAACCTAATGTCAAGATACCTGTTAGCATCAATAATGTAAATAGCTTTTTCATAATTTGTTATAAAATTGAATAATCTGCGGTTAAGTTTATTAAATCTATTAATTTTTAAACTAATCTTCATTTAAAATCGCAGAGAGGAAGGGATTCGAACCCCCGATATCTTGCGATATACACGCTTTCCAAGCGTGCGCCTTAAGCCACTCGGCCACCTCTCTTAATAAGCTTCTTTTATCCGAAACGACAAATAAATCAATAAAAAAAACTTTATGCAAGTTTTAATCTCAATTTTACCTGTATGGATAATGTTAGTCCATTTCTCCACAGATAGGTATCTGAAGTTTCTTTTTAATTTCCTCTGTTTTGTTCTCATTTCCTAACAAGAACATCATTTTAGTCATTGCAGCTTCTGTGGTCATATCTCCACCCCCTATAACCCCTAGGTCAATCAACTGTTTACTAGTCTCATACCTCCCCATAATAACCTCTCCTCCACTGCACTGAGATACATTCAACAATAAAATATTTTTTTTATTTGCTTCTTTCAAGCAATTTAAAAACCATGCAGAATTTGGCGTATTGCCAGACCCGTAAGTCTCCATTACGACACCCTTTATTCCTTCAATATTAAATATTCCTTCTACAACTTGCTTATTTATACCGGGAAACATTTTCAATATAGCAACATTATCATCAAAATTATTATAAAATTTCAATTGATTTTTTTTGTTCGCCGGTATCAAATAGGATTCATTGTATTCAATAAATATACCTGCTTCCGCTAATCTAGGATAATTTTCGGAATCAAATGCTGCAAATGTACTACTTCTGATTTTTTGAGATCTATTACCTCTAAGAAGCATAAAATTAAAGTAAATACATACTTCATTAATAATTGGCACACCTTCCTTAGTGGCAGAAGCTATTTCCAATGCAGTTATTAAATTCTCTCTTGCGTCTGAACGTATAAATCCAATTGGGATTTGTGCTCCAGTAAATATAACAGGCTTTTGTAAACCTTGTAGCATAAAGCTTAATGCACTGGCAGAATAGGCCATTGTATCAGTTCCATGAAGTATCACAAACCCATCATACTGGTGGTAGTTTTCATAAATAATATATCCTAAGTCTATCCATTGTTCTTTACTTACATTAGATGAATCAACAGGTTCTGGAAAAGAAATAACGGTTATCTTAAGGTCTAAAGACTTTAATTCAGGAATTCTTTCTAATACCCTCCCAAAATTAAATGGTGCTAAAGACCCAGCTTCATCATAGGCCATTCCAAAAGTACCTCCAGTGTAAATAATTAATATACTTGAATCTGGATCTGAACCCGCAGTAGTCTTTATATTAATTATTCTATAATTCATAAGCTTTAAACAATTTCGCTGAAGTAATACTAGTAACTTCAGCTACTTTCTCTAAAGATACTTCTTTCACATCAGCAAGTTTTTGAGCTATTAGAGGGATATATTCAGGTGAATTCCTTTTACCTCTATAAGGTTCAGGGCTTAAATAAGGGCTATCTGTTTCTAATAAGAGGTATTTTAACGGAATCTTCTTTAACTCTTCACCCAAAATTGAATTTTTAAAAGTCAAAACCCCTCCTATTCCTAAATAAAACCCTAATTGAATAATTTTTTTGGCTTGCTCAGCTGTTCCCGTAAAACAATGAAAAACGCCAGTTAGATCTGCAAACTCATTTTCTTCTAGAATCTCAATAGTTTCATCTATGGATTCCCTACAATGTATCGCCACTGGCAAGTCATGCTTAAGCGCTAAATGACATTGTATTTTAAAAGCTTCCTTCTGATAATCAAATAGAGACTTATCCCAATACAAATCAGTCCCTATTTCTCCTAAAGCTGCAAAAGGTCTTTTATTTAACCAATCTTCTACCTCATATAATTGTTTCTCAAAATCTTTGGTCACACTACATGGGTGTAAGCCCATCATTGAAAAACAATGAGCAGGACAAGCAGCTTCCAATTCAAACATTGGATCAATTGAATCATGGTCAATGTTTGGCATATAAATTTTATCTACTCCCAGTGAAATACTGTGATTTATAACTTGCTCTATATCTTCCGAAAACTTGTCTGCATAAATATGCGCATGTGAATCTATAAACTGCATTTTAAAATTGTGTTAAATGAGTGTAGTCTGCAAATAAAACTATAATGTGAGAAAATGATACCCTCGTCCTTTAAAAAAGTCTAAAAACTCAGGCAATGCTTTTTTTAAACTATCAAAAGACTTGACATTATCATGAAATACAACAATTGCTCCCGGCTTGACTTTCTTTTTAAAATTCTTGATCATGAGATCAACATTTAAATCATGATCGAAGTCTCCACTTAAATAGTCCCACATTACAATCTTAAAGTCAGTTTTTAACGTCTTGATTTGTTTTCTACTGATCTTTCCATAAGGAGGCCTAAATAAATTAGTCTCAGCCCCTAAGGACTCAATTGCCTCTTGACATTCTTTTACATTGCTAAAATAGTCAATTTCATTAGTTTTCCATCCATTTAAATGATTATAGGAATGGTTACCTACCCTATGCCCCTCTGCCAAAACCCTCCTGAAAATATCTGGGTATTTTCTCAGATTATCTCCCACTTGAAAGAAAGTAGCTTTTACTTCATATTTTTTCAACTGTTCTAAAACCCATGGTGTAACTTCTGGTATAGGCCCATCATCAAATGTAAGGTATAGACTAGGGGATTTCCCTATTCCAGACTTATCCCAAACAAGTGCTGGATAAAGCATTTTCAACCATTTTGGAGTTTTAAAAAAGTATCCTCTCACGGACTATTTACTTTACAAGTCAGCATGGTGATATCGTCGTGGTAATTCTTCTCCCCCTTGAAAGCATCTACATTCTGCATAATCGTCTGATGAATCTCTAAGGGTGTAGAGCTGGATTGGTTTTTGACTAAGCTGAACAGTCTCTCTTCGCCAAACTCTTCTTCTTTGCTATTAAAAGTCTCGATTACCCCATCAGTGTAACAAAAAAGAAGAAATTCTGACAAATTCTTAACCTCTCCTTCGGTTAAGAATGGTAGTGGTTGAAACATTCCCAGAAGCGTTGTTCCAGCTTCCAGCTGCTTTTCGTGTCCATCACCTAATAATAAAGGAGGGTTATGACCACAATTAACATAATTAAGTGTTTTACTATTTGCATTATAAAGACCAATAAAAAATGTAATGAAGTTTTCCCCATTACCACTTAAGTTAATCTGATAGTTTAATTCTGTAATTATTTCTGTTAAATTATCTGATTTCCTAACTAATGTTCTCAAAGAGGCCTGAAAATTAGAAACTAATAATGCTGCGGGAACACCTTTACCAGAGACATCTGCAATACAAAGTATAAATCGGTCTTCATCTATTTTAATATAATCATAGTAATCACCTCCCACTTTACTGTGCGGAATATAACTTGCTTCTAACTGTAAACCAGTCTCATTGGGAAGGTATTTTGGGAACAAGTAATTCTGAACCTGTTTGGCAATTTCCATTTCTTTACGATAAGCTTCCTGTTCTAACTGTTTCCTTGCCAATTTTTTATTTTCTATAGCAACAATTATTATATTAGTCAGTGCTTGTAAGAAAGTAATATTCACGCTGTAACCATCTTCTTCAAACCCTGCAATAAATAGGACTGCTAGAAGCTTATCTTTATGAAAAACTGGGAAAACAACTGTAAACTCACAAAATTGTGATTCACATAAATCAATCTCCACACTGGAATTAATATTTTGATACATGGCTGGTAAAGCAATCTCATGGTAGTCCGTCACGGTTCCATAGTTCACCTTGCACCTCCAATCATCGTCCAGTACATATAGGCAAAGTTTCTTGATATTCAAGTTAGCCAATAAAGTGAATCGATAAATTTTATAGAGAGAATCTTCAGACAGGTTGCTGTTAATGGATTGTGTAATCTCTAACAATGCCTTCAATTCTATATCCTTTTTCGCTGCATTTTTAATTTTATTCATTGGAACTTATTGACTGTTGTGAGCTAACAGGCCACTCTTTGTTGCTAAAAAATAAATACTTCGGTAATCTTTATCAAAATCTACCTCTTCAGATGGAATGTCTTGAGTTACAGACTTTAAACATTTGATCCATTCTTTCGACAATAATTTCTTTAATACTCCCTTCAAAACATTGTCTTCTAGGCTTGTTAAGTTAACCAAAGCCTCAAATTGCTGTACAAAATACAGTTCATCCAACACATCAAATTCCAAATCACTCATAAGTATAGTCGTCCTTTCCAACTATATCGTCCAAGAAAGGATGATATCATCAGTAATATAACATAAAATGGGTAAAATAATTGTAAAATAATTGTCTTTAGAACATCTATTCTACCTGTAGTCAAATCAGAGTTTATTTGGTAAATAAATACATATTCTACCAACAATCTCAAAACTAATGTTGCCACAAACAATTCATTAATTCCATTGAGAAACATGGCACACAAAAAAATAATCAAGCTCATTTGGAACAAAAACATCAAGAACCCCCAACTTTTCATCCTCAGGTTTTTATGATACTTCCATTTAGCAGACCACCTGATTCTCTGGTTTAAGAATTCCCTTACCCCTTCTTTAGCGTTGGTTTTACTGGTTGCATCAAATGACTTATTAAAAAGAACACCTGATGGGTAATGATCATATATTTTCTGCAATAAAAATTCATCATCTCCAGATGGGATTTCCTCATTTCCTTTATACCCTTTTACCTCTAAAAAAACACTTTTCAAGTAAGAAAGATTTGCTCCATTACAAAAAGTAGGCATTCCCATTTTTAATGAGCCAGCGCCTATTCCAATAAGTGCTAGGAATTCAATTTTCTGGATTTGTTGAAAAAGCTGATTAGAATCAGCAAAAATTACTGAAGCCAATACCATTTTAGCAATTGGATTTTGGTAGGCTAAATTATACTGACAAATCCAATTTTCCCCAACTCTACAATCTCCATCCGTACATATGATACGTTCATATTTAGCGTATTCCACTCCTTTCGTGATGGCATGTTTTTTACCTGCCTTTCCATCTAGTTTGGATTGATCTACTAACCTAATATCAATATCAAAATCCGCTATTGCTTGTGCTACTTTTGAATTGGTTCCATCCTCAGAGTAATCATCTACTACAATCACTTCAAAATTCTTCCTATTATAAGATTGATTTGCTATATCACCTAATAATGTATAAATATTTCTTTCTTCATTCCTAATGGGTATAATGATTGAATACTTAAATTCAACCTCATTATAAGACTTTTCATACTCTTTGATCCGCATCCAATTTATCAAAATAGTCACTATATAACCCGTATATAATAAAGACACTAACCAAGCAATATATACAACCATAATTCTTATTGAAGCTTCAATTTATGAGTAAAAAAAAGAGCTACTATTGAAGGCAAGAACACATTAATTAACCAAATAAATAAACTAGCTACTATAATTGGTACAACAGCCACTTCAAATTGCCCAAAAAAGAACGCTGCTGAAATTTCCCTAATTCCTAAATCCCCCAAGAAGCCAAGTGAAGGTAAAATTGTTTTGGCAAAATATATAAATGTAATTCCTGCCATAACCAGGTCTGTTTTTATGAATGGGCTAAACAAAGTAAATAAAACCAAAGCTTGCGTAAAGAATACTAAATACCTAGTGAGTGATATAAGGAAAATTCTCACAAACCATTTTTTTTCTACATTTTTTAATGTAAAAAACCACTTGTTGAGTTGTAGTGCAAGCCACTCTCTTTTTAAAAGAATAACTATCAGTCCAGCAGATCCTATAAAAGCTGACCATAAGTACAAACGGCCTATCGGAAAGGATGTATTCATTATCAACCAAATAAGGCCATATAAACCAAACAGAAAAGAGACACTAAACTGAAAAAAACTACTTAACAAAAATGAGCCTACTACTGTATTTCTCTGTGTATTTCTATCTGCCAACGCCCTTCCTGAAATATCTCCCAAACCTCCAAATGGAATAAATTGTTTAAAAATTAACCCGACCAACACTGTGCGGTAGGCATGATAAAATGATGGGTTTCCAGTCAATATTTGCCACTTTTTTGCTTCTAGCCCCCAATTTATAAAAGTAAGGATCAGCAAACCAATGAATATAAATATGTTTTCATTAAAGATTTCAAACCAATTGATATACTCAAATTGATGCCGTCTATTGTATATTAAATTAGATAAAGTCAGAAAGATTAGAAAGAACAACAACCACTTCAGGGGTTTTTCATACTTAAAAATCATTTTTTTTACTAGACCCCACTTCATATATTGCGCTAAATGACAGTTAAAAGCTTCAAAAAAGAAAAAGTAATCCTTGGGATTGATCCTGGCACCAGCGTTATGGGGTACGGCTTAATCATTATTAAAGGTAACGAAATCAAATTATTACAGTTTGGCGTAATTCACCTAAGCAAATATAGCAATCATGAGATAAAGCTTAAGAAAATATTCTCTCGAATCCTCTCTTTAATAGATGACTATCATCCTGATGAGATTGCACTTGAAGCCCCTTTTTATGGGAAAAATGTACAATCCATGCTAAAATTAGGAAGAGCTCAAGGTGTTGCCATGGCCGCTGCCCTATCACGGGAAATTCCGATAGCAGAATATGCTCCAAAAAAAGTAAAACAATCTGTAACAGGAAATGGGAATGCCTCAAAAGAACAAGTTGCAGAGATGTTAAAAACCTTAATGAACATCAAGGAACTACCAAAACTCCTTGATGCTACAGATGCATTAGCTGTTGCACTTTGTCATCACTTTCAAGGTGGGAATACTCAAAAAAGCTATAAAAGCTGGAATGCTTTTTTGAGTGAGAACCCTAAAAGATCTAAATAATTACAAAGAAATATTTTCACTTATCTTACAAGCAATAGCTACTAATTCGTCTCTTTCAGGTTTCAGTTTCATTCTGCTAAAATTCATATCGTTCATACTGTTGATAGGTATCAAATGAATATGGGCATGAGGAACTTCTAATCCAATTACTGTGACCCCTATCCGTTCACAGGCAACCGATTTTTCAATCCCTTTGGCAACCTTCTTCGCAAAAACATTAAGTCTTGCCAATAAATCATCATCTAGATTATAGATGTAGTCTATTTCTACTTTGGGAACTACTAAGCAATGTCCTTCAATTAAAGGATTAATATCCAAAAAGGAAATAAACTCATCGCTTTCGGCCACTATATTTGCAGGTACTTCCCTGTTAATAATCTTTGTGAAGATACTTGCCATCTTAGTAACTTATTTCAAGAATTTCGAATTCCATCTTACCAGCAGGTGCTGATACTTCAGCAATTTCTCCGACTTTTTTACCTAAAAGCCCCTTGCCAATTGGGGATTTAACAGAAATTTTCCCTGCCTTCAGGTCTGCTTCCTCTTCAGAAACTATCATATATTTAAGTGCCGCTCCGTTCTTTTTATTTTTAATTTTTACCGTAGTTAGAATAGAAACTTTTGATGTATCCAGAGTAGATTCATCTAATACCCTAGCATTACCAACAGCTATCTCCAATTTTGAAATTTTCAATTCCAATAATCCTTGCGCATCTTTTGCTGCATCATATTCAGCATTTTCACTAAGATCACCTTTATCTCTCGCTTCAGCGATTTGTTTTGAAATATCTGCTCTTCCCTTAGTTTTCAAGTCTAAAAGCTCTTGCTTTAGCTTATCCAACCCTTCTTGTGTGTAATAACTGACATTTGACATATAAAAAATCTTTAGTCTTTAAACAAAAAAGAACGGTTCCATCGCTAGAACCGTCTCTTTCAATAATCTTTGCAAATATAACTAATATTTTTGCTTTCAGGCAAGTCTATCCTTAGGTAGATAATGCTTCAATATTTTTCCTGACATTACCTCACTTATTTTTTTATATGATTCCACAGTCCACCCAGCCACATGAGGGCTAAAAACAACTTTCCCTGATTGCTTTAATTTCTCTAAAATTTCTTGTTCTTCCACATTATAGGTAGCTAGTTTTTCATTCTCAAGCACATCAAGGCATGCTCCTAAAACTTTCCCTTGTTCTATAGCCCAAGAGAGGTCTGCTAACGAGACCACTTTTCCCCTAGCAGTATTAATCAAGTAAATTTTCTTTTTAAAAGCTTCAAAAAACTTCCTATCTATATAATTGTTTGTTTCATCAGTAAGTGGGACATGGATACTTACAACATCACATTCAGAAACAAATTCTTCAAAATCAACTTGCGTTACATAATCATTTTTTGACAATTTTTTATATTTATCAAAAGCGATGACCTGGGTATCAAATCCACTTAACTTTTTAGCAAAGGCCTTCCCTGTATTTCCACACCCATATACACCAACAGTCTTCCCGCCTAACTCAACTCCTCTATTACCTTCTCTGTCCCAGATTTTATCTCTTACTTCCCCATTCCCCTTATGAAGGTTATTGAACAACATCAACAGCATACCTATAGCATGCTCCCCTACAGCATCTCTGTTTCCCTCAGGGGCATTAAAAATCAAAACTCCTGCCTCTTTTAAAGCTAATTCATCTAAATTATCAATTCCTGCTCCGGCCCTGGCAACAAATTCAAGGTTAGTTGCTTGATCGACAAAAGCTTTATCAATAAACATTTTACTTCTAATGACTAAACCGTGATATTGGCTAATTACTTTAATAATTCCTTCTTTCGTAATATCAGGAAAGTAATCAACCTGAAACCCATTTTGTCTTACCTTATCCAGAAATATGGGGTGAAGATCATTAACTACCAAGATTTTTTTACTAGACATACATCAATCAATTAATCGTTATTTCATCAGGCTAGGCTTAGTCCTACTTTGTCATCTAAGTCTAAGACGCCTCAATCTGTGTCCTTACCGGGCCACGTTGGCAGATTGTAGAAGTTGGCTGTGAAGACACAGCCAAAGGCGTGAAATACCTATTTTTAGTAGGATTAGGTTAATAATCCTTCCATAGCACTCATTAGCTCAAATATTTAATACCTATCAATTACATAATTAGTGATTATTTACTGGAAAGCTTTTGCTCAACAGTAAAATAAATAGACAATAGTCATTCTTTCCTGAAAACTTTACTACTGAATCAATATAAGGCATGTGCTACTGAAAAGTAAACGACCAATCCCATCAAGTCATTGGCTGTTGTAATGAAAGGGCCCGACGCTAAGGCTGGGTTAATGCCAAATTTATCCAATATTAAAGGAGTAATAGTTCCCATAAATGAAGCCAATAAAACGACACTGAACAAAGCAATAGATACTGTCATCGCAATATTCTGATCACTTTTAGACAGAATAACGATTCCAAAAACAATAATCGCCAATATGATTCCATTTACAACAGCTACGAATAAAACTTTCACTAATCTTGAGAGTAAACTATCTTTAAATGCGTTTCTATTCGCCAAGCTCTGAACCACCAATGAAGAAGATTGGATCCCTACATTACCCCCAGTTGCTGTAATCAAGGGCACAAAAAAAGCCATCATGGGAACTACTTTTAAATCCTCTTCATAAAAACTAATAAAATATGCGCCTAAAAGGCCTCCCATAATCCCAACAAAGAGCCAAGGCAAACGGGCTTTTGAAAGTGCCCAAACACTATCGTCTTCTTCTACATCTGAACTGATACCAGACATCATCTGTCTTTCTTCTTCAGCAAGCTCAGTCACTACATCCAATACATCATCTATCGTAATTCTACCTACCAGCTTACCTCTCGCATTTACAACAGGTATGGCATCTAAATCATATTTCTGCATTATCTGCGCTACTTCAAGCTCTTCCAAATAAGTTTCTACAGATACAATATCCAGATCATAGATATCTGATATTTTTGTTTGATCTGTTGCCAGCAGCATTTTTTTAAGAGAAATCTTTCCATGCAGCTTGTCCAGATCATCTACCACATAAACTGAATAGATTTTAGAAACATTCTCTGCCTGCTTACGAATCTCCTCTATGCATTGAGAAACAGTCCAATTGATATTTGCTTTGATTAACTCTTTGGCCATCAAACCTCCAGCCACATCTTCATCATACTGCATAAGATCAAGCAAGTAACCAGCTTTCTCATCACTTTTAAGCATCCCGATTACTTGTTCCTGCAATTTCAGTGGGATCTGTTTGAGTAAATCTGCCCCATCATCAGAATCCAGATGTTCCACATAACGTGCAACTTCAGAAACTGATATCTCTTGAAGAAAACGGGATCTGATATCATCATCTAAATCTTTTAATATTTCAGCCGAAACTTTATCTTCTAATATATCAACTATATAAATACACTCTTCAGTATCAAATTCATAGAGCAATGAAGTTATATCTGCGGAGTTAATGCCTTCAAGGCTTTTCAGGATAGATTTAGCATCCCTTTCCTCTAACAGGCACTCAAATTTCTCAAGAAATTCTTTTGTCAATTCAAATTGAGTTACTTCCTCCATCTGCTGAAATCTTTTTTGTTAACTCAATAAAATCCAAAACAGATAATTGCTCTGCCCTTTTGTTAAACACTTCATCTTCGGTCAATTCTACTGACAAGTTAAATCCTTTCAGCGCATTTCTAAGTGTTTTTCTTCTTTGCTGAAACCCTGCTTTTACTGTCCTTTTAAACATTTTAGGATCACACCCCAACTCTTGGTTTTCATTTCTACAAAGTCTTATAACTGCTGACCTAACTTTTGGAGGGGGATCAAAAACATGTGGCTCTACAGTAAATAAATACTCAGTGGTATAAAAAGCTTGCAACAAAACACTTAGGATTCCATAAATTTTACTATTTGGTTTCGCACAAATTCTTTCAGCCACTTCTTTCTGTAACATACCAACCACTAAAGGCACATGTTCTTTAGCTTCATAAATTTTGAAAAAGATCTGTGAACTGATATTATATGGAAAATTCCCTACTATACTAACTTCTTGATTTTCCTTAAGAATATTTGATACTAAAAAATCTTCAAATTTCACCTGTTCTTTATGATCTGGAAAATGTTTATGTAAAAAATCAATGGATTCTTGATCTATATCAAAAGCCTTAAAAGCTAATTTATCCTTAGCCAAAAAATGCTTGGTCAATACACCAGTTCCTGGCCCAATTTCAATCGCTAAGCCCTCCTTATGATGATTTAAAAAAGCATCTACAATATCCAATGCTATTTGTTCATCTCTTAAAAAATGTTGTCCAAGTTTTTTTTTTGCCCTCACACCACCCATGGTTCCAGATATATTTCAGAATTTCAAGTAAATTACACTGCAAATTACGCTTATTCCTTCAGATGGCATATCATCTAGTGTATGAAATTAAAGTTCTATGAATAAAAATAACAATCAAAATAAGCCAATCATCGGTATATCTATAGGTGATGTGAACGGAATTGGCCCAGAAGTGGTAATTAAGTCTTTTTTAGACCATCGAGTTTTGAAGCACATGGTTCCAGTAATTTATTGTTCTTCGAAAGTCATCTCTTATTACAGAAAGAAATTGGAACTAGAGCAATTTAATTATCATCAAATACGTTCTATCAACGATTTGCATTACAAAAAAGTAAATGTTTTTACTTTTAATGATGATAATATAGAAGCACAGTGTGGTCAAGTAACTAGTCAAGCTGGAAAATATGCTTTTAAATCTTTAGAAAAGGCTTGTGATGATTTAACCAATGGAGAAATTCATGGATTAGTTACTTCTCCTATTAATAAAAACAACATCCAATCTGACGGTTTCTCTTTCCCTGGGCATACTGAGTATTTGGGGGATAAATTTGGCCAGAAAGAAAACTTAATGTTTATGGTCAGTGATTCTTTAAGAGTTGGAGTTGTTACTGGGCATATTCCATTAAAGGAAGTTTCCTCCGCCATTAATAAAGATTTGATCTTGGCCAAGTTAAAGATCATGAATAAATCACTCCAAAAAGATTTTGGAATCCAAAAACCAAAAATAGCTGTACTGGGACTAAATCCACATGCAGGAGAAGGTGGCTTATTAGGAGAGGAAGAAATAAAGATCATTAAACCAGCCCTTGATGAATTTAAACAAAAGGGAAATTTAGTATTCGGTCCTTTTCCTGCCGATGGGTTGTTTGGTTCAGGCCAATTTAATAAGTATGATGCTATCTTGGCCATGTATCACGACCAAGGACTTGTACCCTTTAAAAGTTTAACCTTTGAAGAAGGTGTGAATTTCACTGCTGGATTAGATATAGTTAGGTCATCGCCAGATCATGGCACAGCCTATTCCATTGCAGGAAAAAATGAAGCTTCCCAAAATTCTTTCACAAAGGCTCTATTCTTAGCAAAGGATGTAATTGTTAATAGAAGGGCTCAAAAAAATGAAAATAGTTAATCCGAAAATTCGCGAGTTAATAGGAGCAAAGCGCTACATCAAAATATTTAGATGAAGAAAAATAAACTAAGAAGGCTTAAGGTTTCCTTCATTTTTCTTAACATTTGATATCCTTCATGCGGCACGAAAACGAATAGCACAAGAAAAGATAAAACTCTCTAATAATTAACATAGTACCTCACTCTATTTTTCTGATTTTCATTCGATAAATTAATCAATACAGAAGTACCAATAATTAGTCAGAAAATAATTATTATTAAGAAATGATTAACTATTAAAACTAATTATTACAATGAAAAAAAATAAATTAAAACTCGCTGAACTGAAAGTAACGAGCTTCATTACTAAAGATACTGATCTAAATGCAATGACTCTTAAAGGAGGGCGTAAAGGCAATGGTACTGTAATAGGCATTCCTACTACCAAAACAAAAACAGATCCTACAGCGAACACTCTTTGTTTCGTGTGCCCTGTTGATGAGATTCGTTTTTAGTCATCGGCAAAACTAATGTTTTCACAATTTTTATTTAAGGTTAAATCGCTTTTGCCTTTACATGAAAACTTTCATTGAATGGATAAGTTTAACAACATTCTCTTACAAATCATGTAATTATTGGCATTTCAAGCAATTTGTGATACATTTTAAAGTTTTGCTGTGCCTTTCTTTCACTATTTTGAAAGAAGGGCATTTTATTTTTATTGGTTTTCTGAGGGTTACAACATCTCAAGTGATTCCCAACCTTGTAAATTTGAACTTTTTACAAGGAAATTCACTTTTTTTTCGAGTAATAAAACATTAAACTTTTCTTTTTTTTAAAAACTCACTAGATTTGCGGTTCTTTATTTATAAGTGACTGTAATGAAGACTCTTGAAAAATACAGAATTGATATTTATAAGCTTGCTAACAAAGCGCATGAATATGATTTTGAAATAAATGATGAGTTCTTTGAGTGTTTTGAATTTAGTGAGATCAATGAAGGTTCGGGAAAGAGTCATGTAATATTGAATAAATCCGATTCTCTGATAACTCTTGAATTCGATATTGATGTAACCGTCAAATTGATTTGTGACAGAAGTTTGGATGAATTTAATTTCCAAGTGAACTTAACAGATCAAATGATGTATAAATATGGTGAAGAGGAAGCTGAGTTGTCAGATGAGGTAAAAGTTATTACTCAGAATACACAATCTATCAACTTAGCCCAGCCACTATTTGAATTGATCAGTGTTTCAGTACCTGTTAAAAAATTACATCCTCGTTATAAAGATGATGAAAATGAGCAAGATGCTTTATTTTATCAATCTGACGACGGAGAAAAAGTAGATGAAGAAGTAGTGGATCCAAGGTGGAACGCATTAAAAAATTTGAAAAATAACATAAAGTAATAATAAAATGGCGCATCCTAAGAGAAAAACGTCTAAAACAAGAAGGGACAAAAGAAGGACTCATTACAAAGCAGAGCCTAAGAATTATGTGATTTGCCCTACAACTGGCGAAGCTCATTTACAACATAGAGCATACTGGTATGAGGGAAAAATGTACTATAAAGGGAAAGTAGTAATGGAAAAAGAGGTGCTAGCGTAGTTTTTTCTTTATTTACGAATTAGATTTGAAGCCTGTAACTTTTTACAGGCTTTGATTTTTTATTAATAATAGCGCATTTAGATGGAAGTAAGCAGAGCTGCAATTAAAGGCATCCATGGATATGTCCCCGATTATATTCTAACTAACCAAGAACTTGAGACCATGGTGGACACCAATGACGAGTGGATCACTTCAAGAACTGGTATCAAGGAAAGGAGAATTTTAAAAGGAGAAAACCAAGGTGTTTCTGTTATTGGGGTTGAAGCCGTGAAGGGTTTATTAGAAAAAACCAATACTGATCCACTTGATATTGACTTACTAATCTGCGCTACTACAACTCCAGACATGGCATTTCCTGCCACAGCCAACATAATAGCCAATAAAGTAGGAGCCAAAAATTCATTCAGTTATGATTTGCAAGCTGCTTGCTCTGGTTTTCTATACGCATTAAATACTGGCTCTCAATTTATTGCTAGTGGTATGTACAAAAAAGTGGTAGTGGTAGGCGCTGATAAAATGTCTTCTATCATTGATTATACAGATAGGTCTACTTGCATTATTTTTGGTGATGGAGGAGGAGCTGTACTTCTTGAAAAGTCTGAAGACGACACAGGCATCATTGATTCTATCCTTAAATCGGATGGTTCTGGAGAACCCTATTTACATCTCAAAGCTGGTGGTAGTAGAAAACCTGCTAGTTTAGAAACTATCCAAAACAAAGAGCATTTTGTTTATCAAGAAGGTGGTACAGTTTTTAAGTTTGCTGTTACCAATATGGCCAATACAGCAGCTGAATTAGTCGCTAGAAACAATTTATCCAGTGATAACATTGCTTATTTAGTTCCTCATCAGGCTAATAAAAGAATTATAGACGCTACTGCAAGCAGAATAGGCATAGGAGAAGAGAAAGTAATGCTTAACATCCATCGTTATGGCAACACCACTAGTGGAACTATCCCATTATGTTTATGGGATTATGAGAAGAAACTCAAGAAAGGTGACAACCTAGTCTTAGCCGCTTTTGGCGGCGGATTTACATGGGGTGCCACTTATCTCAAATGGTCATATTAGTTTAACCAAACATTTTACCCAATTTTAAAATGGCAACTACAGCAGATATCAGAAATGGATTAGTCATTGAGTTTAATCATGATCTATTCGCAATTGTGGAATTTCAACATGTTAAGCCTGGTAAAGGGCCTGCATTTGTAAGAACAAAATTAAAAAGTGTCAGAACAGGAAAAGTAATAGATAATACTTTCTCTGCAGGTCATAAGATTCACACTGCTAGAGTTCTCAGGAAAAAATTCCAATATCTCTACAAAGACGATATGGGTTATAACTTCATGGATAGTGAAACATTTGAACAAATTTCATTACAAGAAGAGTTGATCAATGCCCCTCAATACTTAAATGACGGTCTTGAAGTAGATATCATCATTCACGAAGAAAAAGAAGAGTACTTAGGCTGTGAATTACCTCAGCACATAGAAGCAACTGTTACCTATACTGAACCTGGTCTAAAAGGGGATACTGCTACTAACGCCAGTAAACCTGCCACGATAGATACAGGAGCCACTGTACAAGTACCTTTGTTTATCAATCAAGATGAAAGAATCAAAGTTGATACTACCAAAGGATCATATGTAGAAAGGGTAAAATAACTATATTTACCCAAATTAATTTTTGTAACCCAAATTAATTCATAAAGAAGTTTAAACAACTTTAGGAACGCCTATTATATGAAAGCAAAAGAAATCAGAGACCTTATCGACTTCATTTCCCAGTCTGGGCTAGAAGAAGTGAATATAGAAACTGAAGAGTTTAAGATCAATGTAAAAAGATCAAACGAAGTAATCAGTCATGTACAAGCTGCTGCTCCTGTACAAGCTGCAATTCAGGCAGCTGTTCCTGCAGCTCCTGTAGTTACTACTCAAGCAGCTGCTGCACCAGCTACTCCTGTTCAAGCAAGTGCCAGTGAAGATGATAAATATGTAACAATCAAGTCACCAATGATCGGTACTTTTTATAGATCAGCCAACCCTGAGTCTGATGCATTTGTGAATGTAGGTGATGCGGTTAAAGCAGGTCAAGCAGTGTGTATTATTGAAGCAATGAAACTATTTAATGAAATAGAATCTGACCTAAATGGTACAATTGTTAAAGTATTAGTAGATAATGCTCAACCAGTTGAGTATGACCAGCCATTATTCTTGGTGGATCCAGCATAATTAATATTCATTTAAATAATTTATTGTGTTTAATAAAATATTGATAGCCAATAGAGGTGAGATAGCTCTTAGAATTATCCGAACCTGCAAAGAAATGGGAATTAAAACTGTAGCAGTTTATTCTCAAGCAGATAAAGATAGTTTGCATGTCACTTTCGCTGATGAGGCAGTGTGCATCGGCCCTGC
The DNA here is from genome assembly GCA_937958005.1 of uncultured Cyclobacteriaceae bacterium. Taxonomy (GTDB): domain Bacteria; phylum Bacteroidota; class Bacteroidia; order Cytophagales; family Cyclobacteriaceae; genus JANSWY01. Next base: position 30,000 of record CALGOB010000024.1, read on the forward strand.
TCCTAGTCCTCAATCTTACCTGAATATAAAAAATATCATATCAGCAGCAGAGATTACCAATGCAGATGCGATACATCCAGGTTATGGGTTTTTATCTGAAAACGCGGAGTTTTCAAAAGTCTGTGCTGAGTATGGTATCAAGTTCATTGGGGCAAGTGCTGAAATGATCAATAAAATGGGTGACAAGGCAACAGCCAAGGACACCATGAAAAAAGCAGGTGTACCTACTATTCCTGGATCTGATGGTTTATTGTCTTCTGTTGAGGAAGGAAAGAAAATTGCTAAGAAAATTAAATACCCAGTAATCATCAAAGCCACTGCTGGTGGAGGTGGACGTGGTATGAGGATCATAGCCAAAGAAGAAGATTTTCAAAAAGCTTGGGATGATGCAAGACAAGAATCCAAGGCTGCTTTTGGAAATGATGGCATGTACTTAGAAAAATTTGTAGAAGAGCCTAGGCATATTGAAATTCAGATAGTAGGTGATAGCAGAGGTAGAGCATGCCATCTTTCTGAAAGAGACTGTTCTATACAGAGAAGACATCAGAAACTAGTTGAGGAAACTCCATCACCTATCGTTACTCAAGAATTAAGGGAAAAAATGGGAAAAGCAGCTATTGCAGGTGCTGAAACCATTGGATATGAAGGTGCAGGAACTATCGAATTCTTAGTTGATAAATATAGTGACTTCTATTTCATGGAAATGAATACTAGAATTCAAGTGGAACACCCTATTACAGAGGAAGTTACAGATTTTGACTTGATCAAAGAGCAAATTAAAGTAGCTGCTGGCATTGAGATTTCTGGAACTAACTACTTTCCTCAAGTTCATGCAATAGAGTGTAGAATCAACGCGGAAGATCCATTGAATGGTTTCAGGCCTAGCCCAGGAAAAATCACCAACCTTCATTTACCTGGTGGTCATGGGGTAAGAGTAGATAGTCATATCTATGCGGGTTATACAATCCCTCCTAACTATGATTCAATGATTGCCAAACTTATTGTTTCTGCTCAAACTAGAGAAGAAGCTCTTGTAAGAATGAAAAGGGCATTAGAAGAAACGGTAATAGAAGGAATAAAAACTACGATTCCATTCCATATATTTTTAATGGATGATCCCGTATTTAAATCTGGAAACTTTACAACAAGTTATTTAGATGACTTTGATTTTAGTCAATTAAAAGAATAAAAAGAAAAGGCGACCAGTGGTCGCCTTTTTACTTTAGAAAGTTTTAAGATAAGTCTTTTAACCCGAATGATGCAATAGAAATTTGATGCAAACCATAAATAACAGCCATTTATGATTTTCTCATAAAAGTCTAATGCATCATTCGGGTTTAAAATAGGGTGAGTTTCTGAATGAGTATTGAATCTTACCAATAGAGGTTTATCGCATGAACCCACTATTTTCCCCTTCACTCCTCTTTATCTATCTCTATTTGATCACAGAGTTGAGAATACCATTTTTCTCCATATTTTCTAATCAAAGGGTCTTTCAAAAATTTATAAACAGGTACTTTCAATTCTTGTCCAAGATCACAGGCATCACTGCATATCTCCCATTGATCATAGTTCAATGCATCATAATGATCATACTTAGTAATTCTAATAGGGTATAAATGACAAGATATTGGTTTTTTATAGCTTATTTTTCCATCATTATAAGCTTGTTCAATACCACATTTCAAAATCCCTCTTTGATCATAAATGGCAAAAGCACATTCTTTATTGTTAATAGTGGTAGTTGAATAGTCTCCTTCTTCGTCTAAAATATAAGGGCCATTTTTTTGAATGGCTTTCTTTCCCTCATCTGATAGATAAGGCATGACTTCATCCAGAACCTGATCAACAATAGGTAGTTCATTCTGATCTAGAGGAGCACCTAAATCCCCTTCTACACAACATGCTCCTTTACATTTTTCCAAATTACAAACAAAAAAGTGTTCTTTTAAATCGTCTGACAGTACAGCATTCCCTTCAATAATCATATTCGATATTATTTAACAACTTTAATTGGTACTGATACCTCTACTAAATCCCATTTCATGACCATATCTACCCCTTCCCTACGTTCTTTTAATTCTATGGTAAATTGTTCCAATTCCTGATCAACCCTATTTACGGGAAAAGTAATTCTCAATACATCTTTTTCATAATTTGGCTCTTGATACCCCCAGGTTCCTAGCTCAGAATTGAATACTACCTCCCAATGATCATCTGAGGGTATGGTATACAATTTATACTTTCCAGCATCTAGCAATTTTTCACTTATCATTACCTTGTTTGAAATACTAATTTCTGTAGACTCATTGGCCCCAGTTCTCCAATAGGTATTATAAGGAACAAGTCCACCAAAAATTTTTCTTCCTTTTTTGTACGGTCTACAATAAGTGACCGCTAGGTTTAACGATTCAATGCTGAGCTTTACCGTTTCTTGAGGACTTTGCGTGTTTGATGTCTTGAAATAAATTACAATAGCCAATATGATCAAAAGTGAAAACAATAACCCACCCACTATCAATACCTTTTTTTTCATTAATACTCCGCTTTAATATTACTCGATTGATGGCTTTTTTTATTAAAGCACATCTTCTATTGTTTTTGATTTTTCAGATGTACTAATCTTTATAAATCTGAAATACAAACATACAAAATTAAGTTTATAGTCAGAATCTCTTCTTTTAAAACCGAAAAATACATTCATCAGAATCAAAACATAAACATTTGATTATAAGATAATTAATAAAATAATCCTGTCTATCTCAAAACATTCACAGATTATTAACTAATAGATTAGTTGCAAAACTAACTACTTAGTTATACATTTGAATTATTAATAACAACAATTATGAAGGAACTGACTAAAGCAGAAGAACAGATCATGCAGATCTTATGGGATCTAAAAGAAGGGTTTGTCAACGAAATAATTGAGAAGATGCCAGAACCAAAACCTGCATATAATACAGTTTCTACAATTGTTAGAATACTGGTAAAAAAACAATTTGTTGGTTTTAAAGCCTTTGGTAAGAGCCACCAGTATTTCCCCCTTATTGACAAAACGTCTTATAGTAATTACTTCATGAAAAATTTTATGAGCAATTACTTCAATGGCTCCCTTCAAAAAATGGTTTCATTTTTTGCTAAGGAAAACAACATTGATATTCACGCTTTAGATGAGCTCATGAAAGAAGTAAAAGATGACCTTAACCAAAACGAAGAATAGTAATGGTTGATTTATTGAAATATATTTTAGAGTCCTCTTTTTCCTTATCAATATGTTATGCTTTTTATTTCTTCTTTTTAAGAAAGGAAAGTAATCATGCCTTCGTGAGGTATTATTTATTAGCTGCTCTTTGCTTTTCATTCGCGATTCCCTTTTTCAATTTTGAAATTCCATTTTTTCAAAATCCAGAAGTTACTTTTACTTATTATTTGCCCACTTTCCAAGATTATTCAGCGAGTTCAGACCTAAACGATACATCCAGTAATATTTGGCTAAGTAGCAACCTGGTTTTATGGTCTATCTATGGCACTATTTCAATCTGGTTTTTGGCTAGTATCCTAATGGAAGTTCATAGAATCTTTAAGATTTGTAGACAGACTAAAAGTATAAATTTCAAAGGGTATAAAGTGATCTATCACCAAACTGACCTTCCTACTTTTTCCTTTATGAGAATGATTTTTCTGGCACAGGAAGATCGTAAGGATATGGCAATAGAAAAAAATATTTTGAATCATGAAATCGCTCATATCAAAGGACTACATAGTGTTGATATCCTATTTATAGAGATTCTTAAGATTATATTTTGGTTTAACCCTTTGGTATATGCATTTAAAAATGCCTTGGTCCTATCCCATGAGTACATTGCTGATCAGCAGTCTATTCAAAAAGGAGATGATCAGTCTTATGTAAACCTATTAGTGAACCAAACCTTGTCAAACTTAGGCTTAAGCTTAGGTAGCCATTTTGGAAGGAAGTCCGGAATACTTCCAGAGTGGTTCCCTTTTGGGCAATTGTCCCTCAATAAATCAATTACCTTAAAACGTATTCAAATGATTAAAAACAAAAAGAAAATGAACAAATTAAAGTATTTTATTCCGGTTCTAGCAATTGGTCTATCATTCATCATGGTTAGCTGTTTAGAAGATGAAACACTTAACGAAAACCAAATCAATAAACCAGATTTATCCATTGAAGATGTATCTGACATTGATCTTGACAAAGATGGCTCTGTCACTATTACCATGAAAGATGGCACTGTATTTGAAACTACTAAAGATGATTTCCCGACAGATTTTAATTTTAAATCTGCTGATAAAGTGGTTCTTGATAATGTGTCTTTTGAGGTCAAAAAATTTATTGGATCTGATAATGGTGACCAGGCTGACATAGGAGAAACCTTCCATATTGTAGAAGAAAGACCTCAATTTGTAGGAGGAGATCAGGCGCTTTATTCTTACTTAGCTGAACAAATAAATTATCCAAAAACTGCCAGTGAACAGGGCGTTGGTGGAAAAGTATTTGTCCAATTTATCATCAAAAAAGATGGATCTATCTCCGATAGCAAAATAATAAAAGGAGTGGAAGAATCAATTGATCAAGAGGCACTAAGAGTGATCGAAAAAATGCCTGATTGGATTCCTGGCAAACAAAAAGGTCAAGATGTAAATGTTCAAATGGTTATTCCAATTAAATTTAAACTTGACGACTAGTTGTTATTAATAGCTCAAAAAAACAGGTCTTTAAAATAATGAACCAACCCCGACCCAAGGGTACGGGGTATCTATGGGCAATAATTTAAGGATCGACTCAAGAGTCGGGGCGCCCGGCCAGGGGAATTAATATCCCTTAGGGATTAAAAATGCTTCCACCCTTGTGCCTTTAAGTCAATCATATTTTCATTCTTGGTGATAAACTTTCTTCCCTTTGTCTCTTCGTGCATATAGCCTATGGTTGCAATGTCTGGATGGTTTTTTATCTTCTCGAAATCATCTTGCTTAATGGTAAACAACAGCTCGTAATCTTCCCCACCATTTAAGGCACATGTAATTGGATCTATATTAAACTCTACAGCTGTATCATAAGTGGCTTTGGCAATGGGTAATTTATCTTCATAAATAGCTACACCTAACCTTGATTGTTCACATAAGTGAAACGATTCAGAGGCTAAACCATCAGATATATCAATCATTGCTGTTGGCTTTACATCAAAATCTGCCAATTCATGAACAATATCCATTCTAGCGTCTGCCTTCAACTGTCGCTTCACTAGGTAATCATATTTTTCAAGTTCCGGTTGCATTCCTGGATTTTCAAGAAAAACTTGCTTTTCCCTTTCTAAAACTTGTAATCCTATAAATGCTCCTCCTAAATCGCCGGTAACACAAAGGATATCAGAATTTGAGGCACCGTTTCTATAGGTGATTTTATCTTTAGCTACTCTACCAACAGCTGTCACAGAAATTACTAGTCCAGCTTGAGAACTTGTTGTATCACCTCCTACTAAATCAACTTTATAGGCTTCACAAGCAAATTTCACTCCTTCATAAAGTGCTTCAACTGCCTGTAAGGAAAATCGATTGCTAATCCCTATACTCACTGTAATCTGCTCTGGAATACCATTCATAGCTGCTATATCAGAAACATTGACTGCTACTGCTTTGAACCCCAAATGAGTAAGGGGTGCATAAGATAAATCAAAGTGCACTCCTTCTAAAAGCATATCAGTAGAAACCAATTTATATTCATCTCCACAATCCATCACAGCAGCATCATCCCCAATTCCAAACACAGTTGATGGGTTCTGATTGGTGAATTTCTCACTAATTCTTTTGATTAGGCCAAATTCTCCTAAATCATTAATTTCCGTTCTTTTTTCTTCAGCCATATCTATCTAATCTCCTGACAAAGTTCTACCAATACCCCATTGGCACTTTTGGGGTGTACAAAACAAATTAATTTATTATCAGCGCCTTTCTTAGGTTTTTCATTCAACAATTTAAACCCTTCCCCTTCTAACCTTTTCATTTCAGCAACTATATCTGTTACCTCAAATGCAATATGATGAATCCCTTCTCCTTTTTTCTCTATAAACTTTGCAATAGGGCTTTCTGGACTAGAAGCACTTAAAAGCTCAATTTTAGATTCTCCCAATTGGAAAAATGAAGTGTCCACGCCTTCACTGAGTACTTGTTCTATTTTATAATGGTTCCTTCCGAAAAGTTTAGCAAACAATGCATTGCTGTTCTCTAAATCTTTTACTGCAATACCAATGTGTTCTATTTTATTTAACATTATAGGGATTATCTATGTGCTCTTCTTTATTTTTGCAAAAATGCCTAATCTTTTTGTCAACCCATAAAGATTAACGCATGATTTAACGGAAAGCTTGTTTTTCATATTTGTACCGATTGTTTCAATATAATTTGTATTAAATGAAACTGAAAACCTGGTTTTCTACGTTAGATAGAACAGTTCTATTTTCCGAACCACTACTAAAAGAAGACTAATGATTAGTGTAACAGATAAAGCAAAAGACAGATTATCGGAATTACGATTGGAAGAAGGGCATACGCCCGAACATAATGTTCGAGTTGCAGTAAAAGGCGGTGGATGTTCTGGTCTAATGTATGACTTAGAGTTTGATAAAGTAATTGCTGATAGCGACGACGTTTTCGAAGACAAAGGAGTTAAAATTATCGTTGATAAAAAGAGTTTATTATATCTACTAGGTACTACCTTAGATTTTACTGATGGGCTTAATGGAAAAGGTTTTCAATTTATTAATCCAAATGCATCCAGAACTTGTGGCTGCGGCGAAAGTTTTTCCGTTTAGCTTTTTGAACTGCTTTTAAAGGTTATCTTTAGACAATAATCTTTAGAAGCATTTTTAAGTACAGCCCACTTTAGGTCATTCTCCGTTTCTGTCCTTCTGTTTAAATGATTTGTAGAATTTCCCATCAAATCGAACTGGGTTTGTAGGATTAAAAGGACATTTATTTTTCATCCTTTTCCTCCATTTGTAAAATGTCAGTCATACATTGATTTCCAAATATCTTGCTTTTCTATATGTCCCTCAAAACCATGTTAAATGGTAAGTAACATGGGATATAAAAGTCGAGTAGGTAAGGGGAATTTCACCCCAAACCTCTCACAGCACTGGACGTGAAACTCTCGCTTCATCCAGCGCTTCCAGAGTTAGGTATATTTCCTCTTACCTATTGTTGGGCGCACTAACGACCAATGGTCAAAAAG
>CALGOB010000025.1 GCA_937958005.1 uncultured Cyclobacteriaceae bacterium
ACACTCTTTTCCAAAATAGCACTCAACCTTTTGAAAACCTCTAAGGAAAATCTTTCAAAAAACAATAAGAGACTCAAAGCTTTGCTCAATAATGAATACAGAGAAAAATTACTTAACATTTAACACGCTTTTGCCCTGGGGATATTGATTTCCCGACTCTTGAGTCGATCATTAAATTATTGCCCATAGATACCCCGTACCCTTGGGTTGGGGTTGGTTCATTCACTAAAAATATCTTCTTTCAAAAGCTTACTGGCTTTATGCGTATATATGGATCTTTTATCAATGATATCAGAAAGCTTATTTTTAGCTTTTTCTATTTCATTAGCTTTTATATGGCACATAGCTATATACCAATCTTTATTAGCTGTTACCAGAGAATTTTCTTCAGTAGAGATTTTAGCTAGCCATTCTAACCCATTAGCGGGCTGATCTAGGTTGAGGTAACAATTAGCAATTAGTAAAGCAAATTGTCCATCAGTTATTCCTTCCACTTTTTCTATTTTTAGAAAATTATCTAAAGCTATTTGGTATTGGCCTACATTGTAAAGAGCAATAATTTCCATTAGAGGTTTAGCCTCTTCTACTACGTTATTATTTCCCCTAGTGTTTACAATCCCATCATAAGGCTGATAATAGGAGAGGTAAACTTCATCATTAGTCTGTCCTCCTAATTGTAAAATAGAGAATACACCAATCAATATTACTAGAGAAGCGGCAATACCATACCATGCTTTTTTAGGAATAAGTTGTATTGTTTTTGCTTCTTTTCTAGACTCAGTCTCATTAACAGGCTGCAAATTATTATCTTCTAATTTTATTTGCTGCAAGTCAACTAAGAGCTTTGCCTTTTGTTGGCTTTTTATATTGGCTTCTAAATGTGCTAACATTTTTTTCTGGAAAGCAACTTCACTAGCAAAAGAATCAGAGGTTTCTACTTGTTCATTAAATTCAATATTTTCCTCATCTGTTAACCTGTTGTCCAGATACTTTTCAATTAATGATTGTTCGTGATCATTCATGACGGTTATTGGTTTTCTATTACTATATTGAAAAATGTCAAAAATGTAAACATTAATTTCATGATTTATTTCAAAACTAACGAAAATTTATGCCATAACCTCTCTTGCAAAGGTAACAAGTTGCTTATAACACCTTGATTTAGTTGTTTTTGCAACATCGGGACTAGAAAAATCCATTAACCTAGCAATTTCTTCCATTTTTAATTTATCAATGTAGAAATAACTGATGATATCCTTACACCTTTCACTCAACCTTGCCCAAGCTTTCTTAGTTAATTGTCCAAGGATTGCATGAAAATCTTCTTCTTCCTCACTTACATAATCACTTTTATAATAGAAAAATTCAACATCAGAAACCTTCTTTTCCTTGCTTTTCTCCATTCTAATCTTTGCTAAAAAATTATTATCACAGATTTTAAACAAGAAGTTTTCAAGATTGGACAATTCCTTCAAATTTCCAGCAAGTATCTTTTCTCTAAATATCATGAGGGCTTCCACAAATAAATCTTCTCCATCTTCTAAAGAACAATTTCTGAATTTCATTAACTTAGAAATGCAATTTTTACCATAATTTAAATAAATATGCTTAAAAGCAACATTGTCTTCTGTTCTAAATGATTTAATGATTTGGTCTAATTTCAAGGGCTTCTTTTCAGTTTAAATCTTTAACTACCACAAAATAATTTAAAAATTTTTAAAATACATGTTTACAATTTTAAAATTCTGAAATAATACCAAATGAACCAACCTCGCCAAGGGTACGGGATATCTATAGGCAATAATTTAATGATCGACTCAAGAGTTGGGGTGCCCGGCCAGGGGAATTAATATCCCTTAAGGATTGAAAAACAATGGACTAACCATCATTTGATAATGATCACTAAAGAATATTTATTCCCTAGCCGAGTACCCGCTACTTTTCCGTAAGCACTGGAACTTCCTTGCCGAGTTGCTGAATAGATCATTGAGTTATTGCCGACCGGTAACTGACAAGCTGATGCTGATGCTGGTTCGTTTCCTAAATGTTTTCCTGTACAGCAAGACTCAATGCTTGTTATGGAATTAACCCGCAAACCATGAACTTGCTTAGTAAGTAATTGATTTACTTATTTTATGATGTAAAACGTAAGAATTGACATAGCCCAAACTTAAAGAATATCAATTTTACCCCACAGAATCTATTATGATGATGGTTAACCATTTAGCATTTCTAGTAATTATCCCCTGGGTCGAGTATCTCAAATTATTCGGGTTAATATCTTTTATAAAAGTTGAGTAGATAATGTTAACGGTTATGGGTGAATCATTTAATTGTTAACTTGGTGTAAATTTGAGTGCATACAGATACTTATTGCTTTATGATGAAGAGACTCCTGATACTATCCTTATTTGTTTGCCTTATATTTTCTTGTGGTCAATCTGTAAACTCCCAGAATGAACAGAAACTAATAGGTAATGCATTGGCAAATGAAACTAGTGCTTACCTTAAGTTGCATGCCAAGAACCCAGTTTACTGGAAACCTTGGGGAGAGGAGGCTATTACGAAAGCTAAAGAAGAAAATAAGCTTTTGATAATCAGTATTGGTTATGTATCCTGTCATTGGTGTCATGTGATGGAAGAAGAATCGTTTTCAGATGATTCTACTGCAGCCAAGATGAATGAACATTTTGTATCTATCAAAGTAGATAGAGAAGAAAGGCCCGGAGTTGACAAGGCTTATATGAATTCTGCATTTTTAATCAATGGCTCTGGAGGTTGGCCACTTAATGTGATTGCTATGCCAGATGGACGACCACTTTATGCTGGGACTTATTTTCCCATTGATAGGTGGAATGAACTGCTTGATTTCTTTATAAAAACTAAAAAAGAAGATAGCTTAAAGCTTGAATCTCAGGCAAATTCTCTATTAAATGGACTTAACTCGATAGAAGAAATAGGCGTTACAGGTGAAAAAATTCCGTTGGCAAATGCCCTTGAAACTGCGAGAAATACTTTATTAGAAAGTGCTGACAAAAAATGGGGAGGTAGTAAGGGCTCTCCTAAATTCCCAATGCCAAGCCTGTTAGAATTTCAATTACAATCAGCCTATTTAAATAAAGACCAGGCAATGGAAAAGCAGGTTTTGTTAACCCTAGATAAAATACTAGCTGGAGGCATCTACGACCATCTAGCCGGTGGTTTTTTTAGATACTCAACAGATGCATTATGGCGTGTTCCCCATTTTGAAAAAATGCTGTATGATAATGGTCAGTTAGTAAAACTGTATGCGAATGCCTATAAATTAACCAAAAAACCATCTTATAAGAAGGCCATAGTAGAAACATTAGGCTTTATGGAAAGAGAGATGACACTGAAAGAAGGGGTCTTTTTTGCCTCTATTGATGCAGATAGTGAAGGAGAGGAAGGCAAATTTTACATTTGGTCTACTGAAGATGTAAGTAAAGCAGGTGTGAAAAATGAACGGATTATCAATAGCTATTTTGGTATAGATCTAGAAGCAGAATTAGATGGAAAGCATGTGCTTTATGAAAATAAACCTCTAAAGAAATTGAAACCTAAAGCCTTAGCATTAGAAACTTTTGAAGAAGATATAAATGAAGATCTTAAAAGGATGGCTGACTTTAGAGCAAAGAGAATTCAGCCATTTCATGATCAGAAGATCATTTCTTCTTGGAATGCGCTCATGATCATGGGCTACTTACAAGCTTATGAGGCTTTAGGTGAAGAGGTTTATAAGGAAAAAGCGATAGTAGCCATGAAATTTTTAATGGAAACTGTTATAAAAGACGACTTAGTTAGTCACATACAGGGAGAAGGAAATAGCTACTTGGAAGATGCGGTACAAGTAGCAGCAGCATTAATAAAAACTTATGAAAACACTTTTGAAATTAAGTATCTAAATAAGGCAAAAGCAATTACTAATAAAGCCCTGCAAACCTTCAAAGATCCTGCGTCAGATTTCTATTTTTATTCAAACCCTGCTAACGGAGATTTGGTGGTAAACATACATGAAATTACAGATAATGTAATCCCAGGCTCAAACTCTCAGTTGGCATTGAACCTCTTTCGGCTGGGTCACTATTTTTATGACAACGCCTATTTGAGTGAATCTGAAAAAATGTTGACCAGTAGGTTGACGGACTTAGACGAGAACCCTTTTTCAAATGCTAATTGGGCTCAACTGGCAAGTATGATGGAGAAAGGGATATATGAAATAGCTATTACTGGAGAGGGTGCTATTGAGAAACAAAAAGAGCTTGCAGCTAACTACTTACCACATGCCATTTATCTTGGAACTAAAGAGGAGGAAAACCTTGAATTACTTGCAAATAAAGTAATCAAAGGACGGGATGTGATATACGTCTGTAAGGACAAATCATGCAGGCTGCCAGTAAGTGAAACTAAAAATGCTTTGGAGTTGTTGAAATGAAATTTAAAGACGAACAAAATTAGGCAAAAGAAAACCCTGTTCTTATACCTTGTTAAAGCCTTTTTATATTTTGTTCATATTCAGCTATTTTTAGCTCAAGGCGCTTATTTAGGTAGGTGTTTTTATTATTTAGTGTTTTCGAAATTAACTTAGCTTCTTCACAATAATTTTCAATTTTCTCTATATTCCAATGACTGGGTGGTGTTTGTAAATTTGTGATTCTATCAGCTATTTTGACGAGTCCTACCTCTTTTTGAAGCTGATTTATCCGACTTAAACTATCGGCCATTTTGTCATTTTTGGATGATAAATTTTCATCTTTAGTAAGCGCAAGCACCGCAGTTGCAATTACTTCCCCAAACTCTTTCTTGATTTCGTTAAAATCAGTGCTTGTATCTTCTATAATATCATGTAATATAGCTACTTGAATAGCAAAATCGATATTAAAATTATGTTCAATATTGTAGGCAAATAATACTTCCATTGCCACGTTTGAAAGGTGCAATAGATAATTGGAATTAGTTCCCGGGACTTTCTGCTCACTATGCTTTTCACCTGCAAACTTCATGGCTTGCTGATACAATTCTTGTGTCATTTTGAGCTTTTTGTAATAGGCTGTAAATTTTTGTCCAGAAAACGAAATTACTCAGTATCTTCTTCCTATAGGTTCTTTTCTTCAGACTCATCTTCACTCTCCTCGTTGTCGTCTTTTGTTTCGCCAGACTCTTCTTCTAAGTCATCAGATGCAGGCAAAGTAGCTTCGAAATTATCATTGTCCTCTTCTTCTACTTCTTCACTTTCTACTTCTTCGTTAGACTCTTCCTCGTTGTCTTTTGGGGTTTCTGTTTCCTCATCTTCAAATTCTTCTTCCTCATCAAAACTAGCGGAACTTGGTATAGCCGCATTATAACTGCTATCATCAAACTCAGGAGAAACTTCTACATTCTCCTCGCTATCCATTTCAAGTGGAAAAACGTCTATTATTTTGGTCAGGGAAATAGCTGGAATATCAAATGGAACAAGCATTGAACTCAAGTTATCTTCTACCCTTTCAAAAGCCATTTTGACATGTTCTGCAGAAACTAGAAAGTAAGCAGTTACCTTAAGGTCTTTTCCACTATCCCCATCCACAGTACTATAAGTAACCTTACACTTGTACCAGCTTTCCGCATCTTCATAATTGATTACTTCAGTGATATTAGTTTTAGAAATACTGTTGATACTGAACTCACCACTTACATGATCTTCCATGATGCCGTAAATACGAGATTCTGCTTCTGTATATGAGATTGCATCTACTAGATAGTCTTCGGTGATCTGCTTCATGAAACCATCTTCAGTTTCTCTGCCATATTTCACCTTACAGTTGTACCAAACCTTCATCGTATCAATTATTTAAATATTGCGACGGCAAATATAACAGTGGATTTACCCTTAAATAGAACCAAATGAAGAAAAAGTTTTTTTAATAATGTTCCCATAGGGATTAATTCCCCGTGTCTTGTCTCACTAATTAAATTTCTCATACCTATTGAACTTGCCCGAGATTGGTTGATTTCTTTGGTCAAAATTTCAAATCGAGTATCTAAAGATTCGCTAAAGTAAATTATGTATTCTTGTTATCTTACTGATTAATCGGAATTAAGGATTGATCTAGTTGATAAGGAACATGAGAAAAATACATTTGATAGCACTTTTGTTTTTAGTTTCAGAGTTTGCTTGGTCTCAGGACAAAAACTTACTGAAAGTTGAGTCGTATCAATTGCCAAATGGATTTACTGTTTTCCTAAACCAAGACCAGACTACCTCTCGAGTATATGGCGCGGTGATGGTAAATGCTGGTGCTAAGCATGAAGACCCAACTGCCACAGGAATGGCTCATTATTTGGAACACCTCCTTTTCAAGGGAACATCAGATATGGGCACCTTTGATTATCAGAAAGAAAAAGTCCATTTAGATCAAATTAATGTGCTCTATGATGAATTATCTGAAGCAAGTTCTGCGAAAGAAAAATTAACCATCCAAAGAAAGATTAATGAACAGGCGATTAAAGCTTCTAAATATGGTTTACCCAATGAGTTTAATACTTTACTCAAAAGTATAGGTTCTTCCAGTATCAATGCTTTTACTAATTATGAAATGACCTTTTACCACAATTCCTTTCCAGCACATGAAATCAATAAGTGGTTGAGCATTTATGCAAAGCGTTTTCAAAACCCAGTATTCAGATCATTTCAATCAGAACTGGAAGTAGTTTATGAAGAAAAAAATCGGAGTCAAGATAATTTTCAACGTATAATAGGAGAGACCCTTAGAAAATTCATGTACCCTAATCGTCCCTACGGAGAGTGGTCAGTGTTAGGTACTGTGGAGCATTTAAAGAACCCTTCTATCAATAAAATGTATGAATTCTTCAACAAGTATTATGTGGCTAGCAACATGGCACTGATCTTAACAGGAAATTTTGATCCCGCAGAGGTGAAAGAAGCGATTGCGAAGAATTTTGGTAAATTGAAAAGAGGAGATGTAGAGAAACTATCCTTTCCAAGGTTATCTGCTTTTAAAGGAATAGAGAAGTATCACCAGAGAATTACCCCTGTGAAAGTAGGTTTTACTGCTTTCAGGACAGTACCAAATAGTCACCCTGACCGTGTGGCATTAGATGTTTACCAATATATTCTATCCAATGAGTCGGAAACGGGCCTAATTGACAGAATGAGAAAGAACAATGAAGTGCTTTATGCAGGAACCATCCCCAACAGTTTTAATGATGAAGGAAGTTTTTCTTTTCTCTATGTACCAAAAATATTGATCGGCTCACTCCATAAAACAGAGAAAAAAATCTTGGCCATGGTAGAAAGTGTTACAGAAGGTACTTACGATGAAGATTTACTACAGATAGCAAAAAATGAATTGCAGATAAATTTCCAAGATAATTTAGATAATGTAACCAGTAGAGGGCGAATGATCGGGCGTGCTTTTAACCAAGGTGTAGATTGGGAAACTTATGTTGATTACCCCGCTAAAGTAGCCAAAATTACACAGGAAGACTTAGAAAGAGTCGGTAGGCTTTATTTTGGAGAAAACCGAATGAAGTTTGTTTCTAGGACAGGTTTTCCAAAAAAATCGAAATTGAAAAAACCACCTTATAAGCCAAGTGTTTCAGAGCAAAAAGAAACATCAGAATATGCTAATGAATTTAAACAGATTAAGTCGCTTCCTTACCAACCAAAATTTATTGACTATCAAAATGAAATAGAAAGAGGAATTGCTGGTGCAGCTGGGCGTTTGTTTGTAAACAGAAATCCAATAAACGATTTATTCAATTTAACCATCCGATATCAGATCGGGAGATTACAAGACCAAAGCCTTATCACCCTAGCAGGAATGCTCAATCATGCTGGAGCTGGTGAATACGATAATTTGCAGCTTAAGAAGGCTTTTGCCGTGGCAGGGATTGATTATTCAGTCTTTGTAACCAACAACGAGCTTGGCTTTCGTATTTCGGGAAAAGAGGCATCTTTAGAGTTGGCCATGTCATTGCTAGATCAGCTAATGACTAACCCTAAACTAGAAGAAACTTCTAGAAAATCCTATTTAAATGAATTGACTACTAGTAGAAGACTAGAGAAAAGAGACCCAAATTATTTAAGACTAGCGCTTTTGGACTATGGAAGATATGATAATACCGCAGTTGGAAAACAGAGAGACAGCAGAGCGAAGATTAAGAAGGTTGACCTTAATGGTTTAGTTCAAAAAACCATGAGTTTAACCAATCAGTATCAAGCAGATGTCACCTATTATGGTAAAAATGATTTTGATGAGGTCTCTTCATTAATTGATAAACACTTTAACTTCACCAAAGGTTTAAAAGCAGAACAGCCTATTTTTCCAGCTACCAGGAATCTTACCAAGAATAAAATTTTCTTGTTACATGATAAAAAGGCAGTTCAAAGTCAGGTATATTTTTATGTGAAGAGTGAAATTTTTGATAAGAAAGATTATGCCATTAAAAATGCCTTCAATCAATATTTTGGGGGAGGTTTTACAGGATTAGTGCTTCAGGAAATTAGGGAGTACCGCTCATTGGCTTATGCGACATTGGGTAATTTTGCAGAACCACCACTTGCTGGTAAAGAGGGTCGTCTTTATGGTTTTGTAGGGACGCAATCTGACAAGACCAATGAGGCAATCAATGTGATGATGGACCTTATTCAAAATATGCCAGCTAAACCTGAAAGAATGGAAGCTTTACGAAGTAGTTTGCAGCTTCGGGTAATAACAGACTATCCTGAACCAAATTCACTTATACCTGAAATAATTAACAAAGAAAAGATGGGTTACTCCGCAGATCCAAACAAAGAAGCTTTTGCTGAATATGAAACCATTACCATGGACGATATCGTGAATTTTCATAAAAAATACATCAAGGATAAACCAATCATGATTACCATTTATGGCGATAAGAAAAACATGAACTTGAACGAACTCAAGAAAATAGGTGAAATAGTGGAGGTAGATAAAAACGATATCGCGACTTTTTAGAAAATATGAGAAGCAAATGCTGAATTACTTGTAGCAACCAAGTTCCCGCTTTCCGCTTTTACTCCTCGTCCGCAAAGCTCCCTGTGGGGTAACACTGCAATCGGGGCTAGACTCCATTTTCATCAGTTTCCCATAGTTTTATTTCGGTCATAGCAAGGTCTTCAGCAAGAGACCTTGCGATTAGCCACTACGTATAAAAAACCAATACTGGGCATGCTTCACGATCAATTATTTACATAGTTGAAGGCTCGAAGCTACAGGGTCTCCTTCGGAAGACGCCGTAGTGACTGAAGCAATTGAACACTATTTTTTCTCAGATAAGTTCACCACTAGTGTCATAGCAAGGTCTTCAGCAAGAGACCTTGCGATTAGCCACTACGTAAAAAAACCAATATTGAACATGCTTCACGGGCTATTATTTACATAGTTGAAGGCTCGAAGCTACGGGGTCTCCTTCGGAAGACCCCTTAGCGACTGAAGGTTCTTTAGTGACTCAATAAGTTTGCAACTAGTGTCATAGCAAGGTCTTCAGCAAGAGACCTTGCTTTTATTTAAGTAAAATTTTTTAAAAACTAGATAAAATAGTAATTTGACAAACAATTTTAATCATCTTTTAAATAAACCTTTCAATGTCTGTACGTAAAACAATCCCTGAAAGAGAGGGTGTTTTTTTTATCACTTTTACATGCTATAAATGGCTGAACCTGTTTGAAATCACAAACTCTTATGACCTAGTATATAAATGGTTTGATGTACTTATATCAAAGAAACATCAAATAACAGGTTATGTTATTATGCCTAACCACCTACATGTATTAATTGCTCTGAGAAATAGCACTCAAAATATAAATACAATAGTAAGCAATGCTAAGAGGTTTATGGCTTATGGAATAATCAAACGATTAAATATTCAGGGAAGTAAAGAAATGATCGAATATCTCAAAAGCGAGACTTCAAAAATTGAAAAAAAGAGAAACCAAGTTCACCGTGTATTTGAGAAGAGTTTCGATGTAAAGCTATGTCTATCAGAAAAGTTTATAGAACAAAAATTAAACTATATTCATATGAACCCTTGTTCCAAAAAATGGTCATTAGTGAATCACCCTTTAGAATACAAACATAGTAGCATGAGCTTTTATGAGAACTATTATAAAGGAATAAAGTCAAAACTCACCCCATACACAGCTTTGTTTGAGGAAGATTAAAATGGAAGGAAAAGTTATT
>CALGOB010000026.1 GCA_937958005.1 uncultured Cyclobacteriaceae bacterium
AACCCGAATGATGCATTAGACTTTTAAGAGAAAATCATAAATGGCTGTTAGATAGCTGCCTAAATTCTGATTTGCAACGCAGACATAGTCTCCATTATGGTGAGTAGGAAATTAGGATTTAGGTGGCTAGATGACTGTTAGTTATGGTTTGCATCAAATTTCTATTGCATCATTTGGGTTAAATTCTTCTGATCAAATGAATTCATACTTGATCACTTTTCACAAAGCAACAGTTAAAGGTTGATGTAGCGTAAAGGTTTGTCTTCCCCCTACTAAACACAGAATCTAAAAATCAATTGTCTAGAATCTTTTGTCTTTACTCTTTTGTCAAGTATCTCCTGTTTAAAATCTAAAATCTATAAAGAGTCTTTTGTCTCATATTATTTGAAAGTATATATTTACTCACAACTTGGGATGCCAATAGGAGTTTGGCTGAAAATATATTAAATGAATAACCCATTAAAGGAAGCAGCTACTTTACAGTTTTACAGAAGAAAATCAGGTGTCAAATGGATTGTTTTGATCCTATCTGTCATCATTGCTGTGGGATCTATTTTTTATACCAACTTTCTGGTGAGTGAAATTAAGGAAAGAGAAGAGAAGCAGATAAATTTATATGCAAAGACATTGGAACAAGTGTCCGGGCAATTTTTAAACCCAGATATTAATTACTTTGTACTGGATGAAATCATCAGTTCCAATAACACAATACCTGTTATTTTAACAAATGAAGATGGCCACCTTACCTCCAAAAATGTCCCTGAAGTAGAAGGAGCTAAAGATGATATTGAAAGGCAAAGAATATTGCAGAAGGAGGTAGAAGAAATGAAGGAAGTATATGCGCCTATTCCGATTACTTTTAGAGATGAATCAGGACAGGTTTATGGATATGGTAATATTTACTATCGAAACTCAATTTTACTAACTAGACTTAGGTATTATCCATATATCCAACTTACAGTAATTGCCTTGTTTGCTTTGATTGCCTATACTATTTTTAGTTATTCAAGAATTGCAGAACAAAACCAAGTTTGGGTAGGGTTGGCTAAAGAAACTGCACATCAGCTAGGAACTCCTTTGTCTTCATTAATGGCTTGGGTAGAATATTTTAAATTGGAAGGAGGGGAAACCGCAGAGATTGCCGAAGAATTGAAAAAGGATGTAGACCGCTTAGAAATGATAACTTCTAGGTTTAGCAGCATTGGTTCTATTCCACAATTGAAAAATTATGACATTGTTGACGTCACTACCAAATCTATTGCTTATCTAGAAAAGCGAGTTTCCACAAGGACTATATTCTCACTGGAATCCTTTCCCGAAGGAGCTATTTCTGCTAATATCAACAAATCTCTTTTTGAATGGGTAATTGAAAATTTATGCAAAAATGCAGTTGATGCAATGGGTGGAATAGGGAGTATTAGCATAAAAATATTGAAAGTAAATGAAGGCAGGATAGCGATAGATATTACTGATACAGGTAAAGGAATTCCTAAAAAAAGTCTTTCAAAGGTTTTTTCGCCTGGATATACAACTAAGAAAAGAGGGTGGGGACTTGGTTTGACATTGGTAAAACGAATTATAGAAAACTATCATACAGGAAAAATCTATGTTAAATCTTCAGAAATAGACAAAGGAACTACTTTCCGTATTTTGCTGAATGCTTAGAGAATTCTCTGTAAAAAAACCTTTCGTAGATGAGCTTAAGTTCGTTTGCTTCAATATTCAAAAGGCTTTATTTTCCAGCAGGTAAATGTTACTTTTAGACTGAAACTTCCTGCACTATTCTTCTAAACACTGTTGTCTAGAGAATTATAAATTTCCCTAGTAGAATGTCAGGGATTCCGCTTTTAAACTTTTCGAAACCAAAATGGATAAAAAGTTATCAGAATTGGAGAGTGATTTTCATGAAATCGTTAAAAATCAGATGAATTGCTGATGAAATCACCTCTTTTATCTGTTATTTCTGTCTAAAGTTAGAGGGTTATTTTTTTAATCCCTAAGGGATATTAATTCCCCTGGCCGGGCGCCCCGACTCTTGAGTCGATCATTAAATTATTGCCCATAGATACCCCGTACCCTTGGGTGGGGGTTGGTTCATTAGCAGAATCCCTGAGTAGGATGTGCCTTATTTTTATAAGAAAGATCTCCTTTCGTTAAGTGATGTACAAACGCTCTATATTGGCTATTAAACTTTTATTTGACCCACACTATGCATTAGACCTTTAAGAGGGAATTATAAATAGTTACTTAACCCACATTATTCATGACAAACCATGAGATTGCTTAGTAAGTAATTGATTTACAAAATTTATGATGCGAAGCTTAAGGATTGACATAACCCAAATTGAGGAAAGTAATTTTGAAAACTAAAATCAATTGTGCTGATTGACCGACAGTTATACCTAGGTATAATTAAGCCCCGAATTTTTCAGGTTAAATGACTCTTAGTTATGATTTGTATCAAACTCCTATTGAATGATTCTGAATTAAAGAGAGCTGGGGGAATTTCATCAGCTTAACCTATCAACTTGAGTTCGATTAATAATTTCTTCCATTTTTCATTTCTTAACTCACGTATTCAGTTCATTTACAAGCATTTGTCTAGGTAACCCCGTCTTCAAGCCAGACGGGCTTCTACAGCAACGGCTGCCGCCTTTTGCAGTGGTCCGCCGCCGCGGTGGCAAAAAAGTAGTCGCAGTGGCGAACCACCAAAAAGGCTAGCCACCATGGAATGGAAAAATTTGAAATCGCACGGGCGACCCCGTCAATCGCTCTGAGAGCAATCTTAAACAGCCCCAGTTCCACTGCGGCAGAAAACCTTTCAAAACTACACGCAGGCCTTCTAAAGGTGTTTTCTTGATCTAAACTTAGGAATAAAAGAATAAATTTTCTCAACTAGATGTTATCGCGATCTATTTTGTGTACCCTTAGATTACTGGAAAAAACACACTCCAATGGCATCCAATAGAGTTTTAACCTAACGACTGTGTATGGTGAGTGTGCTCACTCTTTCTAATATCACCAAAGTATCGAATTGCGGAAACAGATGAAAATAGCTCGAAAGCGCATTCACTATACATTTTGTTATGATCTTTTATTCATCTTGCAGGGCATTAACCTCTTTTTTGAGTTTCTGTATTTCTTTATTCTGTTTGATAAGATACAGAGTTAGTTCCTCGATCTTTTGAAGCAGTTTAGCATTCATTTCACCTAAGTTGATTCCGTTTTCAATTACTTCTTCTTCACTCGGAATTTCAGGAAGATGGCCGTTTTTAGAGATGTGTTCTTCTACCTCTTCAAGAGTTTGAAGTTTATAATCGTTCTCAAATACAAAATCTGACCAGCCGCTTGCTTCAACTACTATTTCCCTTGCACCAATTGAACCTTCAACTGCAAGTCTATGAGTTCCAGTAGTTGCTGTTCCAATTCCAACACTTCCACCTTTAAGATTGAATCTTAAATCTCCATTTCTTCGAACGACAAATGGCATTTCATTAGCTGTTTGAGTATATACATAAAAATCACCCTCTTCAACTCCAAAATTTGAGGAGTTAGAATGGGCTACACCAAGCCTAATTTGTTCGTTACTAGTTGGAGTTTCAAAACGAACTTCAGGCCATTCTTTCGATGTTACCTTAAAATAATGTCTTTGACTTAAATTACCCATTTCTGAATTTCCATGAACATAAAGTCCATGTTCCGGTGGTTCTGGAAAGTTATTCCATCCACTTGGATAACCTATTGAAACTCTATCATATAGTTCAAGTCTTTGGTTGCTTCCTGCTTGACCTCTAATACCCCACATTTTAACTGCTGTCCCTGTTCCACCACCAAATGTTTTGTCGTGAGGAAAATAGACATTGCTATTTAGGCTGATGTCTCCACCTTTCTTTACAATGAACGGCATCTTCCCTTGCGTTCCAGTATACGTATAGACATAAAAATCTCCTTCTTGTATATTGTATTGACTGAAAATGCCATGAGAAACTCCAATTCTGATATTTCCATCACTTGTAGGGGATTGAAAACGTAGCTCAGGCCATTCTGAGGATGTAATTTTCATGTGTTGTCTACCTGAGAGGTTTCCTATAAACACATTACCATCCCTATTAATTGTGCCTGTAGTTGTAGTGGAACCAGCCCACTGTTGTGCGCTAACTGAATAAGTGCAGAAAAAGATCGAGATTGTAAAAAGTACTTTCTTCATTTTTTTGATTTTAAAATTTTTAACACAGATTTCTCTCAAATGTAATCAAAAAAATTGATCATAACAATGTTTTATTCATATAAAACAACTAAGCAAACTAGCAGGTGATAATGTCTAATATTTATAACTTGTAAACAATATCTACCAAGTAGTACCTTTTAGTTCCCTAGCAGCTTTCATGACATCTCTTCTACTAATTTGTCCTTTCAGCTTCCCTTTTTCCACAACGGGGAATCTTCTCAAAGAACCAGATAAAAACATAGATGCTGCATCCAATACATCTTTATTAATGTCTATAGTCTTTAAATCTTTTGTCATGTAATCACCTACTGTACTTCTTCCCACTGGATAATTTAAATAAGCAGCATCCACCATGATTTTTAGACAATCTCTTTCAGACAACATTCCGATTAGTGAACCATGATCATCCAAAACTGGCCCACCAGAAATTCTTTTTTCAAGCATTATATCAATGGCCTCATCTATTCCTTGGTCAGGCTTGAAAGTAACGAGGTTAGTTGCCATGTATTTCGAGATTGGCTCGTAATTCATGGTTTCAATAGATTTTTCTTCACGTTTACCAGTAAAATTCATAAGCAAGTAGATTAGTTGTAAGTGAAAAATAAGTTCAACACCCCTCTTAATAGAGAAAAGGAGTGTATTGAATTTACAAAAAAATTTCGTAAAAATCAAAAGGTTTGTTATATTTCCAGATTATAAGTTTATTTAAAAAAATAGTACCTGAAGAGAAACTTTTGAATATCTAACAATGTTATGATATTAGTTTAGAGTCAGTTTATTTTGTTGAATCACATTTATGTGTTACATTCGCGGTTCTTTTGAATTAAAGACTTAGGATTTGTTCGGACTCAATTGATGCCGATTGATCGAGTGTTTTTTACGTTTGATCGTATTTAACGGTGTTAGATGTAACATAAATGAGCATTTGAGCATTAAATATACTAGAGCATAATATTTACTTAAGATTAAAAATCTAATATGAGACAACTTAAGATTACACAATCTATTACCAACCGACGTGAGAGTCATACCTTAGAAAAGTATTTTACAGAGGTTAGTAATGTCCCCATGATTACTCCTGACGAGGAAGTTGAACTTGCCAAGAGAATTAGGGAAGGGGATGAGTTGGCTTTAGAAAAATTGGTGAAAGCAAACCTTAGATTCGTAGTATCGGTTGCAAAACAATACCAAAACAGAAGTCTTCCATTGAATGATTTGATCAACGAAGGAAACTTAGGTTTAATAAAGGCAGCAAAGAAATTTGACGAAACTAAAGGATTTAAATTCATCTCCTATGCAGTATGGTGGATTAGACAATCAATCATGCAGGCACTTGCAGAGCAATCAAGAATCGTAAGACTACCGATGAACAAATCGGGCGCGATTAACCAAATAAGAAGAGCTTATGCAGAATTGGAGCAGCAATTTGAGAGGGAGCCTACAGAGGAAGAATTAGCTGAAACGCTTGAAATGAAGCCTAGTGAAGTAAGGAATACATTAGGTGCTGAAGTAAAACAAATGTCCATGGACGCTCCTTTTGGTGAGGATGAGTCAGGATCACTATTAGATGTTTTAGAGAACATTACAACTGGACCTACCGATGGTAAGATGGTTTTTAATGATTCACTAAAGGTTGAAACTATGAGAGCTTTATCTACCCTGACTGCCAGGGAAAGAGAAGTGATTCAAATGAGTTTCGGTATCGGATGTGACAATCCTTTTACACTTGAAGAAATAGGTGATGCAATGGGACTTACTAGAGAAAGAGTAAGACAAATCAGGGAAAAAGCTTTACAGAAGCTTAGAGAACCGGGTAAAAACAGAAGATTGAAAGAGTTCTGCGCTATTTAAAAGCAAAACTTTCTTTAAATAATTTAAACCCTGTTGATTGATTTCAACAGGGTTTTTTTGTTATGATATGCTTTTAGAGTAAAATCTTTTTAAGAAGGATCAAGAGATAAACCTGTGAAGAAACAATGCTTGATCCTTTAAGAATGGTTCTTAATCTAAAATCATTCCTTCTTGTGGACTGAAAACCTATCAGAAAAGTATCATGTGGTGATTTTTTCCTTATATAAACCCCTCTTAGTTTTTATATGTATATCAATATGGGATTGAGAACCAATAGTCAAGACTGTATAAACAAAATAAAATCTATAGAAAGATGATTTTTCTCCAATTTGAAGATGGCTAATGTAAATTTTGGGCTTATTTTTGACTGATTTTTTAAAGAAACAAAAATGTCAAGATTATCAAATAGAATTGAGAGTTTGGCTGAGTCAGCTACTATAGCGATGGCAGCCAAAGCAAGGGAATTTAAGCAAAATGGAATTGATGTAATCAGCCTTAGTTTAGGTGAACCTGATTTTAAGACACCTAAACATATACAAGAAGGTGCAAAACAGGCAATAGATGATGGGAAGTATTTTGCCTACCCGCCAGTAAATGGATACCTTGATTTGAGAGAAGCAATTTCTGAGAAATTTAAAAAAGAAAATAATTTAGATTACGGGCCCAACCAGATAGTAGTGTCTAATGGTGCTAAACAAAGTATTGCTAATGTGATGTTTGCTCTGCTTAACCCAGGAGATGAAGTGGTTGTTTTTTCACCATATTGGGTTAGTTATACTGCATTAATTCAATTAGCTGAAGGAGTTCCTGTTTTCGTGGATGGTGGAATTGATAATGATTTTAAAGCGACAGCAGAGCAATTAAAAGCGGCTATTACTCCTAAAACGAAGGCAATCATATTTTCCTCACCGTGCAATCCGACTGGGTCTGTATTTACAGAAGAAGAACTTACAGCAATATCAAAAGTAGTCTTAGACCATGAAGATCTTTATGTGATCTCTGATGAAATATATGAACATATCAATTTCACTGGCGCACATTGTAGTATTGGTTCATTACCTGGAATGCAATCTAGAACTGTTACGGTAAATGGATTTGCAAAAGGTTTTGCGATGACAGGCTGGAGAGTAGGTTATATAGGAGCTCCACAATGGCTCGCTAAAGGGGCTAATAAGATGCAAGGTCAGATTACCTCCGCTAATAGTTCTATCGCGCAACGTGCGGCTTTGACAGCACTTACGAGTGATTTGGGACCCACTAAAGAAATGGCAGTCGCTTATAAGCAAAGAAGGAGCTTGGTACATGGACTATTGAATGATATGCCGGGTGTAAAAACAAATATGCCAGAGGGTGCTTTTTACTTTTTTCCAGATGTAAGCAGTTATTTTGGGAAGCAGTTTAATGAAAAAGTGATTGCAAATGCAACCGACTTATGTATGTATATACTTGAAAATGCTCATGTTTCTTTGGTGACTGGAGAGGCGTTTGGATCACCAAACAGTGTAAGGATTTCATATGCAGCATCAGAAGAAAACCTGAAAGAGGCTATGAGAAGAATCAAAGAGGCACTGTCCCATTTGAAATAAACGTATTCTAATTGAATGAGTGATCAAATCAATGACATCTCGGCAGTTTTTAAGGCATTTGAAAGTCTAAAAGTCCTGATTGTAGGGGATGTAATGATTGATTCATATGTATATGGGGCTGTTCATAGAATAAGCCCTGAGGCCCCAGTGCCTGTAGTCAATGTAGATAAAAGAGAAAAAAGATTGGGCGGAGCCGCTAATGTCGCCTTGAATATTCAGGCCTTGGGGGCTACGCCTATTCTTTGTGCTGTAGTAGGAGATGATGAAGAGGGGATTCAGGTTGGTAAATTACTCAAGAAAAGAGGAATTACCGATAAAGGAATTTTGAGGAGCAAGGAAAGGATTACCACAGTAAAAAATAGAATAATCTCTGGGTCACAGCAAATGCTAAGAGTTGATAGTGAGCATGATTACCCTCTAACAAAAAATGAGACAGACTCAATACTACCTCTCATAAAGCAATTGGTTCAGGAGGTAGATCTAGTAATTTTTGAAGATTATGACAAAGGGTGTCTTACGGATAAAGTTATTAAGGAAACAATACAATTCTGTCTAGAAAAAGAAGTGCCTACTGCTGTAGATCCTAAAAAAAGAAATTTTCTGGAGTATGTTGGTTGTACTTTATTTAAGCCGAATCTAAAGGAACTAAAAGAGGGGATGAAAATTGATTTAGCAGATAAGGACAGTTTCAGTAAAGCAGTTAGCACTTTAAATGATTTATTGAATTTTGACAAGGCTTTGATTACACTTTCTGAAAAAGGAGTTTATCTATATAATAAGTCAGGAAAAGAAATTCAAATACCTGCACACCTTAGAAATATAGCTGATGTGTCTGGGGCTGGTGATACAGTAATCTCTATCGCTGGTCTTTGCCTTGCCTTAGGTCTTTCGGACGGATTTTTAGCGGATTTGTCAAATTTAGGAGGAGGGATTGTCTGTGAATCTATTGGTGTTGTGCCAATTGATAAGGCAAGATTAATGAAAGAGGCAAAAGAAAATGTTATATTTGGATTGCGGGATTAGTTAATTTTAAGTTTCACTATTATTTCGCGTTGATTTCAGCTAGGAAATAAAAGTATTTGAATGCCAATCTTTTATAATAGATTATATGGCTTTGTAGGGAAAAAAATAAGAATCGGTTATTCTAATTTTGAAGAAAAAGTAAGGCTTGAAGCTAGGGTAGAGTTACCTGATACGATTTTTTGTAGGTTCTACAGAATATTAGTTTTTTGTGCAATAGTTTTTTGTGTCAGTTTTAAAGTACAAGCTTCTGAAAATCCTCCAATAGCAAAAAATGGTTTTTTAGACCTTTCTAATTTTGATTTTAAGTCAACAGAAACAGTGTCTCTTTCTGGAGAGTGGGATTTTTATTGGAAAAGTTTTTTGGATTCTATTGGCCACCATCCCGATAAGGTGCAAGCCCCTGTTCCTGGGATCTGGAATGATTTACCTATAGAAGGAATTGAGCCTTTTGGTTATGGAACTTATAAACTCACCCTAGTTTTACCTAAAAATAGACCGCCATTAGCCTTTGAAATACCTGATAAATACAGTGCGTATGAATTTTATGTAAATGGCTCACTTTTTTCTGTTAATGGAAAAGTAGCAAAAACTAAAGAAGGTTATATCCCTAAATTTATCCCGACTACCCGTGCCTTGAATGTATCAAAGGATACTTTAGTTTTAGAAATGAAAATAGCAAATTTTGACCATTCAAAAGGTGGATTTGGACAAACATTGATTTTAGGAAATGCTGTTTTTCTCTTTAATAAAAGAGTATTACATTTTTCTTTAGATATCTTTCTGGTGGGAAGCTTGACCATGGGGGGGTTATTTTTTCTAGGATTGTACCTTTTTGGAAACCAGTCTAGACCTATACTATATTTTGCTTTCTTTTGTATTGCTTGGGGTTATCGCATAGTGGGTTCGGGTATATATGCCCTACATAGTCTTTTTTCCAATATTCCGTGGATTATTACCCTGAAACTTGAATATATTTCAATGTTTTTGGCAGCTTTTTTTTTTACAAGATACACCTACTTTCTACACCCGAAGGAGATGAATGTGAATTTGGAAAGGCTTTTCATGCTGGCATTTGGGGCATTAATAGTTGTTACTTTACTGTTCCCTCCTTACATATTTACCCAGTTGGTTATCGTATTCTTTATCATTGTTTTTCCTGGCTTTGTTGTAGTCATGATAACCCACACAAAAAGTATTCTTAATCAAAGAACTGCCTCTATTTATAGCATAATAAGCTCACTGATAATCTTTTTTGTATTTATCTACTTTTTTCTATCCTATTTTGGGCTTTTTGGCAGGGTGATTTATGTCACCTTTTTAGGTTCTTTGGCTTTTGTGTTTTTTCAATCACTAGTTTTGTCTTTTAGGTATAGTAGGGAGTTAAAAGATGCCAAAGAAGCAGCTGAACAAGCAGCGACGGCTAAAACTGAATTTCTGTCTACCATGTCTCATGAAATCAGAACACCTTTAAATGCTGTAATTGGACTGTCTAATTTCTTGATAGAAGAAAATCCTAGAAATGATCAGAAGGATAGTTTGGATAATCTGAAATTTGCTTCTGAAAACTTACTTTCACTGATAAATGACATCTTAGATTATAATAAAATAGATGCAGGGAAAATTGATTTCGAAGAAAAACCATTTGACATAAGGCGCTTGCTAGAGAGTACAATTGCAGCTTATAAATACAGTGCAGAAGAAAAAGGTGTTTCTTTAAGTTATAAGGCAAATGAACATATTCCAGAGATAATTGTAGGAGATATCACAAGGTTAAGTCAAGTGTTAACCAACCTGATTGGGAATGCCATAAAATTTACAAAAGAAGGCTTTATAGAAGTGAGGTTAAACATAGTAGCTCGTGTAAATGAAAAAGTGGCCATTAAATTTTCAGTGCAAGATACTGGCGTAGGAATACCACCAGAAAAGCAAAAGTTGATTTTTGAAAGCTTTACACAGGCATCCAGTTCTACAACCCGAGAATTTGGTGGCTCAGGATTAGGCTTGGCTATTACAGATAAGTTGTTGGGATTAATGGGGTCTAAATTGTTTCTAAAAAGTAAGTTAGAAGAAGGATCTACCTTTTACTTTACTCATTTTTTTGAAGTTTCAGAAGTTAAAAAATCAAAAAGTAAAGTAGTAAAGGAGAACGAGGAATTTAGCCTAGAAGGTTGTGCGGTATTGATAGTGGAAGACACACAAGTAAATGTATTGGTAGCTAGAAAATTCCTTGAGAAGTGGGGAATGGTGATTGAGTCAGCCGAGAATGGTGCAGTAGCATTAGAACATTTGAAAAAACAAAAGTATGATATTATTCTAATGGATCTACAAATGCCGGTCATGGATGGCTATCAAGCAACAGAAGCTATCAGGCAAATGGGAGATAATACCCCCATTATTGCGTTGACAGCTGCTGCAGTTACTGAAATTATAGAAAAGATCGAATTAGTAGGAATGAATGCTTATGTAACAAAACCTTTTAATCCAGTAGTACTTCAAGACAAAATAACCGAACTCTTACAAAAACATCAAAAAACTAAGAATTAAATTGGAAGTTTTTTACTGTGTCTATAAAACATCTGACGTGATCAGGATTAGTGTCTGGATATACGCCATGTCCAAGATTTGCAATATGCCGATGACTTCCAAACTGATTCAACATGCTCTTTGTTTGGATTGCTATTTCATCATAAGATCCATACAGTGCACAGGGATCTAAGTTTCCTTGCAAAGTTTTCTGATCTCCAATTATTTTTCTACTCTCAGCAATGTCCATATTCCAATCTAAGCCTATTGTTTCACAAGCCAATGATGACATTTTTTCTCTTGCCAAATAGGCCCCTTTCGCAAAAACAGTGATAGGCACCTCGGTGATGGCATTACAAATGGTTTCAATATACTTCATTGAAAATTCGTTGTATTGATTGTCTCCCAATATGCCACCCCAGCTATCAAATAATTGAACAATATCTGCTCCAGCATCAATTTGACATTTGAGATAGGTAATTGTGCTTTGGGTAATCATATCCAATAACTTATGAGCCATTTGAGGATCTGTATAAAGTACCTTTCTGGCTTTTGAAAAAGTCTTGCTGCCACTACCTTCTATCATGTAACAGAATAAGGTCCATGGGGCGCCAGCAAATCCTATCAAAGGAACTCTGCCATTTAATTCTTTTTTTACTAACTGAATGGCATCCGTTACATAAGCCAAGTCTCTTGCCGCATCTGCAACTCTCAATTGATCCAAATCGGAGGCATTGTTGATGGTTTTAGGGAAAACAGGTCCAGTTTTTTCAACCATTTCATAATCTAATCCCATTGCTTCAGGAATAACCAGTATATCCGAAAATATAATAGCAGCATCAACTCCTAATAAATCTACTGGCTGTATAGTAACTTCAGCAGCTAGTTCAGGTGTTTTAACTAGTTCTTTAAAGCCACTTACACTAGCCCGGACTTTTCGGTACTCAGGTAATATCCTTCCAGCTTGTCTCATGAGCCATACAGGTGTTCTTTCTACTTTTTCACCCTTAGCTGCTCTTATCAAAAGATCATTTTTCAATTGCATGCGGCAAAGATAGACGGATCGCTTGATCAGCAAACAATAATTGTTTTTTTTTGGTATAAATGGAAACTATAGTCGTATAAATAAGAATTAATCAAGCTAAAGAGCTAATATACCTTAATACGACGATCATTAATTTGTTGTCAAACGATTGCGAGTATAGTGGGGCATTGAGCAACCAAAAATTACAGGTAAACTTCTCATTATACCTGTTAAAAGCAACTGACAATTTTACCCCCTTCTGAATCACTCATTTTCGCTATTAAATAAACCCTTTTGAATTGTTTAAAAAAAACTAGAATTCCTGTTTAGATTTTTCTGAAGGTGATACTTAATAATGAAGCTGTTTATCTAACGTAGGGATTTTGAAACTTAAACCCGAATGATGCATTAGACTTTTAAGAGAAAATCATAAATGACTGTTAGATAGCTGCTTAAGTTCTGATTTGCAACGCAGACATAGTCTCCATTATGGTGAGTAGGAAATTAGGATTTAAGTGGCTAAATGACTGTTTGTTATAGTTTGTATCAAATTTCTATTGCATCATTCGGGTTAAAATGTTAGAAATCTGTGTTTGGATTATAATTGCTAATTATTTCAATAAGATGAAAATCAAACTAATTCTCGATTCGATTAAAGTAAAAAGTTTTATAACTGAAATCCTGGCTGGAGTCTATGACTACTTAAAAGGAGGAAGTAGAGAACCAGAAAGTAATCCTTCTTCACCTGGTGGTTCTTGTATTCTAATTCACAGACTGTTTTGCCAAACGGTCATTGAATGTAATATGTAGTAACTGATAATTGAATGAAGGCTTGAAAATTCAATTGTTAGCTATTTATATGCTAGAAATATAAATTTTCAAACCACTATAAATAGCAACATGAAGGAAGAAAAACAACATGTATTTGCCTTGAAACAGGAAGTCTTGTTTCATTAATTGTGGAAACATATTGTTCATGTGATCAATAGTGATCATGTTTTCTTCTAAAAAGAAATTAAATAGAGATTATTGGTATTGAGAATAGCCTATTACTTATGACACGATTTTTATAATCCCTTGTAGAAAAACCTTTAATGGAGTATGTATTTTTAAATTATTAACTCGACCTGTATTAATCTATATTTTTCAGCATATAATGAATTGATTTTCATTTACTTAAAAATAACTCCTTGTCGTTTAAATGCCGTCGGGTTAATAAATAAGATGGAAGTAAAAAAATAAAATTAAGCAAATTGAAAGTCTCTACTTTTATAACTGATCTTGAACTTAAAGGAGGGACAAGTGGTGGCCACCCTCCAAGACGATCACTTAAAGGGTGTTCAATCGCTGCAACAGACTGTTGTACTGATGATTGCAGGCCAAATCAATAACTAAGTTGTCTTTAAATCTTTGATTGGTTCTTTTTAGCTAGTTTGATAAAAGCCTTTTAACTTTTAAATTAATTGTTAAAGGGCTTTCGTTTTGAAAACTTGCTCAGCTGAAAAAATATCATAGAATCATTTGATTCTGATTCTTGATAAGAATTTATTGCGAAATCGACTACAGAAATGAATCATTTCGATACAACATCCTCAGGTTTTTTTGAAAATCTGATTTTAATTGGTCAATTTTGAAAATAACCTAAAAGATTGATTGAAGATGAGTCTATTATTTGAAAGTTTTCAAGAATGGAAATCCTACTGTGATGATCATAAAGTAGAACTCTGGGAGCCCGTACTTGCTTACGAAATAAAGCAAAGGGGAAGGACTGAAGCAGAAATATGGGAGCATCTCAATAGGGCTTGGCAGGTTATGAAAGAGGCCGTTGATACTGGACTTAACGAGGACATGACTTCAGTGTCCGGTATGATCAATAACGGAGCTAAGAAAGTTTATCGCCATGAAAAAACAGTACTTTCCAAAGAATTTCAAAATTTAATATCACGAGCACTTGCAGCAAAAGAAGTAAACTCTTGCATGGGTAGAGTAGTAGCAGCTCCCACAGCTGGTGCATCTGGTATTTTACCAGGAGCTCTTTTTACGCTCCAAGAAATACACGGAATTTCTGATGAAGTGATTTGTCAAGGCTTATTAATAGGGGCTGGGATTGCTTTAATTTTGGAAAAAAGAGCTTCTATTGCAGGTGCAGTAGGCGGTTGTCAAGCAGAAACAGGTGCGGCAGCTGCTATGGCAAGTGGGGCAATTGTTTTCAGTTTAGGAGGAACACTTGACCAAATATTCAATGCAGTGGCAATAACTATTCAGTGTATGCTTGGTTTAATTTGTGATCCTGTGGCTGGCTTGGTAGAAGTACCTTGTGTGGTAAGAAATGCAAGTGCAGCAGCCATTGCAAATTCATCTGCGCAAATTGCCCTAGCAGATGTTAGCGGAGTTATTCCAGTAGACGAATGTGTAGAAGCCATGGGAGAAGTGGGCCAAAGCATGGATGTTAAATACAAAGAAACTGCTTTAGGTGGGTTAGCTGCTACTCAAACAGGACAAGCAATAGCTAAAAAAGTCTTGATCCAAGACATTGATATCTTAGAAGGTGAAGATTGACTTAAGAACTTCACCAAAATAGAATAAAATAGTCGTAATGATAAATGCCCAGAAGAGTGCACTGATGGCCATTAATTGAATGATTTCTCTTTTGTTATCCGAAAATGAATTGGCAACCAGCGTTCCTAAAATAGGAGTTAATAATATAGGGGTTAAAAAGGCGACCCCTTTCATTCCATATTTTTTCCAGATGGTGACAAATCTTCTATTCCTTTTAGAAAAGATTTTTTTGTTTTCTCTTTTTTTCTTGAAAAGCCAATGGGTAAGTTTTTGAATCTGCTTATTAAAATTGGTAAATAGGGTAACAGAAGCCATTGTCCCCGAAAATGTCAATAGAGAAGTGGTCACAATATTTAGTCCAAATTTTAACCCAGCTAACGGGCCTGCTACAAACTTTAAAGCACTTAAAGCAATTACTGTTAGATAAATTAGTACCTCTTCTATTGTCATTTGATTTTAAAATTTGCGCAAATGTGCACAAAATTAAGAGATGTTCTAGTTATTTAAGGAATTACCTAAATTTATAATTACTTGATGACATAAGCCTAGCCCTACAGTTTCTTCCCAAAACTCAGATCTCCAGCATCACCCAAACCAGGGATAATGTAGGATAAATCATTTAATTCTTGATCTACGCTACCAACCCAAATACTCCCTGCTACATTTAAATGATCTCTAATGTTTTGTATAGCATGTGGGGTGCCAATTACAGAGAAGAAGTGTACTTTTTTTGGAGTACCATTTTTTTTAATCAATGCTTGATAACTTTTAATCAAAGAGTTCCCAGTTGCTAACATAGGGTCAATTAAAAGTAATTCTTTGCCAGTTAAATCATCAGAGGCGAGATAGTCTAACTGAATATCAGGCTGTTCTTTTTCTGCATTTTCATTAGCACGGTAAGCCCCTATGAAACCACTGTCTGCTCGATCAAATACTTCTTGAAAACCATTATAAAAGGGTAAGCCAGCTCGTAAAACTGTAATTAGATACAATTTATTTTGAATCATTTCAATAGGAGAAACTCCAAGCGGCGTAGTGACTTTCCTATTTGAAAACTCTAATGCTTTAGAAAACTCATAAGCCATTAAAAAACCGAGCCTTTCTAAGTTTTTTCTAAAACGCATTCGGTCTTTTTGAATACTTACATCTCTGATTTCAGCAAGATAATGATTAGCGATACTTTTAGTTTGATCTAATATGTGTAGTTCCATGAAATCAATTTATATATTTGCATTCCAATTTCAAATACAATCTCAATCAATATATAGATATTCTAAGTGGAATTATTAAAGAATTTATGTGAAATACATGCGCCATCGGGTGAAGAGAGGCCTCTCAGGGATTTTCTGATTAAGTATTTTGAGGAAAACCCTAAGCTGTTTAAGCATGAACCTGAATTGATTTATGGGGATAAACTACAGGATTGCTTATTAGTTAAGTTTGGAAAGCCAAGAACCATTCTTTTTGCTCATATGGATAGCATTGGTTTTACAGTTAGGTATGAAAATCAATTAGTGCCTATAGGTGGACCAGTGGCTGAAAATGGCCTCAGGCTTGTAGGGGAAGATTCTTTGGGGCCAATAGCCTGTGAATTGAAGACAAGTGATGAAGGTCACTTATTTTATGATTTTGGTAGGGGGATAGAAAGAGGAACCTCCCTTACCTTTGCATGTGATTTTAGGGAAACAGGAGACTATATTCAGTCATGCTATATGGATAATAGACTTGGGGTCTATAATGCATTAAAAGTAGCAGAGACACTTGAAGATGGAGTTTTAGCCTTTAGTTGCTGGGAAGAACA
Organism: uncultured Cyclobacteriaceae bacterium; assembly: GCA_937958005.1. GTDB lineage: Bacteria > Bacteroidota > Bacteroidia > Cytophagales > Cyclobacteriaceae > JANSWY01. Next base: position 16,596 of record CALGOB010000026.1, read on the forward strand.
TGGAGGAGGAACAGTCCCTTTTATTTTAAAACATTGCTGTGAGAAATACCCGATTAAACAAGCATTGATTTCAGATATTACTTGGGTAACAGAAGGAGTTAAGCACGGGGAAGGGGTTGCTATCTCATTGAGGGACAGAAATATTCCTAGAAAAGAATTTGTACAGAGGATTATCAATATTGCCAAAGAGAACAATGTCCCATTCCAATTAGAGGTAGAGGGAAGTGGATCATCTGATGGCAGAGAAGTACAACAAAGCCCTTATCCTATTGATTGGTGCTTTATAGGTGCTCCTGAAAATAATGTACATTCTCCAGATGAGATTGTCCATAAAAATGATATCAGGGCAATGGTTCAATTATATGAAGTATTAATGAAAACACTTTGATGTGATTAAGGTAAAAGACAAACAATTTGAGGTTTATATTACCGAGCAAAAAATATTAGGTAGGATAAAAGAACTTGGAGATCAGATATCAAAAGATTATGCAGGGAAAGACCCTTTGGTAGTAGGTGTATTAAATGGATCATTGTATTTTTTAGCCGATTTATCTCGAGAATTTGGGTTTGAAACAGAATTAGCTTTAGTCAAATATAAATCCTACGAAGGGACACAGAGTACCGGTAAATTTAATGTTTCCCTTTCTTTTGATGAAAGAGTGAAAGATAGAAATGTCCTTTTGATTGAAGATATTGTGGACACCGGGGCTACTTTAACTAATCTTATGAGAGATTTAACTGTTTTTGAGCCTGCTAGTGTAGCTGTTATCTCGTTGTTGTTAAAGCCTAGTGTGTTCAAAGGAAACTTTGAGGTTAAATACGTTGGGTTTGAGATTCCAGAGAAATTTGTATTAGGATATGGGTTGGATTATGATGGTAGAGGGAGAAATCTTAGAGACATCTATGTTTTATCGCAATAGACCACAATTTTTATCCTATATTTGAACTTCGTTTTTTTTAAAGTAAACCAAACATGCTAAATATAGTATTATTCGGCCCTCCGGGCGCAGGTAAAGGCACCCAAAGTGAAAACCTCATAAAAAAATATGGATTACTCCATATTGCTACAGGAGATTTATTTAGAAAACACTTAGGTGAAGGAACCGAGCTTGGTAAGTTAGCGAAGAGTTACATGAATGCCGGAAATCTCGTGCCTGATGAAGTGGTAATTGGGATGGTGGAAGATAAGATCAAACTAAATCTAGATGCTAAAGGCTTTATATTTGATGGGTTTCCAAGAACTGTCAACCAAGCAGAAGCACTTGATGTAATGATGAAAAAGAATGGGCTTATTATATCAGGCATGATTGAATTAGAAGTGCCTAATGATGAGCTTAAAAAAAGAATAAAAGAACGCGCTAAAGTTTCTGGTCGCGTAGATGATCAAGATGAAGATAAAATTAATAATCGCTTGAAAGTTTATGCAGAAGAAACATTACCTGTGGCTGGCTATTATAAACAAATAGAGAAATATGCCAAGATAAATGGCGTAGGATCTATTAATGATATTTTTGGTCAAATTGATACAGTAGTTAAAGCTTACTAACAAGGGTGGTTTCATAGAAATCCAAATGGCAGATTCAAATTTTATCGATTATGTGAAGTTTTGCTCTAGATCAGGAGCAGGTGGAGCAGGTGCAGCACATTTTCGTAGAGAAAAACATGTACCAAAAGGTGGGCCTGATGGTGGAGATGGTGGAAGAGGTGGCCATGTGATCTTGAGAGGGAATAGTCAGTTATGGACTTTACTACACCTAAAGTACAAAAAACACGCAATTGCAAGCCCAGGTAAGGGGGGGGAAGGTGGAAACAGAAGTGGTGCCGACGGCAAAGATATCATTTTGGATGTGCCCTTGGGAACTCTCGCCAGAGATGCGGAAACCGGAGCTAAAAAGGTGGAAATCCTGAAAGATGGGCAAGAAGTAATATTAACTTCGGGAGGTCGAGGAGGATTAGGAAATAGTAACTTTAAGTCTGCGACTAACCAATCCCCTCAATACGCTCAACCGGGAGAAGAAGGAGAAGAAGAATGGATAATTCTTGAATTGAAAGTGCTGGCCGATGTTGGTCTAGTAGGTTTTCCTAATGCTGGGAAGTCCACTTTATTATCAGTTATATCGGCAGCTACACCAGAGATAGCAGATTATCCATTTACGACGATTGTTCCTAACTTAGGAGTAGTCTCATACAGGGATTACAAGTCATTTGTTATGGCTGATATCCCTGGGATTATTGAAGGTGCAGCTGAAGGTAAAGGGTTGGGCACTAGATTTTTGAGACATATTGAGAGGAACTCTATTTTATTGTTTCTTATTGCAGCAGATTCAGATCATATTGCCAAGGAATTTCAGGTTTTGCTCAATGAACTAGCAATTTATAACCCAGAATTGCTTGATAAACAAAGACTGTTGGCTGTCAGTAAGTCAGATTTATTGGATGAAGAACTTAAAACGGAGCTAAAGTCAGAGTTACCTGACGGAATTGACACCATTTTTATATCAAGTCTAACCAACGACGGAATTGTAGAATTAAAGGATAAAATCTGGTCTGCAATACATTCAGCTAATTAATAACCTATATATTTTAAACACAAATTGTCATTGACCGTGTCAAATTGTCATGTAATGAAGATTTGGCAACATAATTGACATCCCCAATTAAGAAATTTTAAGTATTTATTTCGATGGAAAAAGAAAATAGTGCAGAAGAATTAGAGAAGAACCTAGAAGAGGTAGAAGGAAATCAAGAAGAAACAACTGAAGAGACTCCAGAAGTTTCTGAAATAGATAAATTGAAGGCCGAGCTTGCTGATCAAAAGGATAAGTATTTGAGAATGTACTCAGAATTTGAGAACTTTAGAAGAAGAACAGCTAAAGAGAAACTGGAAATGGTAAAGACGGCCAATGAAGGTTTAATGCAAGACTTACTGCCCATAGTAGATGATTTTGAAAGAGCGGATAAGTCCTTCTCTGAAGACTCCGATATTAAAGGAGTCAAAGAAGGGATAGATTTGATATACCAAAAGTTCGTAAAAGCGATTGAGAAAAAAGGGGTTGTAAAAATAGCCGTTGATAAAGGCAGTGATTTTGATCCAGAATTTCATGAGGCAATTACTCAAATTCCAGCTCCAGAAGAAGAACTGAAGGGGAAGGTAGTGGATGTAATTGAGAAAGGATATTTGCTAGGAGAGAAGGTTATTAGGTTTGCAAAAGTTGTAACAGGCGCATAAAATGTCAAAGAGAGATTATTACGAGATATTAGGAGTTGATAAATCAGCTGGGCAAGACGAAATTAAAAAAGCATATCGTAAGATTGCAATTAAATTTCACCCAGACAAAAACCCTGATAATCCCGAGGCAGAAGATAAATTTAAGGAAGCTGCGGAAGCTTACGAAATATTATCTAATCAAGAGAAAAGACAACGTTACGATCGGTTTGGTCACCAAGGAGTAGGTGGTAGTGGTGGTTTTAGTGGTGGTGGAATGAACATGGACGATATCTTCTCTCAATTTGGAGATATCTTTGGCGGCGGTGGAAGCCCATTTGATAGTTTCTTTGGGGGCGACGGCGGTGGAAGAGGGGGTGCCCGAACTAGAAAAGGCACCAACTTAAGAATTAAGTTGAAGCTTACTTTAGAAGAAGTAGCAAACGGCGTAGAGAAAAAAATAAAAGTAAATAGATTAGTTACAGCAGAAGGGGTCACTTTTAAGACTTGTTCAACTTGTAATGGTTCTGGTCAAGTAAGAAAAGTAGTAAATACAATGCTTGGTCAGATGGTTTCCTCTTCTACTTGCCCAGCTTGTAATGGTGCAGGTCAAATGATTGATAAAAAGCCAGCAGGAGTTGATAATACTGGTTTAAAACAAGAAGAAGAAGTTATTCCAATTAAAATTCCTGCAGGGGTAACTGAAGGAATGCAGCTTTCTATGAATGGCAAGGGAAATGAAGCTCCAGGAGGAGGTATCCCTGGTGACTTATTGATTCTTATTGAAGAGGTAGAAGGAGATTTACTTAAAAGAGATGGTAATAACATCATTTATGACTTGCATTTAAACTTTGTAGATGCTGTTTTAGGCGTATCTGTAGAAGTGCCTACTATTGGTGGCAAAGTGAAAATTAAAATTGAACCGGGAACACAAAGCGGTAAAATTTTAAGGCTTAGAGGTAAGGGAATAAAGGAAGTGAATGGTTATTCAAAAGGAGATCAATTGATCCATATAAATTTATGGACACCTAAGACACTTACTAAGGAAGAAGTTGGGATGTTAGAGCAACTAAGGACGTCACCAAATTTTCATCCGAACCCTTCAAAATCCGAGAAAGGATTTTTTGATAGGATGAAAGAGTATTTTCGATAGAGTTTGTAACTAAAAATAGGTAATTCACGTATCATATAGTTATGTTGAGGTGGATTTTGATGATGGGTTTTGGGATGGTATCCCTGACCCAGGCAAATGGGCAATTAAAAAAGTTTTATTCTTTAAAGGAAGACGCAGTTTATGATACTGTTAAGCTTTCTTTAGAAGCATCAGCGGGTACTTGTTTTATTAAGTCTACAGCTAATAGTACCCCTCTTAATATCTATGGTAACCCAAACTTAGACCGGATTAATCCTTCATTTAAATCAAGTGTAAACAACAATACCTGTGATGTGAAGTTGAAATTAGAGGAATTCGAGACTTCTTCCTTTGATGATGGCTTTTCTTTTGCCAGTTTTTTTACTGGAACTTCAAAATCTTCTAATAAAAAAGTAAAAGAAGATTTTTGGAAAGTGTACTTGTCAGATGACAAAGTATATGACCTTGATTTGAAATACGGAATTGGAGAAGCAAATTTAGATTTTTCTGGAACTTCAATGAAAAAAGTGAAGATCAATACGGGAAGTGCCAATGTGAATTTGAATTACTCCTTAGAGAAAGTTAACCCAATTCAAATGGATACCTTTTACGTAAAGGTTGATTTAGGTTCTTTGGAAGCTGCTAAAATGAATTATTTAAACGCTTCGGAGATAATCGCAGAGGTAGGTTTTGGAAATGCAGTGATGGATTTCAAATCTGGGAAAAATTCTAAATGCAATGTGAAAGCTTCTGTTGGGGCTGGAAAAATTGATATTATTTTACCTGATGATACAGTTCCAGTAATTATATATGTTAAAGAATCTCCCATGTGTGGTGTGAAGATTGCAGAAGGCTACGAAAAAGTAGAAAAAAACACCTATGTGAATATGAGTTATAGAGCGGATGCTGAAAACCTACTCACTTTTAATGTTGATGTTTCTTTTGGGAATGTAAACTTCATGCGTTAATCCTTCCTACTAATTACCCTTTTGTTCTTTCTACTAATCCTTTAGTAATCATAAAGTAGGAAATACCATAACTTAATAAAGAAGCAGACTCCCAAAAAACATGAGCATTCCTATGGAGAGCAGGTTGCGAATGGATTATTAGCATATCTGAAATTAGTAGAATTATACTACCAATAACTATTGATTTTTCCTCTTTTAAATACATTGATTTAGTTATGGAAACTCCTAAAATAGTTGTTGCTAAAATCACTAAAAACGAAAATATAAATAACTCATAAACAGCTAAATTTAGGGAATTTAGATGCAGCAAAGAGAATACTGATAATATCATAAGACTTCCCCAATTGAACTGGTTTTGTACCAATAACTGTTTGAAATTAAAACTCGAGAGCCTATTTTTAATAAGGTATATTATTAATAGGTGGGCTGTTGAATAAATTAATAAAACTTCAGAGAAGTAAGTATCGAAAAAGGCTACTAGTAGTAGGTCTCCAATCCACAAGAGAATCAATAATCCTGCAAAAAGTAAATGATCTCTGTATATTTTTCCTTGTGTACTCTCAATGAGATAGTAAATTAAAATAGGAATGAGTAATGGACGTAAAAACTGGTTAAAACCTTCCAATTTTAATAAGATAACTATCATGTTAGCACACAAAATCAGAAAAAAGAAATAACTGACTAACCTAGCTTTCAATTTTATCTTTTTTTATTGTGAGAACGTAAACAAACCCTAAACTACTTAAAAGGGCACATAGTAGAAAAGGAATTAAAAAGTTCTCATTTGCCAAATGAAATAAATAGCCAGTAAAAAATGCACCTAATCCAATACCCGCTTCCAAAGCGATGTACATTGTAGCAATTCCTCTACCTCTTAAATGTTCATGGCTTAAATCTATAGTCCAAGCGTAAATGGTTGGAGAGCTGATGCCAATGCCAAACCCCATAATGATACTTCCTATCAAAAGTTGTAATTGAGTGGAGGCAGTGCCCATTAACAATGCGGCAATAATCAATAATGGGATGGAAAACCTCAATACCTTGACCCTACCGTATTGATCACTTAATTTTCCAGCAGTAATTCTTACTAAAAGAGATGATAAGACATAAACAACAAAAAATGTCCCAACATTATTGAAAAGTAAATTTTCGCCTGTGCTAAATAAACTCTTGCTGATGTCAGGGCCTAAGGTCAATACTCCTCCGAATGTAAATACGGTTAGGACTAAGGCAATGGAAGGTTTGAGGACGTTTGGCTCATAATAATCTTCCTTTTTGATTTTTAGACTATTGAGGTTGAATTTTTTTCTGTTTTTCAAAGTTTCTTTCATGCCTGCTAATACGATGACAGATAGAACACCTAGAGAAGAACTTACCATGAACATAGTATTTAGAGATGAATACTGTGAAATAAATGGGCCTACTGCACTTCCTAACGCTGTTCCTAAATTGCTGGCAAACCCAACAATTCCCATTGCTGCTCCTCTTCTGTCTGATGGGATAATATCAGCAACATAAGCGGCAGTTCCCGTTGGCTTAAAACCTGTGGAAAACCCATGAAATAGCCGGATGGCAAAAAACAACCAAATACTACTGGCAAAAGGATAAAACAAAGCAGCTAAACTACTTACCAACGCCCCTAAAACCATGACAGGCACTCGCCCCCATTCATCAGCTAATTTGCCACTAAAAGGACGAGAGACCAATGCACTTACAGTGAATAAAAAGATGATTAAACCCTTATGGCTACCTCCACCTAGGCTTTCCAGATAAGCAGGTAGGTTCGGCAGCATCATACTGAAACTAGCAAAAAAAAGGAGGCCGCTCAAACAGAGCAGCCAGAAGTTTTTGGGATATTGTTTCACAAATTTTAATTGTCAGAATTATCTTGACCAAGAAGTAAGTATGCCTTGATATAATCTTCTAGGTCACCATCCAAAACATTCTGAACATCTGTGCGCTCTACAGCAGTTCTATTGTCTTTGATTAACTTATAGGGGTGCAATACATAATTTCTAATTTGTGAACCGAAATCAACTCTCATTTTTCCAGCCTCAACAGCATCACGCTTCTCATTCCTTTTCTGCAGCTCAATCTGATACAATTGTGATTTAAGCATGTTCATTGCTTTCTCTTTGTTGAGTAGTTGAGACCTTTCCTGTTGACATTCTATAATTACTCCAGAAGGAGCGTGTCTTAGCCTAACTGCTGTTTCAACTTTATTGACATTCTGTCCTCCTGCACCTCCAGATCTAAATGTTTCCCAAGATATTTCAGAAGGGTTTACTTCTATCTCTATGGTATCATCCACCACTGGATAAACAAAAATAGAGGCAAACGAAGTATGTCTCCTGCCTCCTGAATCAAATGGAGAAATTCTTACCAAACGATGCACACCTATTTCTGACTTAAGGTATCCATACGCAAATTGACCGTCTATTTCTAAGGTAGCGGATTTTAGTCCAGCAACTTCCCCTGGCTGATAATTGATCTGTTTTACAGTATAGCCTTGTTTTTCACCCCACATTAAATACATTCTCATGAGCATCTCTGCCCAATCATTACTTTCTGTACCACCAGCACCCGGGTTTATTTCAATCATGGCACTTAATTGATCTTCTTCAGCACTGAGCATTTTCTTGAATTCGAGCGCTTCTGTTAATTTGAAGGCTTTTTGATAAGATGCATCCACTTCTTCAGAGGATGATTCTCCCATTTCCAAGAATTCCTGTAGTGTTTCAGTGTCGTCATATGCACTGGTAACTTTTTCAAAAGCAGTTACCCAAGATTTTTTAGTCTTGATGGCTTTTAAAATCTTTTCAGCCTCTTTTGGGTCATTCCAAAAATCTGCCTGTGTAGTAATTGATTCTTCTTCTAGGACTTCTCTTTTTTTGACATCATGGTCAAAGATACCTCCCCAGTGCCGAAATGCGGCTCTTCAAGTCTTTCAACTGATCTGTAGTCATAAATTCAATTATTTTTGGCGAAGATATAGATTTTAAAGCTCCTAAAATAGCCTATGGGATCATAATTATAATGAATTAAAAAATGGATAGACTTAAGCCTAGACCAGATTTAAAAGACTCGTTTTATTTGTCAAATTATCTCTGAGAAAGTTTCTCATACAATGTGCTTTTTTGAAACAGAGAGGGAGGTTTTATTTAATTCTAGTGCTTTGTGGAGTATTAGCTGAGTAAATCAGTGTTTGGATTCTAGGAATTAATCCTTTTAGATTCTACTTACATAAAATTTACTAGAGCAAGTATTTTATAAATTAAGAAAACAAATTTAACAGGGGAAAGGGCAAATGAACCAACCCCGACCCAAGGGTACGGGGTATCTATGGGCAATAATTTAATGATCGACTCAAGAGTCGGGAAATTAATATCCCTTAGGGATTAAAACTTTAATAAATTCGTACGGTTATGTTTAATTAGAGGTCCCCTATATTGATAACAGTACGAATTTATCTCTTTTTTTATTTAGGGTAACCTTATCTGAAATCTTAAATTGATGTCTAAGGCTCCTGCCCCAGTCTCTGCATTTCCCGAAACGATTATTGGAATATTGCCAGCGCCGGTCATACTATCTACTTCACCATTGGTAGTTGGGTTGAGACTTGCCAAAATGATCTGTTCGTTGCTTTCAAATTCTTCAAATGGTTCATCATTATCCACCAAGGCTATTATCCAAGCAGTATCTGTAAAATTAATATCCGACCCTTCTAGATCTCCAGATAACGGTAAAGAACTTAAATCTATATCTTGACCAATAGTAATGATTGATACCAAGGATTGTTGTCCCATGTCTACTCCGACTCCTAATTGCAAATCTGGGCCTGTACCATCATCATCCCGTGGTGAACCCATGCTGTTTAGTTCAGGAACACGGTTTAAATCAATTCCCACAAGTCCCCTAACTCCAATAGTTACGATAGCTGATGAGTTACTTCTTAACCCTCCAGAGCCAATCGCAGTAAGGGTTACAGTGAAGGTGCCTATATTGCTATAACTGTGGGTGAAACTTTCTTCACTTCCTGAATTTCCATCTCCAAAATCCCACTCAAAAGTAGACCCATCAGTTGAGGTACTCGTAAAAACAATTTCTTCATTTGCTAAGGCAAAGAGTTTATCTTGAGTAAATGTGGCAACAGGAGTGGGGCCTTCATCATCACTACAAGAAGAGCTGAAAATTATAATCGGGATGACTAAATAGATTAGTAATGATTTTTTCTTGATATTCATTTTAATAGTAGTTGATTTAGGAAATTTGAACTAAATTCAAATCCTAACGCTTTGAAAATTATTTAAATTAAATACTACTAGTATCCGAGAAAAAGGTTTTCATTTTTATACATTTTGGAGGGTTGGCACGGTACGCCGTCGCGGTGATCATTTAGCGGGGTGTGCGAGACGGTCGGCCGCTGCCGGGTTTAGGGTGGGAGCTTTAAATTATTCGCCAGGC
>CALGOB010000027.1 GCA_937958005.1 uncultured Cyclobacteriaceae bacterium
TGTGGACTAAATCCCCATTTACGAAGGTAATCCCCCATGGTGGTCAGACCTAATTTGATAGCAAACTCCCTTTTAACTAACTCTAAAACCGCTTTGCGTGTCCATAAGGCAAAATCCAACTTTAGCTGATCAGGCATGGTACCGGTAATCATACCTTGGATATGCAGTTCCTGATCGGTTGACAAGAGCTTCTTATCCTCTGATTTGACCCCTCTGACATTGTCTGCCAGCCCTTTAGAACCAAGTGTTTTACAGCGCTTCATCCTGTTAGTGATTGTGTTGGGGGGTACTCCAAAGGCCTCAGCTATTTCTTTCTTCTTTTTCCCTTGCTTAAACATGCGTATTGCAGCTTCCTACATGCATGTCTTTCATCGGATGAGAGGGTGCGAAAATCTACTCTTTCCATCACGGAAAGTTACTAAATTACCTTCAATCGTATAAATATATTACCCCTTAGTTAATAACTCACGTTACGGTTTAGAAATTTTATACAAACCATAACTAACAGTCATTTATTCATTTTAACTCTGATTTCCTGTTCATCGTGATGGAGACTATGTCTGCCATAACAAATAAGAATTCGAACATCTGTCTAACAGTTATCCATGATTTTATTTTTGAGATCTACTGTATAATCATGGTTTAAAATGAATTGGGTAATAAAAAAGGTGAATTTAAACATTAATGCTTAAATTCACCTTACATAAAGATTTTGAAATCTACTTACTTTATACTTTTTCTAGCACTAGTGCAGAAGCACCACCACCACCATTACAAATACCAGCAACACCAATAGTCCCTTCTTTTTCGCTTAGTACACTATTTAGCGTACACAATATTCTGGCACCAGAAGCTCCAAGAGGATGGCCTAATGCAACAGCACCGCCAAATGTGTTTACTTTGGCAGGGTTTAATTCTAATAACCTATTATTCGCTATGGCCACTGCTGAGAAAGCTTCGTTGATTTCAAAGAAGTCAACGTCAGAAGCTTCTATTCCTGCATATTTCATCGCTTTTGGAATAGCCAATGAAGGAGAAGTTGTAAACCAAATTGGATCCTGAGCGGCATCTGCAAATCCTCTGATTTTGGCAATAGGAGTAAGGCCTAATTCTTTTACCTTTTGCTCACTAACTAAGATGAGTGCAGCAGCACCATCATTGATAGTAGAAGCATTGGCAGCTGTCACTGTACCTTCCTTAGAGAATGCAGGTCTTAGAGAAGGAATTTTCTCAAACTTAACGCTTTTGAACTCCTCATCTTCAGTCATCATGATTGGATCACCCTTTCTTTGTGGAATTGCCACAGGGATGATTTCATTTTTAAAGAAACCTGCTTTAGAAGAGGCCGCAGCTCTTTTATACGATTCTATAGCATAACTATCTTGTTCTTCTCTAGAAATATTCATTTCTTTAGCAGTATTATCTGCACAATTACCCATCGGAAAGCCATTGTACACTTCCCATAATCCATCGTGCATCAAACCATCTACAATTTCGCCATTTCCATATTTATGGCCAAACCTTGCTTTAGGTATATAATAAGGAACACTTGACATATTTTCCATACCACCAGTTACCACTACGTCAGCGTGACCAAGCATGATTGACTGAGCTCCAAGCATAACTGATTTCATTCCTGAAGCACATACTTTATTGACAGTAGTGCAAGGAACATTTTGACCAATTCCAGCACCTATAGCGGCTTGTCTTGCTGGTGCTTGTCCCAGGTAAGCAGAGATTACATTACCATAGAATACTTCATCTACTTGATCAGCAGCTACCCCTGCTTTTTCTAATGCGCCTTTAATAGCGATAGAGCCTAGTTTAGTGGCAGCAAAGCTAGAGAGTGTTCCTCCAAAACTTCCAATTGGTGTTCTAACAGCCGATACAACATATACTTCTTGCATTTATTTATAATTTGGGTTTCTAATTACTTCCTGTGTGATTGGCAAAAGGGTAAAATATTTTAACAATACCATAAAAATCTACCAATCAGGCTTCCCTGAATTTTTCCTTTTGGTAGCCTTTCGTCGTTGCTGTTGAAGGTATTGAACCTCTTGGTTCTTCATGGCTTCTAGAATCATTTTAGCTTGCTGAGGAGATATGTTTAGTTCTTTTAACTTTTGTTCAGTGCTTTTTGGTTGTTTACTTTCTTCGCCTTCTTTCTCTTCTCCGTCTTTAGGTTCACTTTCTTTGCCTTCCTCTTCTTTTTCTTCCCCTTTTTTTTGATCACCTTCTTTTTCTTCTCCTTCTTTTTGTTCTTCCTTACCTTCTTCCCCTTCTTTTTGTTCGTCCCCTTTCTGATCTTTTTCTTGCTTTTCTTCTTCTCCCTTTTCTCCGTCTTTATCTTTCTGTTCTTCTTCCTTATTTTGATCTCCTTCTTTTTCTTGCTCTTCTTTAGATTTTTGCTCTTTTTCTTTGTCCTCTTTCTCTTCCTCCTTGTCTTGGTCTTCTTGATCTTTGTTTTGATCTTTTTGGTCTTTCTTATCTTGTTCTTCTTGTTCTTTTATCTTCTTTTTAAGAACTTCATAGTTATACCTAGCTTCTTCATTGGAAGGATCCGCTTTAATAGCCTCTTTGAAGTAATTAAGCGCGAGTTTACTGTTTTCTGGTTTGTCAGACATGACACCAAGCTGCTGTAGAGCAACCGATTTGACATGCTGGTTATCGGCATCACTTAATTTCTGGTAAGTATATTGGGCATTGGAAGTATCATTTAATTGATAATAGGCATGCCCCATGTTTAACAATATTTCGTCAGATGAGGCATCTAGGCTATCTGTTAAGGTTTGGTAGATTTCCAATGCCTTTTCAAAGTCACCTTTTTCATATGCACTCTGAGCTTCAGTTTTTAGGGCATTTACCTTGGCAATGTCATTAACACCAAAAGAAAGTAAAGCAGTAATTAAGTAAAGCAGTTTCATTTATTATATTTTTAATCCCTAAGGGATATTAATTCCCCGACTCTTGAGTCGATCATTAAATTATTGCCCATAGATACCCCGTACCCTTGGGTCGGGGTTGGTTCATTACTATCCCTCATTCTAATAATAATGGGAAAGTTAATACTTTAGGCAATCTTAATTATTTTCATAGTTAACAATAAATCGAGACAAATAAGTCCCAATGCTACCCATAAAAATATATAATATTTATTGTTCCCAACATCTAAGGTTTTTGCATCACGCAGTTCACCTTCTATCTGGTCAATGGTATTGATCAAACGATTCACATCATTTCTATTATCATTGATCTCAAAATATTTTCCATCAGTTTGAGCAGCAAGTCTCTTCAATGAATTAGGGCTTAATTTTGTAAGGACATCTCGTCCGACTAAGTCCTGTTTAAAACCTCCTCTTCCAGGTATTTTACTTCCTTTTTCTGTTCCAATTCCCAAAGTGAATAGCTTAATACCAGCATTTTGTACTTTTTCTGCAATTTCATCAGTTTTTTCCCCAAAGTCTTCACCATCACTAATCAAAACAATGATTTTTGATTTAGGCTGAGTGAAAGAAACTTTTTCGCTGCCCAACTTGTCTAAAGCCATTTCTAACGGTGGGCCAAAATCTGTTCCAGAATTAGGAACTAAATTGGTGCTGAGTGTTTCTACAAATAGATCAAGTGCATTTTTATCGAAGGTCAATGGAGATTGTAGGAATGCTTCGTTAGAAAACATGATGATGCCAATTCTATCCGAGGAGAATGCATCAATAATATTTTTCATTTCAAACTTTATTTTCCTGAGTCGGGAAGGGGCAATGTCAATTGCATTCATTGATTGGGATAAATCTATGGCAATGAAAATATCTTTTCCAATGGATTTTACTTCTCTTTTGGAATCGCCGAATGTAGGACCTAAAAGAGCAATGATGAACAAAGAGAAGTACAATGTACGAATAACAACTTTTGTAACTAGGGCACCAACAGATACATCATACGCGCGAGATATTTTTACAACTCGAATAATATAAAAGATGTAGCATAAGATGAAAACACCAGTTAAGATTGATTCTAATAGTCCAAACGAGTTATATAATTTCATTCAAAATGTATATTGAAACAATAATTAAATTCAAATATATATAAGGCAAATTTAAGTCCCTAAGTAGTCAGATTCTTTTTAACATTTTTTACGAGAAATAAATATTTTAATTTTTTTGTCTAATTATTTTTGAAAGTGAATTGATGTGCTATATTTGCATTCCTTTTGAGAGGCATACGAGAAAGATCGCATGAAAAAGAGAGTTGGGTGAGTGGCTTATACCAGTAGTTTGCTAAACTGCCGTACGGGTAACCGTACCGGGGGTTCGAATCCCCCACTCTCTACATTTGATAAGAAGATGAATCATTTTCTTAAATTTTAATCCAGGTCTGCTAGCTCAACTGGATAGAGCAACTGCCTTCTAAGCAGTAGGTTTCAGGTTCGAGTCCTGAGCGGATCACTTGATTGTCAAGCACTTACGATGAATATTTCGTAAGTGCTTTTTTGTTTTTAAACAATTATTAAACATTTAATCTGAATCTAATAAGGGATTAAATACTTTCAAATATCATTTAATTTAGTCTTCTTCTTTTTGTTTTAAAATCCATTTCTTCGAATTATATCTAAAGTTGCTAACTGATCCTTAAATATTTCATTAAACTATTTGCTAATTAAGAACAAATAGAGTTTTTTACAAGCTTTATATTACGCATTATGATATTAAATAGACCAGACAAAGAGAATCTGGAAATCGCTCAATTTGTTTTTCATGTCCTTGAAAATGATAGAGAGGAACCAAGATATTTAGACGAAGTACGACTTAATTCACTTCAAAGAAAGTTTTTCAATGATTGGCTTATTGAATCACTGACTAAAGTGATAGAATACGAATTCAGGGACAAAAACAGTGAAGGCACAGTTTTTCATGTTTGTCAAAAGTTCGGGGACGATGAGATTGATTTTTCAGAAACTACTCAATCCTTAGCTAAGCAGTTTAAAAGACATGATACAGGAAGCAGCAAGAACAGTTTATTGGTTTTTTCCTTGGTTCATTTGGACTCAGGTGGATCTATTTTATTTTTAGTTAAAATGCCTCATTCTGACACACTTCAATTCGATATCCAGACTATTGATGGAAGGGAAGTGGCGGTTCTAAGTTCAGTTCAAAATCCAATTAATGAAAGTAAACAAGCTATTCAGAAAGCGGCAATAATCAATATTGATTCTCAGTATGATTGGGATGTGTTTGCTCGGGATAAATACAAAGGAAGCGAACCAGAAATTGCAATATATTTCAAGGAATTCCTAGATGTTAGAGAAAAAGAGGTTTCAAGTGAATTAACAAGAAGAGTTTTTGCAGAGGCGCATAAGTGGGCTAAAAAGCATAAGAGTGAGTTAGACCCTGACCAACATCCGACTGATTATAAAGGTAGAGCTCTTGATTAAATTGGATTATTTGACTCCTACAATTCTGAAGCATTTATTGATGCAGTGGTTAGAGATTCTGACTTAACAAGAAGGTCTGTTCTGAGAAATTCATTTAGAAGCCACCTAGAAGAACTTGATTTACTAGATAGAATCTTTGAAACAAGACCTAATTCAATCAGCCCTCGCAATAAAAAGACTACATGGGAAACAGAAAATAATGTAAAAATAATTTTTGAAGGTTCTCATCAAGCAAATAATATTACAAAAGAGGTTCTGAAAAATGGGGAAGAAGTTATTACCATTACAGCTGCTTCAGTAAATATTAAATAGGAAGTTCTTGTCATGGATAATGAAGAAATTGACGTACTTTTTATATTAGGAGAATTAGCAAAAAATAATATTGTTGATAACGATAATTCTTTTCTAAGCTTAGTTTCTAGTAATGATC
>CALGOB010000028.1 GCA_937958005.1 uncultured Cyclobacteriaceae bacterium
GGAATATTTCTTATGGTTAAGGGAATTCGTGTGAGAAAAATCAATAAAACCTAAGAACTTTTGAGTGCAGACTATACTGAATATCAACAAACTAAAATCAGTTTTTTTATAAAACTTAAGTTAAGTGCATTGCGGGCGCCCGGCCAGGGGAATTAATATCCCTTAGGGATTAAAACACTAACTAAAACTCTCTATATATCAGAAGGGTAGATATTTAACATTAACGTTTAGTCTTAACATCTTGAAAATTAATTCTTATTTTTTTTTAAAAAGTATTTATCCCTTCAAAATACCAGCTACCTCTACTTTCAATGATGGTAAAACTTCTTTATCAAACCATTCATTCTTAGCCCTCCAAATATTATTACGTGGGGAAGGGTGAGGTAATACATAGTATTTAGGCAAGTATTCTTTGAAGTTTCTTACGGTCTCTGTTAACGTTTTTTTTGTTTGATCTGCCAAGTAGGCATTTTGTGCATATTGACCAATTAGCAATGTGAGCTGAACGTCTTTTAAGTGACTCCATATTTGATCATGCCATAAAGGAGCGCATTCCTTTCTAGGCGGTAAATCTCCAGATTTTCCTTTTCCTGGGTAACAAAACCCCATAGGCATAATGGCGATCATTTCAGGATTGTAAAACGTCTCTTTATCTATTCCTAACCAACTTCTCAAATTATCTCCACTTTTATCATCCCAAGGAACACCAGATTTATGAACAACGGTACCTGGAGCCTGGCCAATGATCATAATTTTACTGTTAGGGCTAGCAGATACTACAGGGTTTGGTCCCAGTGGTAGGTGGGCTGCACAATGGACACAGCTTTTTATTTCCTTCAATAATTCTTTCATAGCGATGAAATAGTAAACATGGATCGATCCTAATTGGCCAATCCACTTCTGTAAAGTTAAACAAATATTAATTGTAGGTATTTTTCAGCTTAATCCAGTCTGAATTGGCGTGCTTATCTAGCTTTCCATGATTGTTTTGCACTAACCAAAATTGCTAAGTATTCAATGCAACATTATTCAAGAACAAGAAGTTTTAGTTGGTTTCCCTCTGCAGCTACTTTTGCCACTGCTACGGATCGCTGCAAAAAGCGGTAGCCGTTGCTGTAGGGACCTCGTCTGGCTTGAAAACGGGGTCTCCAAGCAAAAGCTTTTAAATAAAGCTAAGTAGGTGAGTTAAAAACTAAAAAATTGAAGAAATTATTAATTGAGCTTAGGTTAAGTACAAAAACCTAAAGGTTACACATTCATTTTTTATATTCTACAAGATATTATCTCAACATAGTACTTAAGGAAATAAATGATTGACTTCTTCAAATCTTAACTGCTGTGACATCCCTAGATCGAAAGTTAGAGGCTGTGAGGAAAATGTTTTGAGGACTCTGAGAATTTTGAATATTAGAAGTGTCTCCGCTACATATCCAAAAGTTTTTCGGGTTTTACTGTACTTTTAAACAGATTCTTACCTCAGTGCCTTTACGGTTAACAGATTCTAGAAAACCTTGTCGGAAATAATATAACTCCCCATTTTAACATATAATAAAGATATTGGTTAAATTCACATTATGCATTAGACTTTCAAGAGAAACACATCAATAGTTGTTAGATAATTCCTTAAATTCTTAATTGCAGCGCAGCCCTAGTCTCCAGTATGATGAGTAGAAAATTGGCATTTACTTTAAAAAACCAGATAACGTGGCTAAAAAAGGTTTTTTAGCCACGTTATCTGAGAGAAATGTAGATTGTTTAACACGAAACTACTCCGATTTCTAATATTCTTATTCCGAGAATTAATACTACAATAACAATATTTTGTATATTTGTATCGCAGTACAATATTCATGGTTTTATTAAACTAAGAAAGAGTCTATCAGCGTAGAATGGTTAGTTTTTTTTTAGATTAATCACCAAAAATGGATATGTAGTTAGAGTTACTGCTTTAATTAATTTTAAGAGTCTTACACTTTAAGTGTATGGCTATAACCCTTATTAAGAAAATTATGTATTCTTATTCTTTTGCTCAGTATCGCTTTTCTGTTGTATTAGCAGTTGTTATGTCTGTTTTGCTCATCTCCTGTGGGCAAGATGATGATGTAGTTGATGATATGGTATTAGATCCTGATACTGATGACATGATGAGCATAGCACCATGTGATTTTTTATTGAGTGATGTAGATGCAAACAGCACGGTTATTATTAACTGTAACATGGATCTTAATGGAGAAACTATTACTTTGCCAGTAGGTGTTAAGCTAGAAGCACAAGGAGGCAGTATAACTAATGGTAAAATAAATTTTTCTTCGGATGCAGTAATAGATGGATCTTTATTAAACCCATCACTTGAAATATCAGGAGAACTGCCTAGTCTTAAAGAGCCTCTGTTCAGTTTTAATCCAGATACATGGGGGATTGTGCAGGGAGAGGTTAGTGATGAGATAGCTTTCGCAAATAGAGATAAAATTCAAGAGGTAATTGATCTAGTTAAATCTTTGAAGGCGGAAACTTTTGAAATCAATGAAATGGATGCGTATTTCCATATGGAATATGACTGGTTTGATGCTAAAGGTTACAGTGATAGAGCCATCCATTTACCGTCAGATTTTCATTTAAAAATGAGCGACCAAACGGTGCTAAGGCTTCAACCTAACAATTGGCCAAGAGGTGTTTTTGTTAGTGTTTTTGAAGTTTCAAATGTTAAAGTCAGTGGTGGTAGAATAATTGGAGATCGATATATGCATGATTATTCACCTATCAGGGATGAGGTTGGCATTGCTCGAGATACTCACGAATGGCCAGGAAATTTGATTATCGCAGGTTCTGAAAATGTGCTCATTGAAAATGTTTTTATGACAAGTGCTACGGGTGACGCACTCATTTTAGGAGCTGCGGGACATAGGATTACCCCTGGTGTGAAGTTTAATAAGAATATTAGAGTCATAGGTTGTACCATGACAGAATCTAGAAAGAATAACGTTACTGTCACGGATGGCGATGGGCTTATCATTGAAAATTGTATGATTACAGACGCAGGTCTCGGTGAAAATATTTTTGATGATAATAATAATAAGATTTTTTCTTCCGCAGGTGTGGCACCTAAAGTAGGTTTTGATGTAGAACCATTTAGAGGGATTGAACCTGATGGTAGTTTTGTGAATTATGAGAAGGTAGACAATCTCTTAGTTACAGGCTGTACTTTCACAGGTAATAATGTTAGTAGTTTTATTAATTTTTCAGGTTCAGGTGTTGTATTTGAAAATAACTTTTCGGATCATACTGTAGTAGCTTCCTTTGACGCAGATGGTACCAAGTTTCTGAATAATACACTGCAAGCTGCAGAAAGGAACAGATCTCTTAACGGAATTAATTTTGGAACTTTCGTAGTTAACGGTGTTCAATTGTCTAACGGTGCTGAGGCTTCTGGTAATGTAATATCAGGGTTCTTAAGAGGCATACGTGTCATGGGAGCTAACCCGATAGTTCGAAACAATACTATCAGTGACTTTGTTGTTGGAATTCAAGTAGATAGTGATAATGTGATATGTGAGAATAACACCATGGAAACAGATAGATTTATTGCTGCCTTTGGCTTGAGAGTGGAGTCAGTAAATAATGGCTTTTTTATGGGTAATGATATCACTGTGCCACGGGTGCCAGTAGTATTTAAAGATGTCAACAAGCTCGCTGGCACTAGTATGATTCTAGATGCTAACACATTCACTTCAGAAGAAGGCTTTAAATTAGTGTTTGAAAATGCAGATAATATTACGTTGACACGTAATACATTTATGAATACGGAAGTAGAACAACGCTCTACCTCTAATTTCATTATTACTGATTCAAATATATTTCTGTAATCACACAGACATAGACATAGACATAGCGTATACATTTGATATCCGCTATGTCTATGTTTTTTTCAATCATATTTTTGGATAAATGAGCTAACTCAGCCCTGTGCCTCTGCCGAGAAAGCTACGGCTCTTGCAGAAGGCTATCTGGTATCTATAGGCAATTATTTATGATCGATTAGCGCCTCCGCAAAGCTTCAGCGCCCGCGGAAGATGAGGTGCCCGACCAGAAGAATTAATACCCCATAGAAGTTAAGTACATCTCGCCTAGCACAGGGGTTACATCCGTGTCTATGTGTTTTAAGAAAAAAAGGAAATTACACTTTATGAATGGATGCGACACAAGTTAGAAGCATCCGCTAAACACGTGAAAGAGACTACCCTTTTCGTCAAAGCCGTCAAACTAAGGAAAATGAATCTATGAATTTTGGAAATATTGGTAGGGCATAAGATCCTGTTAGGATACCTAGTGTTTTTTCCCATATCTTTATATGAACCAACCCCGACCCAAGGGTACGGGGTATCTATGGGCAATAATTTAATGATCGACTCAAGAGTCGGGGCGCCCGGCCAGGGGAATTAATATCCCTTAGGGATTAAAAAAAGGATCTTTTGAATAAAGGTCATCTCCGTTTTTTTATTATTAGGATACAGTTTTTAGTCAAAGAACGAAGTAGAAAATGCTGTAAATCAGTATGCCAGGGTTTTAAAAAATAGTTTTAAAAAGCCAACTTCTAACCAGGCTATCAAAGAGTTAGCTGTTAAACATAAGTTTACCCAAAGGAATTCAAAGCTAACAGTAGAATTGTTTTTAGAACTACTTATGTTTTCCAATCTACAAAGCCTTCCAGCTAGCCTCAATGACTTTTCCTTATACCTTTTAGAAAGAACATAACCTGCAAATCAGTAAGCAGGCCATAGACTATAGGTTTAACCCAGAGGCTGTCGATTTTCTAAAGGGCGTACTTGAAAAATGTCATTAATTTACCTGATGCAGAGGTGCCTTTTAAAAGTGTACTTACAGATACCAAAGGACTTGGTTCTGGTGATGAATAAGCCAAACGATGATCAAAATTTTATTTACTCTACTAATTCTTAAATTGCACTAAATAGCAAAAATGGATTGATCCTAATAGACCAACCCATTTCTGTAAAGTTAAACAAATATTAATTGTAAGTACTTTTCAATTTGCTCCAATTCGCATCGGCTTGCTTCTTTAACTTACTATGGTTGTTTTCTGCTAACCAAAGTTGCTTAGCATCTAACTCCACATTGTTTAAGAACAAGTAATATTTTCCATCCTTTACTATAAATTTAGTTGGGTCTACTCTAAATTTTGCACCTGCATATGCACCAAATGCACAGTATCCTCCATATTGAGGTAAGTATTTGCTCGGGTTTTTATCAAATGTAGCCTTTTGTTCTGCAGAAGTAAAATAGTAAACTACCTTTTGGTATTCTGATTTGAATTGTTTGCTTCCACGTTGAGCTAATTCTAAATCTAAATAAGAAACAGGGCTATATCCTTGAAGAGCAATATTGCTATTATCTATGTTATTAGCTTGTTTATCTTGTGCTGATAAATTAAAACTCAAAACTAAAACGAATGCCAATACAGCGATCTTTTTTAAATTATTCATACTTCTAAAAAAATTATGTTGAAAAAATTGTCTTACTACTTGATTTTGATTAAGAGAGTCTTATTAGTTTTTTGCGTCAAAGTATTCTTCACGAACTACTTTTCCATCGGCATTCCATTCTCTTTGAATAATCTCATGCCATAAAATTTTACTTCCGTCTTTCATATCAAAGTCGAAAGTAAACTCTGAAGCAGACACATTCCCGTCTACTAAAGTTTTGTGATGTTGAATCCCATTTACTTCTGCTATTGCTCCCAAGAACCCTTCCATTTTGGTCACCATTTCTTGTTGGGTACTTGTGCCAACAGCTCCATAATCTGACGTTATGGCTTCCTGTGCAAAATTTGCTGTGATAGCTTCCACCATCGCTCCTTTTGCTACCAAGGCATCCATTTCTTGTGCTAATTCCCTAATTGCCATTTTTATAAAAATTTGTGTTTCTAATTAATTATAATGCAAAGGTAAGGGCAAAAACAAAACAAATTAGTACAAAAAAAGGCCTATTAATTGTACTTTTGAATTTTATATTCGGTGGGAGTTATACCTGTGTGATGCTTAAAAAAAGATGAGAAATGATTAGCTTCTTCAAATCTTAAATGTCTCGATACTGTATTTACATTCACGTCGTCCATTAACATACCTTTAGCGGTATTGATTAACTCTAATCTTATTAATTTAGTTAAAGAAACGTTTAGCTTACTTTTTACTTTCCTAGAAATAGTCTTTACAGATAGGTTCATTTTATCAGCATAAAATCCAACTGTATGTTCTTCCATATGAAAACTCTTTAGAAGTTCATAGATATCTTGAATAAATAAATCTTTCTTTTCAAGTTCAAATTTTCCTCTAAAATCATTAGGAGTCATTCCTTCCAAGTTTTTAAAAACTCTATTGAAGTAGGCAGGATCTTTATAACCAAAGCTGTAAGAAATCTCTTTGATACTTTTATCCGTGAAGATTATTTCTTTTTTACTCTCCACCAGTCTTTTTTTATGTAAGAGTTGCTTCACAGAAACTCCTACTTTATTTCTATAAAGTGCATGCGCATCATACCCTACACTATTAACCAATTTAGTTAAGTCATGACTACTCAAATGATTTTTGCACTCTTGATCAATTATATCTTTCACATCAAAAATGAGTTGATATTCTTGTTTATTCGCATCAAAAGGATTTTGCTGATACCATTGCTGAGAGAAAATATCTAAAATATTACTTCCATTGTCTGAGTAAACTTTCTCTGAAAGAAAGTTTTGGGAGTCTTTACATTGATCACAATCTATATAGCCTAATGAAATTAAGTGTTTAAAAAGAACCCTTACATCTTGGGTACAGGACATAGACTCATCCTCAAACTCTATTTTAAGGACAGTAAATTCTCCAGTCAAGAATTTTATATATTGTCCTTTTTCTAAAAAAATTATTTTTTCTCTCCAGTTATGGTGATTTTTAAAATCCACCTGAATTCCTCCAATACCTGACAAAACATGAATCATAGTATGTTTCTCAATCTGATATACCTTATTTTGAACCGGATTCAATTTAGAAATCATAAACACTATTAATTTGACAACTGAAATTAGGTAAATTTAATAGAATTCTTGAATATACTTAAAATATTAATCTTAAAAGCTTAAGTGTAAAAAGTAAAAATCCAATCTAAATCATTGCCACACAAGTCCGTTAATCCCGCATTATGCATTTGAAATCGTTATGTGATTAGAATGCTAAAATCGCAGATACTTATGTTAGAGATTCATGGCTATGGTGATTTAACCCGAATGATGCATTAGACTTTTAAGAGAAAATCATAAATGGCTGTTAGATAGCTGCCTAAATTCTGATTGGCAACGCAGACATAGATTTCATTATGATGAGTAGGAAATTAGGATTTAAGTGGCTAAATGACTGTTAGTTATGGTTTGCATCTATGGTTTGCATCAAATTTCTATTGCATCATTCGGGTTTAACAAACTTATAATGAACCAACCTTTACCCAGTGCCTCTGCTGAGAAAGCTATAGCGTTCGCGGAAGAGTCAGGGGGTCTCCTACTAGGGAATTAACTCTCATCCTTCTAAACGTAGAAACACTAGCTACAATCTAGCGCCAGTTAAGGGCATTAAATTTCAGCATTGATAATATATAATTTTCCAGTATTAATATCTATCAAAAAAAGTAAACAGTATGAATTCCTCCTTGAAAACTCTTAGTAATAGTAGGAATAATATGCTTCTCAAATATTAGAATTTAATATTTCAGAAATCTATTTTTGATATAATCTGCTTTTCTCATCACTTACCCAATAACTTGAAACCATTCCTTTCACAAGTTTCTCTTCAAGTTTAATTGGTATCTGATTCCATTGACCGACATCATAATTTTCCTTTTTAAGTGGATAGTTTTGCTTCTTAGAAAAAGATGCAAACTAATCTAAGGACTTACCTGATAACTTCAATACGCAAATAGAATACCCATCTCCATTGAAAGAAAAATAACTACTGTTATAAAATTCCTTTTCAAAGCTTACTCTACTTATTCCAAGTACAGTATCCAACTGTCTTACAATTTGATCATTATAATCAGAACTAAATAGCAAGGTACATATCACTATTAAAAATGTTTTATCCATGTATGTCATTTTATTGTCCACCCCTTATAAGTGTAGAATAATTCTACACTTGCCTATTCTGTCAATTTCTTATCGATATTTATCATGTAATAACGCTATGAAAGTTTTAAAATATGAAAGACGTAGGAAGATCTTACGCTTAGACTCTTCTTTTACTTTTACAGATTACAAACTAAGCCGAGTTGAGGAACGGTAACTTAAACGAGCCAGTACTTCACTTTACTCATGGTTGAAATCAATGCTAACAACTTGCCAGCATTCATCTAATTCCAATAGTATTTTATAATGATCTATCATATCTAAAATTTTTTACACAAAAGAAATAAACCCACACAAAACCTAGTGAAACCTATTTTTACCTTCTGAGCAATCCATAATTTACTTAAAAAGAAACATCAAAATAAAATATTATCTACAAATATGAATTTAATAATAATATTTTTTCTACATTTATGAATTAAATAGATTTAGGAATGAACCAACCCCGACCCAAGGGTACGGGGTATCTATGGGCAATAATTTAATGATCGACTCAAGAGTCGGGGAATTAATATCCCTTAGGGATTAAAAATATAAAACTATAAATATGAAAGGCATCTATTTAGGAGAGTTAGAAGAAATCGTCTTATTGACTATTGGTATATTAGATGGGCAAGGATATGGTATCAAAGTACAAAAGGAACTATCTGAACAGTTAAATAGAAATGTAACACTAAGTGCATTGCATACGGTTATGCACCGGTTAGAAAAAAAGGGCTTCTTATCATCTTATCTTGGGGGGGCCACTAAAGAAAGAGGTGGCAAAAGGAAAAGGATTTTTCAAATCACCACACTTGGAAGGAATGCGTTGGAAGAATCAAGAGGAAACCGTGAAAAAATGTGGCAATTAATGCCTGCTATTCTCACTCAAAATAACAGCCAATGAAATTTCCAAGAAGTGGCCCTCCTCAATTTGCAAAATCTTTCTTACAATGGTTTTGCAAAGAAGAAATAGTGGAAGAAATAACTGGTGACTTACATGAAATTTGGTTAGAAGAATCTGAAATAAAAGGAAAGAATTTCGCCAGAGTCCTGTATATCATTCGCGTAATTTCCTTTTGTAAATTTAGCAATATTGCTTTCAAAAACTCAAATAACAACCTTATGCTTTTTAAAAACTATATATTAATTGCATTTAGAAATTTCATCAAGTACAAAAACCACACTTCTTTTAACCTAATGGGGCTTGTAATTGGTTTAACCGCTAGCATACTCATGATCAAATATGTTTCAGATGAGTTAAGTTTTGATAAACAATACAATCGTCATGAAGATATTTATAGGGTTGCTCAACATATAAATATGGAAACCAGTGAAATGACTGCCGCTATCTCCCCTTCTCCATTGGGCAAAACCCTGTTAAAAGAAATTCCGGAAGTAGAAAGTTTTGCTGCTTTTTCCTTTTTTAACAACATGGCCATTTTAGTAGATAATCAAAAGTTTTTCAATTCAAAAGCTCATTACGTATCTACTAATTTTTTAGAAATCTTTGATTACCCTCTGATCAAAGGAAATCCTGAAAATGTATTCAGTAATCCAAAGTCAGTGTTAATCAGTGAAAGTGTTGCTTTGCGTTATTACGGTACTACAGATTTGTTAGGTAAAACGCTTGAAGATGTAAATGCTGGTACACTCACTATCACTGGTATTATGGAAGACCCTCCTACCAACAGCCATTTCACACCAGAAATATTGTATAACACAGACAATGGAATCTTTGAAAATCAAAACTGGGGAGACCACTCCTATTATACTTACATCAAGCTTAAAGAAGGAAGTGATTTAGCATTGGTTAATCACAAATTAATCTCTTTCTATGAAAACAACTTGCAGCAGCCTATTGCTGACACTTTTGGTGGGACAGGTAACATTTTTCTTCAGAGAATAAGCAACATTCATCTATTTTCAGACCTTACATTTGAAATCTCTACTAACAATAAATATAGAAATGTAATCACTATGCTATTATTAGCTATTTTCATTGTCATTGTAGCCTGTATCAATTACACGAACCTAGCTACAGCACAATCAACCAGAAGAGTGAAAGAAATAGGTGTAAGAAAGGTTTTAGGATCCAACAAAAAGATGATTCTTTACCAATTCTACACTGAGTCTGCACTGATTACATGCTTGTCTGCCTTTATTGCCATACTTCTCATTCCCATTTTGCTTCCTCTCTTTAATTCATTGACAGGAAAGGATTATGCCTTAATGGAAATTTTAGAATTAGACATCATGATTTATTATGTTGGAATCATTCTATTAGCTGGTTTTTTAGGAGCTATTTATCCTGCTTTTTTCCTAGGAAGGTTCAAAGTAGATGAGATCTTTAGAAAGAGTTATAATTTCGGAAAATTTAAATTACCCGTCAATAAACTATTGAATGCTTTTCAATTTTTGGTTGCACTAGTAATGATCATTATGACTGTAACAGTGTATTTGCAGATTGATTTTGTGAAAAACAAAGAACTTGGTTTCAATAAAGACAACATCTTTAAAGTGGATCTGAAACAATGGCCAGGTACAGAAAGTGGTAAAGTAATTAAACAAGCACTTTTAACTAATCCTTCGATATTGGATGCCTCCATTGTCCGACAAGTTCCAGGGGATAGAATTATGAGTGATGGTTTATTTTTTGAAACACCAGATGGTAGCTTCAGCAGTATCCAATCAGAATTTAATGGAGTAGATGAAAATTATGTCAACCTATTAAAAATCAACTTGGTTGCCGGAAGAAACTTCACTACTCAAGTTTCTGATATTATGGGAAAAACGGTGATCGTCAATGAGAAATTGATTCAAAGCTTAGGCTATCTCAAACCAGAAGATGCACTAGGCAAAAAAGTTAAACTCCCCTTAGGAGAAGACCATGTAGCAAAGATCATTGGGGTGATAGAGAATGTTCACCTCCAATCACTGCACAATGAAGTACTGCCGCATATCATGACACACTTTACACCTATGGGGAGTCAATTGCTCGTCAAAGTAAAAAATGAAGGCCTATGGAGTACACATGATTTTATAGATAATCAATTAAAAGAAATAACTAAATCTACTTCCCACATAATTTCGTTTTTGGACCAAGCTTATTGGGAACAATACAAAGCAGATGAAAGAAGGAGCGAAATCCTTACTCTATTTTCAATTATAATTGTATTCCTTTCCCTTGCAGGGCTCATTGGATTGGTATCTTTCCAGATACGCTATCAGGCAAAAGAAGTAAATATCAGAAAAGTTTTTGGGGCTGAATTCTACAATATCTTGGTACTATATATTAAACAATATGTTTGGCAAATTTCTATAGCTCTTTTGATAGCACTTCCCATAGCCATTTATCTGATGAATGAATGGCTTATAAGCTTTGCTTACCATATTGACATTCCTTATATGGTACTAATTCTTACTCCTTTAGTGTTAGTCTCTGTTATATTTATAATCCTTGCTTTCAAAATTAAGTTTAGCTTTCAGGATAGCCCTGCTAAGTATTTAAAGGAAAATTAATGGATTGAAATAAGTAGGCATGATTGTAAAACCACTTAGTCATGCCTACTTATTTTCAACAGATTATTCCGTATTATGCATTAGGCCTTTAAGAGAAAATCATAAATAGTCGCTTAAACTCTAATTTTAGGACGAAAAATTCTCTGCGGAGGCACTGAGTCGATCGTTAAAATATTGCCTATAGACTCTCCGTACCTTTGAGTCAAGGATGGTTCATTCTTATCAATTAAGGTTTATGTTCTCTTCTTAAGCTTTAACCCAAATGATGCATTAGACTTTTAAGAGAAAATCATAAATAGCTGTTAGATAGCTGCTTAAATTCTGATTTGCAACGCAGACATAGTCTCCATTATGGTGAGTAGGAAATTAGGATTTAAGTGGCTAAATGACTGTTAGTTATGGTTTACATCAAACTTCTATTGCATCATTCGGGTTTAATAATTCTTAATTGGCAGGACATAAAAATCTAGCTTACTCTTTCCGCTTATAAGGTCTAATGATCAAACGAACACCTGTATCGTAAGTAACGTATGCCCAAATCCAATTCATTAAGGCTACGGCTCTATTTCTGAACCCGATCAGCAAAAACAAGTGGACAAACATCCATAGAAACCAAGCAAAGAAACCTTGGGTTTTTAGGCCTGGCAAGTCTGCTACAGCCTTATTAGTTCCTATGGTAGCCATGGCCCCTTTATCATTATAAGCAAAAGGCTTCGGTTCTTTTTCTTTTGATAGATTTTTAAAGTTTTGGGCTAGGTACTCCCCTTGCTGGCAAGCTACTGAAGCTAACATAGGATGTCCTTGTGGGAGCGTTTCTGTCGCCATACTTGCTACGTCACCTATTGCGAAAACATTGGGATGATCTTTCAATTTAAAAAATTCATCTATTTCATACCTATTAGCTCTGTTTTCTTTCTTTTCTTTTGATAAAGAGATACCTGAAACTGGATTACCTAAAACACCAGCAGACCAGATCAATGTTTTACTCTCAATAGTCCCGTCATTAGTATGAATCCTTTTCCCATCATAATCCTTCACAAACATGTTTAGTTTTATTTCTACCCCTAGCTTGTCCAAATATTCAAATGCTTTTTTTGAGGCTTCACCTGACATAGCTGGTAATACCTTGTCTGCCCCATCTACTAAAATGATTCTCATTTGACTGATATCTAAATCAGGGTAATCTGAAGGTAAAACTCTTGATTTCAATTCTGCTAACGCTCCTGATAATTCTACTCCAGTAGGCCCTGCACCTACTATCACAATACTCATCAATCTTTCTTTTTCAGTAACGCTATTGGCAATTAATGCTTCTTCAAAATTTTGAAGCAATAGACTTCTTAAATCCAAAGAATCCCTAATTGACTTCATAGGCATGGAATAATTCTCTACTTGATCATTCCCGAAAAAATTGGATTTGGCACCAGTGGCAATCACCAAATAATCATAAGGTAATTCACCAATATTGGTGAAAACACATTGTTTATCAGCATCTATCCTATCAACTTCTGCCATCCTAAAGTAAAAATCTGGATATTTCTGAAATACTTTTCTAATCGGGTAAGTAATAGAATCAGGCTCAAGGCCTGCAGTAGCCACTTGATACAATAGTGGCTGAAAGGTGTGGAAGTTATTTCTGTCCAAAAGTACTACCTGATAGTCAGATTTCCTAAGCTTTTTTCCTAGTGTTAAACCAGCGAATCCTCCGCCAATAATCACTATTCTTTTTTTGTCTGATTGAGGAATATTCATATTAAATCTTCTATTGGATTTAACGTTTATTAACAGTTTTAGTTATTCTTTTAAATTTTATTGTATCTCCTTATTAATAGTAGGTAACTAACCTACAATCAAAAAAACCTAGCTATTTCACTTAGCTAGGTTTTCTTTTATTGAGCCAAAAAATGATCTAATAAAATCTTTATCAAATATTATGTTCTTTAGAGTTTATCACGGTAGCATGGTTATAATTACTTTGTTACCTTTTTACTCAAGTTTATCAACAAACAATCAGTAATTATAAATTCATAATTACCTTGATAGGCTCTGAAAACTAGAATTTAGAAGGAGTTTGTTCTCTACAAAACCAACCGTGATAATGTCTTTTTATCTATATGCTTTTTTATTATCTTTCAAATAATCAGCAATTAATGCATCTAATGCTTTTTCATATCCATCCAATAAAGCTTTTTTTACCGGATCAATGTCCGCTGCATTTCCAGATTCAAGTGCACCAACCCCAGATTTTGTTTTTCCTATAGATTCTTTTGATTTAATAGAGGTAGAGAATTTTTGCACTATACTCCCTTTTGTGTTAGCTATTTTTAAACTGATACTAGTTTTAGGTTTTACATTTCCCCCGACTTTCACTCCTCCAACTCCACCAACACCAATTGCATTCTTAATAATATCTACGTCTAAGCTCAGGTAAAATTTCTCCCCAGGTGCTTTTTTTATGGTCTTTTTGACTACTTGCTGATTAGGAAAAATCCCATTATAATTAATCTTGCCATTCAACTTTTCTAATGGGGCAATATCAATTTGAAGTTTCTCTTTAAATTTTTTTACTGTCAATTCCCAAATCTCTGCTGATAAGTTATAATAAAGGTAAGCACCAGGCGACTCTTCTGGATTGTTAAAGTACTCTTTAACATCATTTACAGTATTGTATGTTTTTGCTCCTCCAGAACCTGCTACAGAGTTGAGCGCATTGTTTTTAAGATTATCAAGTGTACTATTGGAACTTACGACCTCAATGATTTCATCTGCTAACTCTAAATCATAATAATGAGTTGTAACTTCTTCGCCTTTTTGCGCAAATGAAAGATTGGGAATGGCTAAACTTACACATGCGATAGCGATACTTTTTTTAAGGTAATTCATTTTCAATACTATTTTTTTTAATTTAATTATCTTCCTAAGCATTAGGAAATGGTTATTTATTATAAATAATTAGAACAATCACACTTTTAAATAAAAGATTTAATGTGATTAAATCAATTTTTGGCAAAGTTAGACCTAACAGTTATCATTTCCTACTTTCAAATAACGGTTATAGCTTTATAACATAACGGAAAATTGTATATCAGTTTTGATCGCTTTAAAGCTAATTTTATTAGGTGTTTTTTGATTTCAAATGAACTAACCTTGACTCAGAGGTACGGGATATCTATAGGCAATAATTTAATGATCGGCTCAGTGCCTCCGCCAAGAAGCTTCAGTGCCCGTGGAAGAGTCGGGATGCCAGACCAGAGGAATTAATATGCCTTAAGAGTCAAAAAAAATATAGAAATTACTCTAGCCCGAATAATTCGGGAAATAATTATTGACTTGAGTTCGATTAATAATTTCTTCCATTTTTCATTTCTTAACTCACGTATTCGTCTCATTTACAATCATTTGCCTAAAGGACTTCGTCTTCAAGCCAGACGGGCTCCTAAAGCAACGGCTACCGCTTTTTGCAGCGGTCCGCCGCCATGGAATGAAAAAATTTGAAATCGCACGGGAGACTCCGTCAATCGCTCTGAGAGCGATCTCAAACAGCAAGGGCTACCCCAGTTCCACTGCGGCAGCGTGGCTGACCAAGCAAATCTTTCAAAACTGTTCCGGGTCCGTAGACGAAAGCCTTCTTTGCGTACTTTTTAAAATCGAGCTTAGGTTATTAGAAAAGCTAAATAATTGACTATCAACGCAATAGGTTCAGTAAAGTAAAATTGACATTCCTCAAATTTGGGCTATGTCAATTCTTAAGTC
>CALGOB010000029.1 GCA_937958005.1 uncultured Cyclobacteriaceae bacterium
AATCATTAACAACAATTTTTTCCATTTTATCACCTTGTTTGATCTGATCAATAATGTCAAGGCCTTCCGTTACTTTACCAAATACGGTATGATTTCTATCTAGATGCTGTGTGTTTTGTCTGTTATGGCAAATAAAGAATTGAGAACCTCCCGTATTTCTTCCTGCATGGGCCATTGAAAGGACACCTTTGTCATGAGTTTGGTTCTCACCAGTTAATTCACAGTCTATTTTATAGCCAGGCCCCCCAGCTCCAGTGCCATCAGGACATCCGCCTTGAATGACAAAATCAGGTATGACTCTGTGAAAAGTAAGCCCATCATAGAAGCCATCTTTGGATAACTTTAAAAAATTCTCAACTGTATTTGGAGCATCTTTTTCGAAAAATTCAAGTTTCATCACTCCCTTGTTTGTATGTATTTCTGCTGTTTTCATCAATTTTAATTTTTCAGCAAATATATAGCAATTACTATATTGAATAATAGCCTTTGGCATGCAAAAAATAGGTGCTGATGGAAATTGTGAGATAACTATTAAGAAGCTTTGTTTGAGTTTGGTATTTTATTCTTAGTTTAGAACCATTAATATTTTTATAAATAACAATACCCGTGAGACACACCCTAAAAACAATTTTTCTAATTTTGATACTTCAAATTATAGATTT
The DNA here is from genome assembly GCA_937958005.1 of uncultured Cyclobacteriaceae bacterium. Lineage (GTDB taxonomy): Bacteria > Bacteroidota > Bacteroidia > Cytophagales > Cyclobacteriaceae > JANSWY01. Next base: position 663 of record CALGOB010000029.1, read on the forward strand.
CGCAGAAATTGCAGGACAAGTATCTTTTGAAGAATTAAAATATAGGCCATTAGGCCCGGCCAGAGGAGGGAGGGTAACTACTGTGGCTGGCACCATAAAAGAACCAGGGACTTTCTATATGGGGGCAACTGGAGGTGGTGTCTGGAAAAGTGAAGACTATGGCAATTCATGGAATAACGTTTCAGACGGTTATTTTGAAACTCCATCTATAGGAGCAATTTCTGTGTCTCAAAATGATCCTAAACTTATTTATGTGGGTACAGGTTCGGATGGTTTGAGAAGTAATGTAATAGCTGGTAAAGGGGTTTATAAATCAGTAAATGGAGGAGCTAGCTGGGAAAATATTGGACTTAAGAAGGTTGGCCAGATTGGTGCAGTGGAGATAGACCCGAATGACGATAAAGTAGTCTATGTAGCGGCAATTGGACAAGCATTTAATCCAAACCCTGAAAGAGGGATCTACAAAACAGTAAATGGGGGTAAAAGCTGGGAGCTTATTAAGTTTATTTCGCAGCAAACTGGTTTTTCAGATATTGAGTTATTTAGAGATAACTCAAATGAGTTGTTGGCAGCTGCTTGGGAAGTAGAAAGAAAACCTTGGACCATAAAAAGTGGTGGATATGAGGGAGGAATTTTTAAATCTAGTGATGGAGGTGTGACTTGGGCTAAAGTTGAGAATGGACTTCCAAAGGGGCAAGTAGGCAAAATTGATTTGGCAATATCTCCTTCAAACCCTAGGATTGTTTACGCACTTGTAGAAGCAGAAGAAGGTGAAAGAGGACTTTATAGATCAAATAATAGAGGGGAAAACTTTACACTAGTATCTAAAAAGAAGGAATTAACTACTAGACCATTTTATTATACCAATGTGGCAGTAGATCCTCAGAATTCAGATTTGGTCTATGTAATGGCTACCGGATATTTTAAATCAACTAATGGTGGAAAAACCTGGAATACTTTAAAACCGCCACATGGAGACAATCATGACATGTGGATTAACCCTGATCAACCAAATTTATTTATTCAAGCAAATGATGGAGGAGCCAATGTTACTTTTAATGGCGGAAAAACCTGGTCTACTCAATTTAATCAACCTACGGCGGAACTTTATCAGGTAGCTGTGGACGACCAATATCCTTATTGGTTATATGCAGGACAACAAGATGGATATTCTACCATTTCGGTTCCGAGCATGGCACCTTTTGGAAACCAGCGACCGGGTACAGGTTGGATTGTGAATACAGGTGGTTGCGAAACAGGCCCTGCTGTTCCTAAGCCTGGAAATGCAGATATCGTATATGCGAACTGTAAAGGACGGTTCAGCGTTTACCATAAACCTTCAGGAACTGAAAAAAGGTATGATGTGGGAGCTGCTAACATGTATGGCCAAAACCCTATTGATTTAAAATTTCGTTTTCAGCGGGTTTCACCTATTCATGTTTCACCCCATGACCCAACTATTATTTATCATACATCACAATATGTACATAAAACTAGAGATGAAGGAAAAACATGGGAAATAATTTCTCCTGATTTAACAGCTTTTGAGCCTGATAAACAAGTGATCTCCGGTGGGCCATTGACAAGAGATATTACGGGAGAAGAATTTTATAGTACTATCTATGCCATTCAAGAATCAAAGATTGTAAAAGGAGTAATCTGGGTGGGGGCAAACGATGGGCCAGTACATGTAACTAAAGATGGAGGGAAGAATTGGCAGAATGTAACACCTAAAGAACTCATGCGAGGTGGTAGGGTAGATGCTGTTGAACCATCTGTTCATCAAGCATCAAAAGCATATGTCTCTATCCTTAGATATCAATTGGGTGATTGGCGACCTTATATTTATAAAACAGAAAATTATGGGGAGAAATGGGAGTTGTTGACAGATGGTAAGAACGGAATACCCAATGATTACCCTGTTAGGGTGATAAGAGAGGATCCTTCAAGGGAAGGATTGTTATATGCTGGAACAGAATATGGAATGTTTATTTCATTTAATGATGGTAAGGATTGGGAAGCTTTTCAGCAGAATTTACCATTAGTTCCTATTACTGATATCAAAATACATAGAGGGGATTTAGTATTGTCTACCATGGGTAGGGGATTTTGGGTGTTAGACGGTATTTCTTCCTTAGCGGGGCTGGAGTTAGAAAATAATCAATCGGCTCAATTATTACCTGTAAATGAGGCTGTTCGTTACAGATACCCTAAGGTGAGAAATTTATTAGAAACTTATCCTAAATACCCAAAGCCCAACCTAACGATAGACTATGTCCTAAAAGAATCTGATGCTAGCCCTATTCAACTAACAATATATGATGATACAGATAAACATATTATCACTTTTATAAGTAAAATTAAAAATCAAAAAAATAGAAAAAAAGTAATAGCTGATATGGGGCTTAATACGACTTTGTATTTTGAAGATTTGAAATTGACGACTAACAAAGGCATTAACAGGTTTAAATGGGATTTTAGACATTTGGGTGTCTGGGAAGAAGATAGTCAAAAAAGGTATTTAAATGGACCGTTAGTATCTCCAGGGAATTATAACATTGTGTTAACAGTGAATGGTGAAAGTTATAAACAAAGTGTTTCCATTAAAGTAGATCCAAGGCTAATGGAAAGTGGAGTAAGTGTTTCAGATATAAAAAAACAAGAAGAATTTACCTTAGAGTTAGTGAACTTTATTTCTAAAATGCAGCAATTTAAGTATCAACTGACTGAAAATAATAAATCACGGAAAAACGCTAAGAAAAAAAGAGAAGCATCAGCTGTTATAGCTCAATTAGAAACAAAAAAAGGAACATATGAAGAGCCTAAATTGATAGATCAGGCAAAATACTTGTTTTACTTAATCAATGGGGGAGATCAACTGCCTGGTAAAGACGCTTATGATCGGCTAGCTGAGCTGAAGTCAGAATTTAAAATGATTAGGTCTAAAATACCTACACTTCAGTTTTCCGACTGAGTCTTACTTGTCTTTTTAATAGGAAAGACTCTAGCAAAATGTCAATTGGTTTAAGTAATAAAGCAATAACCCCTTTCATTGCAAGACCGATCATTTGATACTCTTCTCCTACATAATCCTCTATGATTGGCTCTAGCCATGCTTCTGAGATTAAAAAGAGAAATATTGCAATAAAAAGTACGATCCCTAATGCTTTTTTACTGTTTTTGGCTTTAATTAATTCTTCATAATTTCTTTTGATCTGCTCATTTTGTTGTTGGAGCCTTTCATTTTGATGCTGAATCTGCAGTTCAGCCTCTTTTTTTGTAGTTATATCTCTTATGACAAATAGAAAGCCTAAAAAATTACCATCATTATCAAAACGTATTCTGGTAGTTTGACCTACCCACCTAGTTTTTCTATATTTTGTTAAAATAGGAAACTCAAAAGAGGAATGTTCGTTTCTGACAGAAATTTGTGCATTATAAAAGTTGTTGACATCATTGATGTATTCTTTGGGTATCCAAAAATCATAATGTTTACCGATTAACTCTAATGATTTATAACCAGTTAAACTAGCTACTTGATTACTACTAAAAACAATTTTCCCATTTTCATCCGTTCTACAAATAACATCGTTGATGTTTTCTACTAATTCCTTAAACTGAGCTTTTTGCCTGTCAAGACTCTTGGCCAGCTGAAATTTTTTCATTGCTTTTTCAAGCATTCTATGCAATATCTCTATGAAATTCCCTTCATAGTCCTTTAAAACGAAATCATAGATTTCGTCATTTTTCATGAGTTCAACTACCAAGTCTATGTCTTGTACGGCAGTCATGATGACGATAGGTACTTCATGACCATATTCTATTAGGTCACTCCCTTTTCCATCGTCTAAGTTATAATCCGTAACAATTGCATTTACTTTATTACTATCTAGGTAAGCAGTAGCTTCAGCTATTGAATCTGCAAATACCACTTGATATATTTCTTGATAAGGCTGGAAAAGCTTTTTTAGGATGATGGTTTGAATAGGATCATCTTCTACAACAAGAATATCATACATTTTTTCTTTTAAATGCTTTTTCATAGAGATAGTCTCTACTTGCATAGGTGTGTTAGTTTATTTAATAATTACTCGAATACCTTCGGTCTAAACAAAAATGCACACTAACCTGATAACATCAGGAAAATATTAGATGAACTATGGGTTTTTGTCGATGACTTTTATGCCTTAATTTTGGCTAAAATGAAGAAATAATTGATTGTTAGATTTATAATCATCTGATAGTCAATTAAAAATATAATATGACTTAAATGAAAATATAGGCCTTGACACTCAACTGTTTAGTAATTGTCATATTTTCCGTTTAACCACCCCCAAATCCTAGCTATCGCATTTCTGTTTTTTTGTTTTTCTTTTTGCTGCGAGATTACTTCTTTTTTTAGTTTTGATTTAGACTTGGTTTTATTGACCTTAACAGGAACTGGTTTACTTACTTTTTCTACATAGTGTAGCTTTTTCTTAGCTTTTATTTCACTTTCCTTTTTTTTGCGTTCACGTTCCTCTCTTCTTTTCTGCTTTTCTAGCTTCTCATCGTAAGTAAGCTCTCTTCGTTTCCTGTAGTTACTTCTTTGAGGTCTATCTTTGTGTTGTTTACGCTCAGGTCTTTCTACTTTCTCTTTTGGTTTTGGAGGAGGGGGTAATTCTATTTTACCTACTACTTTTATGCCTTCTAGCTTGATTAACTGAGGCCTAATGACTTCTTGATCTTCATAAATGTTTTCTTCCTCTATTAAGTTACTTTCAGTTGCTTCAGCCACAGTTAATTCCTCTGGTTTCTCTTGTGGTTCTATTGGGTCAATTAAAGAATCCTCCAATACATTAGGTTGTTCTCCTAAGGTTAATTCGTCAGTTAATATAGTTTCAAGAGGTTGATCTATAGAAGGTTCGTCTTCTGTGATTACTTCTGGTTCTTCTATGGTAACTGATTCACTCGTTTCAACTTCATGTTCAGTGGAAGAGGAAGCTTCGGTAGGAGGTATAGCTGTATTATCCTCTAGGTTTAATGCAGGTTCCGATTCAATTTCGTGAGCTTTTTCAGCTTCGCTAGATAATTGCTCTATCTCAGGGCTTTTAAGCAATATCCCCTCATTACTTGATTCGTCTGAAATTTCAGAATCTATCTTTTGATCAATAGCATCTTCCAAAACAATTTCTTGATTAGGTTCAGCTTCCTTTAGTTGTAATTCAGCTTCCTTTTGGGCTCTGATTTCACCTGTTGGATCAAATTTGTCCCATATTTGAGAGGTAAATTCTTCTTCTATTTTAGAGTGTGGAGTTAAGTTTTTTTCAGAAGTTAAACTTTCTAAAAAGTGTTTGATTTCGCTAGGAGTGACTCCAAGTTCCCGCGCTATTTGTGATAACCTCATTCCTGATTTGAAATGTTATATGTTGATATCTGTTTTCATATCTAATCAATAATTATAACTACTGAGTAAATTTACTTTAAAACCCAATTGTAAAACCTCGAAAAGCAGATTCAAAACCCTATAGCACTTGCCAAACTTCATTCCCAATATCTGCTAACTGGTGGTACGTTAGCTTTTTAAATTACTTTAAACTAATCTTAGATCAGACCAAAGTTAATACCAAAATAACTAATTGAAATCTAATTTCTACTTGAATTGATCGACCATGTCTATATTTCTTGATGTTTAATGCTTTTTTTACATTGATGGTCCCGTTTTAATAAGTTTATTACGCTCATAAAATAATTTAAGCCGGGTTTTTGAGCCTCGGATCAAATCTTTCGTTTTCAACAGAAAGTAACTTTACTAAGCTGTGAAATTCTGTGTGAGATGGGTTGAGTAAATAGTTATTTTCACGTTTACTCTGAGCACTAGGGATTTTCATGGCCAAGTAACTTTTATCTTTCAAAAATTCTCCCGTGATGTTGGATAATATTTCTGGATAAGGAACACTCCACCAGAATTGGGGAAGATATTTATCTGGTAAATCGTAAATTAAAGAGTCGTCAGTGATTTCAACAGTCATAACAACCCGGTCTATAGGTAGATTACCTGAATTGGCTAATATTTCTAATTTACACAAGGCAATGGACTCACTGCAATAGACTACCCATTGTCCTGGTTTATTCCATCTTCCTTCGCTGTACAAAGCGCCTCTTGAAGGCCAATGATCTTCGTACTTCTTTTTTTCCATACGGTAAACAATCATCCGTACACACTAAACTCAATCCTGTCTAAGGCTTTTTCCAATTCTCTTCTGCCAGGTTCATTTGATAATAATTCAAAAGGAGCTATATTTCCAAGATTTGTATTGGGTAATTTTAACCACATTTCGAAACTTTGTTTGTCACCATCAAAAGCGGTTAGGCCTTTTTCCCATAACTTTACTGTCATCACGAATGTAGGTTTGTATTTAGGTTCCAAACTTTCCCCGTCTTTTAATAAGTTATATAACTTAGATCTTGAAATGCCTAATACTGATGCCAATGCATCTTTAGTAAGCCCAGTTTCAGTGATGAAGCTGTTGATGTTTTTTGCCGAAAAGTCAAGCTTTGAGACTTCAATGGAAGAAACATTGGCTACCTTGTAAAACCAAGTGTTAAATTTTTCATCCGTACTAATTGCATAAGAGCCTAAAAGAAACGGTTCAGGCCGGCTACATTGCCCGGTTAAGTGGGCTATTTTTTCTGATAAGTCCATTTTTAGATTTTATTTTCCATAAATATACACTAATATATACGTTTTTCAAACACTAATAGTTGTTGTTTAGCTATTTCTAATAGCAAAAGATAATTTAATGTTTGCTCAAATGGGCTAAATAGACTTATTAAATAGGTGTCAATTAATTTAATCAATTGAAATTTATTTCAAGCAAATTAAGTTTTTCAAACCTAAGTTAAATAGTAATTAACACAATACAATTCTTTTTATTGAAAGAAAATTGATATTGCCACAATTGATTTAGGATATCCTTTAAGTCGCTTTGACCTGTTTCTTTACTATTCAATTGAGTCAAGAAAATTTACCTCAAAAAAACTAATCAGAATAACCTCTAATGAGTGTTTGTTTTGATGATTTTTAATCCCTACGGAATATTAATTCCCTAGTCGGATATTCCTCGCTCTTACACGGGCGCCATAACTTCTCTACGGAGGCGTTGAATCCATCATTAAATTATTACCCATAGATAACCTTTACCCTTGCGTGAGTGCTAAAGCTCCTTTGAGGATGTACTGGGTCGGAATTGGTTCATTAGGATCTCTTTTGGATTAATACCTATTTAATCATAATCTTACTTTGTTCTTAAGTTAATTCTTCCCAATCTGTGTTATCATGTCAGCAGGTTATAGGCAGGGCTATAAAGATACAGCCAAAGACATGAAATGCGTACTTTCCCAAGATGATGAAATTGAGTTCATAACCCATTCGTATAATTAAACTTTCAGATCACTGGAAAACCTGCATTTTTGCATCAAAATGATGTTATGAAAAGAAGCCTAATAAAATTACTTCCTGTAAATGCAATGATTTTTTTACTTTGTTTGTCATGTATTGCACAACAAAATGAAATACCATTTAAAGATGTAAGTAAAACACATTTACCTATTGAAGATTTAGCAGGCCTTACCATGGATGCTTCTTTTGCAGATTTAGATGATGATGGTGACTTAGATCTGATGATTGCCAATGAGCATAAACCCAATATTCTATTAATTAATGATGGAAATGGGAAATTCACCAATGAAAGCCAACAACGAATCCCTCAGGTAGACCATGATAGTGAAGAAGTAGCCATTGCTGATTTTGATGGAGATGGTGACTTAGACATTATTGTAGTCAGTGAAGATGATAAAACCAACGAATATTATCAGAATGATGGTAAAGGTTATTTTACAGATGCAGGAGATAAATTAAGTTTTTTAGGCACTTCAAATTGTGTGGCTGTTTTTGATTTTAACGCCGATCAAATGCCAGACCTGATCATCGGAAATAATGGGCAAAACTATCTGATGATTAATGATGGGAGTGGAGGCTTTAATGATGAATCCTTTGCGCGTTTAGGAAAGTTTGAAGATGTAACACAAGATATTGCTTTAGGAGATATTGATGGGGATGGGTTTAAAGATTTGGTGATAGGTAATGAAGGAAAAAACCGGATATTGATCAACGATGGTAAGGGCTTTTTTAAAGATAATTCTGACAAAATGATACCTTATAGGGAAACATTAGAAGAAACTAGGGAAGTTGATTTAGGAGATATAGATGGAGATGGTGATTTAGATATTGTTTTTGGAAACGTAAATGCCTTTGTGAAAGAAGCAGTTATGCAAAATAGGTTATTGAAAAATAATGGAAAAGGATTTTTTAAGGATATTACTGAAAAGAACTTACCCATAGATAATGACCGGTCATTCAGTGCTGATTTTATAGATATAGATGGTGATAAAGACCTTGATATTATTACAGCCAATGTAAATGGTGAAAGGTTTCAAGGAATGACCCCTTTCAGGGTATATGTAAATAAAGGAAAGGGTAAGTTTTTAGATAAGACGACCGTTTATTTTCCTTCCAGTGTTTTAGGTCGTGGATTTGATATAGATTTTATAGACGTGAACAACGATGGAAAAAATGATTTCTTTTTCAGTAATAGAGGCGTAAAAGATATTTTGTTAATAGCAAAATAATAGATTTGCGTTATCAATGAATTATAGGAAGTTAACCAAAGAAGAATTAATCCCGCTTGAGAAAGAATTTATAGAATTCTTAGTGGTAAATGGCATAACAGCACCCGACTGGGAGGAGTTTAAAAATACAAACACAGAGAAAGCTGAGCAAATGATTGAATTGTTCAGTGAAGTGATTTTTGAAGGCATTTTTAGAAAAGCTAAATTTTTGATGATTAAGTCATCCGGTTTTATTTATACCTATCAATGTTTGGTAGATAAAATGATTTGGGTAGGAATAGAAAGTCAAAACCCGCAATGGAATTTTTTAGAAAATCACCCTGTTGAAGATCATTTGAAAAATGATGAAGGTCAATTCTCAATATTTATGACCGAGAAACCCTATCAGGGGAAAAGAGAGCATGAACTTTTCCAAATGACTGAAAAAGGATGTGAAATAGCAGATGGAGAAATGTTTAAAAAACTATCATTGGCTTACATAGAAAACAAAAAAAATGATTGAGCAAGTTGATCTTATTTCTATATTAATTGAAATTATAGGATGGGTAGGTTCTTTTGAAGTAATTTTGGCATATGCTTTAGTTAGTAATCAAAAAATAGGGAGTGCTTCAGCAACCTACCAATGGCTTAACTTAACTGGAGGTGTTTTTTTAACGCTTCATACTATTGTACACCAAGCTTACCCTAGCACATTTATCAATTTAGTTTGGATAATTATCGCCCTCATTGCATTATGGAACATCAGAAAAGAGAAGATTAAGCAAAAGCAAGGTGATTAAATAGTAATTATAATGTAAATTTGTAGGATGGAACATGCTAGGGCTATTACCTTATACCAGCCTTTATTAACTTCTATTGCTTTTAAAATTGTAGGGTCTTTACAAGATGCTGAAGATATCGTTCAAGATACATTTTTAAAATGGCTTACAATTGACCAGCAAAAGATTGAAAATACAAAAGCTTATTTGGTTAAAGCAGTCACTAACAATGCGCTCAATCACATCAAACGATTTAAGATCAACATGACCAGCATCTCGCTGGGAGATAAAAACACGGAATTTCCTGATTTGGTACAAGAACCTAGGATCAGTAAATTCGATTTCGATAATGAGATCTCAGAAGCGCTTCATATTTTAAATAAAAAATTAGAACCACTAGAGAAGGCAGTTTTTGTCATGCGTGAATTCTTCAACGTAGAATATGAAGAGTTGCAGGAAGTCTTTGATAAAAAAGCAGCCCATTGCCGCAAGCTAGTGAGTAGATCTAAAGCTAAGTTGGCAGAGGAAAAGAAAAAGTTGAGTAAAGATGTTTCTTCGGTCAGGTTTATAGAGAATTTTAAAAATGCTTGCCAATTTGGAAATCTTTCACATCTCATATCGGAGTTAAAAAAAGAAATTTCAGAAAAACTTTCCTAGTTTTGTCACAAAACAACCAATCGATTGTCTTGTAATTAAAGAGAACATATAAATAAGTTGAGATGGTGGTAATTTTCGCGTTTTTTATAGCGCATTGGTACTTGTCTTTATTTTTCCAAACTTGTTTTCTGCATAGGTATGCAGCACACAAGTCGATCACGATGAGTAAGACAACTGAAAAGATTTTTTTTATATTAACTTGGTTTTTTCAAGGTTCAAACTATTTAAGCGCCTATGGTTATGGGGTAATGCACAGAATGCACCACGCTTTTGCTGATACAGAGAAAGATGTACATTCTCCAAAATACGATGAATCTTTGTTTAAAATGATGTGGAAGACTAAAACGATCTATTCAGCAATCACAAGTAAAACAATGATCGTTGAAGACCGTTTCACTGAAGGCGTTCCTGAATGGCCGGTATTTGATAGCTTTGCTAGATCTTGGATCAGTAGATTGATGTGGGGAGTAGCTTATACAGCTGTTTATTTCTTTTATGCTGATTTCTGGTGGTTATGGTTGTTATTGCCTATGCAATTTATTTTATCACCTATTCATGGGGCAATCATCAATTGGTTTGCACATAAATATGGCTATACTAACTTTAAAGTAGGAGATACTTCTAAGAACTTTTTGCCATTTGATTTCTTGATGATGGGAGAGAGTTATCATAACAATCACCACAAACATGGTGAGAAAGCCAATTTTGGTGGTGTCAGATGGCACGAAATTGATCCTACTTATCAAGTAATTAAAATATTACATGCTCTCAAAATTGTCACCATTGTAGACAAGGAAAAGAATAGTAGAAAATATGCTGTTAAGCAGGCAGCATAGTAATTTATACTCTATTTTAAAACATGAAAGCCGCTACACATAGGTGTAGTGGCTTTCTTTTTATATTGGGTTAAAAACTGACTAAGAAAACACAATTGATTTTTCTAGTCGCTCCCCAACTCGATTTTAAACCCATATTATTGACAAAATGGAACCCAAAGCTTGAGAAGTAGTTTGAAGCACTTTTAAATTCACGATTGACCTTATTAAACCTATCAAAAACAATAAAAAGCTAGAAGCAAATACCTTAGTAGATATAGTAACCAAGTTCCAGCTATCCATTATAGTCCTCACTGCGTTCCGGGCTGCCATTCCTATCTGGGCTAGTCTCTATTTTAACCACTTACCAGTTAGGGGTTATGCAATAAACCTATGAAGGAAAAGCGCTAAACTCACTATGAAAAACCCAAACCATTTATTAGTTAGGTTCTTGTAAGCCTTTCATTTGCTTAGTTGTATTAGAAGCTAATAAGTAAGATAGTGTGTTAAATAAAGCTAAAGCCATAACCCACCAAAAACCATATCTACTCGAAATCCAAGTTGTTGCAGCACATGAGTGAGCGATTAAAACAAACAGTAAAAAGTATTTTGATATTTTATTAGGTAAATAGTATCCTAAAACAATAATTAATATTATTTCAATTCCAGAAATGATAAAAATTCCAGAAACATGGTTGGCCATCAAGATTGCTCCGAGTGGATTTCCCTCATTTGCTTTTCTCAAATTACCTTCCCAATATTCTTTGGGTTGGTGAATAATAGTAATGGTTATATCAATTAAACTAGCAATTAGTGCTGGTACTAAATTTACCCACTTTTCAAGTCGGTTGAGTCTCATAAAATGTTGTGATTTTCAGTTGTAATATTAAGCTTCGTTGCATTTTAAGCCGAATGATGCCTTAGACTTCTAAGGGAAAATCATAAGTGGCTAGATGACTGTTAGTTATGGTTTGCATCAAATTTCTATTGCATCATTCAGATTTAATAAACGATACGTTTTTTTGTGAGTTTTTCAGCTACTTTTTTTAACAAGGATAACTGACTTGGGAATATTTTTACCTGTGCTAATTCTAAGATCATCCATTCACCTGATTCAATTTCAGGAAAAATTTGAATTTATCCTGAGCCTTTTGGGAATTCTATTTCAAAACTTTTCGATAGTAGTTTATCTAATTCAAAGTTGGTTTCGGTTAAAATAAGCTACTAAACTTTTTCCTTTTCTTAATTTAAATTTCCCAAGTAATTAGATACCTGAAGTAATTGTAAACCCTGTTTCTTCAATAAATTCTCTTTTAGCTGTATCTAATTCAGTTTCATCTAGCTTGATCTCCCCTTTAAAGATAGTTCATACTCCTTCATCAGAATTCATAAAAATACCTCACAAGTTTTAACTAGGAGAAATTTCATTTGATCCCTTATTATTAACCGACCTATTTTGTTTGTGAATTCCATGTCTTCTATTCATTTGAATAACAGCTTTCTAACTCAATATAAAATCACTTTTAAAAGCCTTCGGATTAATAACCTACTAGACCAATTTTCCTGAACTTTTGTCATGGTTAAACCTCTTAAGGGTATTAGTTCCAAGAATCCTCTAAATAGTCAACGATCTCTCTCATTTTAGAATCAGAATATCTGCCACCTGTTTTAAAGACTATCTTGCCTTCTTCATTTAAAACAAAGAAATAGGGGGTATCTTTTCCTTTAAAGCCCAATTCTTTTTTGTATTTTCTTAATTCTCCTTTGTAAAAGAGGACATGAGGTAATAACTTCTCATCAATACTTTTTTTCACCTTTTTCATTACTGTACGGTAAGCTGGTCTTTTAGCACCCGTAAACATTGGGACAAAATACACATTGACATCATAATTTCCTGCAAATAGAGAAGGGGTTTCTGGTTTGTCAATAAATTGAAAGTAGGCTGGTTCAAACCAAGATTTTAAGGCATCTTCCGACTTTTTAGAGTAGGCTAGGCCGATGATAGAAAACTTGCCTTTTATATCATCAGGAATATTAATGATCTGATTAGTAAGGCTTTCTCCTTCCATTTGCGGAAACGCTTTCCCAACTTGGCCTAAAGAATTATGTGAAATGAAATAGAATATTGAAATACTAAAAATTATTAGCCTCATCTTTTCTTTATATTTAAAACTGTTTAATTCTAGAAAAAGTATATCTGACTTTAGGTTTGAGTTTAGGGTAAGGTGTCTTTCTCTTCTACCAGATAATCTAATTCTTCTAGCATATGATCAAGCCTTCTCTTCATTTCATCATGATCCATGTTTTCATTTTCTATTAAAGAATCAAGTTCTTCATAAATGTGTTTCTCAAAACCCTTCTTATCCCCTTTGGAAAACTTGGCAGCATTTCTAAGGTGTAACATCCCATACTTTAACGCGATGATAGCTGCTCGCGAATGATCTTCTTCTAACAAGTGTTCCGACACTTTGATTTCCGCGTAGGTCATGGCATCTAACGCCTTGGCATAAGCACCATTAAGATCTCCTTTTATTAAATGCCTTTCTTCTATTTCAGTAGATACTTTTTCCAGATCCTTTATTGAAGTTTCTAAAATAAACTTACTTTCTTGATCAAGTCCCTTTTCTATCTTTCTAATAGCCGCTATGGCTTTTTTTAACTGTTCATGACTTCTGTCATAATCATATTCCCGAACCAAATAAGTTTTAGAGTTTTCCAAATAAAAATCAGGGTCGGTAGAATTACCCCCGTTAAATACTGCAGGTAGATAAATAGCAAGACCTACTAGTAATATAGCCACTAAAAAATATGCTAAACCTTTATTCATATAAATGATAGATAATAACTGATATTCCGTATTATAAAATTAAGATAAGTAAATGATTTTAGAATACCATAGGTAATGTATTGTTTTAGATTATTGAATTGATTTGATCGACCAAAACTTACCAAATAGTATTTAAATTATATTCAATAAATTTCAAAGTTTAGCCGTATATTAAGAATTTTTTTTCGGTTGCACTTAAAGAACATAGCTGGGACATTTACCTATAGTATCCATTATTTAATCTTCTTCCAGTTCTTCCAAAATATCTGCTAATTCATCAAAATCTTTATAACCCGGCTTGATCTCTTCACTGCCTTTAAGGGCAATGCCAAAGAAGACTCTTTTGTTTAAGGTTTGTACACTGTCAGAATCTAAGCCATAACTTCTGATTACAGGGGTTGATTTTGAGATGTTAGTAGCTAACAAATCCAATTGATCTACTAGTAGCTCATTTTCAGAATGAATTAGCACATAGTCTGTATTGGTCAATGAATCAGTATTCATTTTGCCAGCTTCAATCAAATCAATTTCATCTTGAATACTGATTCTAAATATTTTCTCAAACCCTACAATGTTTTTAAGGGCATGGATGTCTTTAGATTCAATAAAGGCAATGTTTGCATTCTTAAAAGACTCAATTAATCGATCACTTGGATAATGATCCCCTAGTTCAGCACAATAAGAAACACCAGCTATCCAACCGGTGATCTCTTTGAATTTTTCGGGGTCTACATAGCCAATTGTCCCTTCTACTACATTGAAACCCAATAAATCTACCCCCATACCGGCACAATACCTTGCATCGCTAAGATTTGTGACTTCACCTACTTTGACAAACGTTAATAAACCCATATCTACTTGTTTTCGAGTGCAAATCAAATCAAATTTGTGTTTGAATTAAAGCATATGCTTAATTTTACTTTTCTTAATTTCAAATTTGAGTTATATTTTATAAATCAATTGAAATTTTGAGAGTCAAAATATAAATGAATTAGTAAATACGTAAAACCAGGCTTTGAACCTGGCGGAGGTAAATTATGAGTAAAAACGGTAAAATATTAGTTGCCATGAGTGGCGGCATTGACAGTTCTTTAGCAGCAGTGATGTTGCATGAAGAAGGCTATGAGGTGATTGGGATGACGATGAAAACTTGGGATTACGCAAGTTCTGGTAGTTCTAAAAAGGAAACAGGTTGTTGTAGCCTTGATTCTATCAATGATGCTAGAAATATAGCAGTAAACTTAGGATTTCCACATTTTATACTGGATATCAGAGAGGAATTTGGAGATTACGTAATAGACCATTTTACAGGAGAATATTTAGCAGGTAGAACCCCTAACCCTTGTGTATTGTGTAATACACATATTAAATGGGATGCTTTGTTACGGAGAGCGGATAAATTAGACTGTGAGTTTATAGCTACAGGTCACTATGCGAATATTAGGGAAGAGTGTGGTAGACATGTAATATCTAGGGGGCTAGATGAGATGAAAGATCAATCCTATGCACTTTGGGGAATATCACAACAAAGTTTAGCTAGAACTAAATACCCTTTAGGGCATTTACGTAAAACGCAGATTAGAGAAATGGCTACCGAACGAGGTTTTATGGAGCTAGTTAATAAGTCAGAATCATACGAAATATGTTTTGTCCCTGATAATGATTATAGAGGTTTTCTAAAAAGGAGGGTTCCTGGTTTGGAGAAAGAAGTTGCTGGTGGAGAATTTGTATTAGAAGATGGAACCGTAGTTGGAAAACATGAAGGTTATCCGTTTTTTACAGTGGGACAACGTAAAGGTTTAGGTATTGCACTAGGGTATCCAGTTTATGTAACCGAGATTCAGAAAGAGCAAAATAGGGTAGTTTTAGGGACGTTTGATGAGTTGTCCAGAGATGGCATGTATGTAAACCAACTAAATATGGGGAAATATGAAAGCATTGAAGGAGGACGGATGGACACATTAACCAAAGTAAGGTATAATGATGAGGGTAGTCCTGCCGTTATAGAACAAGTTGGTGACACCATGAAGGTATTTTTTGGCAATGGGGTTAAAGCAATAGCTCCAGGGCAAGCAGCAGTTTTCTATGAAGGAAATGATGTAATAGGTGGAGGCTGGATTAATAAAAGTTTTAGACAGAATGGTTAAAAGATTTGTTTGGTTAAGTTTCAGTTTGTTATCGATTATGTTCATCTCGAGTTGTTCATCGGATGAACCTGGTGTAACAACTACTGACTTTGGTTTTGAGTTCTTTCCTCTTCAAGTGGGTAATTTTAGGGAATACGAAGTATTGGAAGTGAACTTCTTAACTGCGGGCCCAGATAGCAATCGTTTTTTTCTACGTGAATCAATAACTGATAGCATAGTATCTGAACAGATTGTAAATTATATTTTGGAGCGTGCCATTAGGGAAAACTCAAGTGATCCATGGGTAGTTGACTCTGTATGGACTACTAGAAGGACGAATAGAGAGGCTATACAAGTGGAAAATAACATTCCTATCGTAAAAATTGAATTTCCGGTCATTCAAGATGGTACTTGGGATGCTAATGCATTTAATAATAGAGGAGAAATGATTTACACTTCTCAGTTTATAGACAGTGATACAATTGACAATACCTTACAAGTTATCATTGCTGATATAGAAGCAAATTTTGTACTTCAAGACCAAAGAAATGAATTTTATGCAAGAGGTATTGGTTTAATTAATAGGGATTTCATCAATGTAAGATTTGATCAAGATGATACTAATCCTATAAGGCGCATAGAATCGGGTAGGGTGTTAGACCAACGATTAATAAGATATGGGAAAGATTAGATTAATTATTTTTGGCCTATTGATGACACTGTCCTCTTTGAGTTTTGCTCAGAAGGATAGGTATGTTGTCTTTTTTGAAGACAAAGCTCAAAGTCCATTTTCAATAGATCAGCCATTAGCTTACCTTTCTCAGAGAGCGATTGATAGGAGGGAAAGACAACAAATTACCATCTTGGAAAATGACCTTCCTGTTAACCCGCAGTATGTTTCTCAAGTAAGTGAAATAGGTGCAGAAACTTATTTTACCAGTCGGTGGATGAACTGTTTATTGGTAGAAGCAACTGAGGATCAAATTACAGAAATAACGGGATTACCTATAGTATCAAGTGTTGAGTTAGTAGCTCCAGGAGAACAGCTAAACCCTTTTGTAGATAATGTTCCAGAACTGGGGCCATTCTTATCCCCAGCAGAGTCAGATCTATCTACTCAGTTTCAGTTAAATATGTTGAAGGCAGATGTTATGCATTCTGATGGTTTTACTGGAAACGGTTTGATGATTGCTGTTTTGGATGGGGGGTTTATTGGGACTAATCAATCGATGGCGTTTCAACATTTGGAGAATGAAGGGAAATTACTGGCTACCAAAGATTTTACTTTGAATCAATCAGACGTTTTTAGGTCAGTTTCACATGGGACTTCAGTTTTGTCTTGCATTGCAGCTAAATATGGAGAACAAGTGGTAGGAACAGCTTATAATGCAGAAGTGGCACTTTTTATTACTGAAGATGATGCCTCTGAATTTAGGATTGAAGAGTATAATTGGCTTTTTGCGGCCGAAGTAGCAGACAGTATGGGGGTAGATGTGATCAATTCGTCAATTGGATACAGGACTTTTGATGATTCTTCAATGGACTATGACTTTGACGAGTTAGACGGGGCGACTAGTGTCATTGCTAGGGCCAATGATCTTGCTTTCAGTAAAGGAATGATAGTCGTTACCAGTGCGGGGAATACTTCTTCTAACCTGACAAGCCCTGGAGATGCATTCAACTCCTTGACTGTTGGTTCTGTTGATTCAGATGGCACCAAGTCCACATTTAGTGCATTTTTTGATAGCTCAGATGGAAGAACGAAGCCAGAGGTAGTTGCTTTGGGTAGAAGTACAGTTACCATAGGTAGAACCGGTGATATTGGAACAACCAGTGGAACTAGCTTTTCCTCTCCTTTGATAGCAGGTTTTGTAGCAGGCATTTGGGAATCTAAACCAGAGGCAACTAATAGAGAGATTGTTGAGTTAATCAAAATGTCTGGATCGCAGGCTGATGATATTACAGATTTGTTGGGGTATGGTATTCCCAATTATTTAGTTTTAAGTAATCAAGTAGTGACAAGTACAAGTGAAAGCGAATCCTTTGATTTAGGATTAGATATTTACCCAAACCCTGTGGATCAAGGAGTGTTAACTGTCAGCAGTCGTGTGGGTACATCTATCAAAATTTTTATTAGGGATTTGACAGGGAAATTACTTGATATTTATGAATTGGAGAGTTCAGGAAAGAACAATTTAGATATTACTCATCTACCTCAAGCTACTTATCTGATATCTATTTCGTCTCAGGAAGATTTTCTCACTAAAAAAATTGTCAAACGATAATTTTTTTGCTGTTTTCATGACTTTAATCTGGTTCCCTGCTTCCATTTTGAGGGTTGTTATTTTCTGTTTTGTTATATTTAACTAAGATTAACTAAAAAGTTAGTTAGACATATAAATATTACGTTGTTCTGAATTACTGAGAGCTGTGTTCTTGTTAAATAGTAATATTTTACAAAAAATATTAAACCCCATTAATGATCTAACAGATGCTAAAATATTTCATTTTTATTTTTCTCCTATTATTAGCAGTTATGTTACAGAGCTGTTCAAATGAGCAAGAAACTAACCTAAGCTTAGATACAGAACTCTTCAAACTACATAGTAAAATAAGTGATGAGACACCTGATTCTATTTATCAAGAATTTTCTAAAGCTCTACCATTAATTGAGAATTCGCCAACCGTAGCTGACTCTACTAAAACTAAACACTACTACCTGATGGGGCGCTATCATAGAGATAAATTTTCCATTGACAGTGCGGTTTATTATTTTGAAAAATCAACTTTAGTCAGAGATGAAATTTTTCATAATTATCAAAGGGTTGCTTTTAGAAATTTATGGGATATGCATCATAATAAGAAGGAATTTGCTGCTTGCCTATCATTAGCTGAAAGGTATAAATCGATTTTGGATGAAAAAAAGGATTTTTTTTATATGATTGAATATTACGATTGGAATAGTAAAATCTATTTAGAAACAGGAGAATTAGAGCTGGCAGAACAAAATGTGGCAGGAAGAATAAAACTATTAAAGAAAATAAACAATACAAATAATATTTATGCTGCTTATTTACAAAAAGCAAGTGTTAAGTATGAGCAAGGAAAAGTAGCTGATTGCTTTTATATTTTAGATAGTTTATCCGCGACAGAAAATTTCAAAAAACTATCTCCAAACTATTTAAGACATTTTAACTCGGAATATGCATTTTATCTTAATGATCAAAAACAATTTAAGGAATCAATAACCTATTTTAAGAATGGTTTACAGTATGCTAAATTGACTGAAGAGGTAGTTTTTAAGAAAAGAGGGTACTTAGTTAATTTGTATAACAATATTGCTGATAGTTATTTGAATTTAAAAGATTTTAAAAATAGTGGGATCTTTTTGGACTCAGTCCAATTAACTGGTTATCAAAATTTAGATGTTAATTTTATTAGGAGTTTTTTTGAGAATAAGATTAAGCATGCGACCTCTATAGGCGATGATGTAATTGCATCAAATTATTTAGATTCACTTTATCAATTTCAAGAAAATCAAAGCAAATTACTTTATGATGATCAATTAAAGTCGTTTAATAAAGCGAATGAAATTGAGAAAGAACTCTCAAAGACTCAGCAGGAACAGAAACTCGAGGATGCTAAACAAAAAGTTAGACTAATAATTGGAACTGCTTTACTTTTTACCTTACTGTTGTCTGCCCTCTATTTTTATAGGTTAAGAAAAAATAGCTTTGAAA
Organism: uncultured Cyclobacteriaceae bacterium; assembly: GCA_937958005.1. Classification (GTDB taxonomy): domain Bacteria; phylum Bacteroidota; class Bacteroidia; order Cytophagales; family Cyclobacteriaceae; genus JANSWY01. The sequence continues at coordinate 20,256 of CALGOB010000029.1, forward strand.
AAGCTGGATTACAGATGCAACAACGATTATTGAGAGCGCAGATGAACCCGCATTTCACCTTTAATATCTTGTACTCTATTCAAAATAGGATGAAGAAAGATCCATTGAAAGCCAGCGAGTATTTAATGGTTTTCTCACGGCTTTTAAGGTTGATTTTAGAAAATTCAATGAGTAATTACGTGCTACTAGAAAAAGAAATGGATTCACTAAAAAAATATTTAGATTTACAATTACTTAGGTTTCCAGGAAAGTTTAGTTATCAATTTAATTATGTTAATTTGTCAGAGGAGGATATTGTTTTTATACCTCCTATGCTGATTCAACCTATCATTGAAAATAGCATTGAACATGGGTTTAAAGGAATCGATTATAAAGGGGAAATTATTTTGACACTGACACAAAAAGACAACCATTTTATAGAGTGCAAAATAGAGGATAATGGAAGAGGAATTAGCTCTGTGGATGAAGGGAATAAACAATCTGCGTCTACTAAATTAATTGGTGAATTTTTGGAAAGGTCTACAAAGCGTAAAATAAGTGTAAAAGATAAAAAACATGCTTTTGGTAAGGGATCAGGAGTTGAAGTTAAATTTTTAATGCCATTTAGAATGAGCGAAAATGATTGAGGCAGTAATAGTAGATGATGAATCATACATTAGAGATGATGTCCGTGAAAAAATACAGGAATACTTCCCTAACGATATTAAGGTCATAAATGAAGCGGGAAGTGTAAAGGAAGGAATTGCAGTGATTGAAGGTGTTAAACCATCATTATTATTCTTAGATATTGATTTGTCAGATGGGAATGCTTTTGATCTAATTGAAAAACTAGCATTTAAGAACTATAAAGTAATTTTCATCACAGGCTTTGATTCACATGCTATTAAAGCAATTAAGGTAGGAGCATTAGACTATATTTTAAAACCAATTGATGATTTAGAATTTCAAAATGCTGTTAAAAAAGCAATCAGACATTTGGAAAGTGATGAGATTTCTGTTGATAATACTTCTGTAACTATTGATTATTTCAATAAAGTAAATCAAAAACAAATAGTATTAGATACCATAGAAAGTAAATTCATTGTTGCTTTAGATGATATTTTATATTGTAAATCAGATGGGAATTATACAGAGTTTTTCCTTAATAATAACCCCTCTATTTTGATATCAAAACCTATGAAGAAGATATCTGAGATTATACCAGAACAACTTTTTGTAAGGTGCCACCAATCTTATTTAGTTAACAAGACATATATTAAGCGCTATGATAAAAATGGTTTTTTTGTACTTCAAAATGACGTAAATGTTCCTGTTGCTACTAGAAGGAAAGACTTTGCGTTAAAAGCTGTATTTGGATAAATTATTCTTAAATTTAAATTACTGGCATCCAAGTAAAACTGAAATTGAAGAAAAACTGCTCTTGATATCGTTTAATCAAAGATTATTTCTGAAGTTCAAAAACACCCCCTATAAATCAATCGAAGGGCTGACAACTTTAGCTTTCGTCCGTTTTTTC
>CALGOB010000030.1 GCA_937958005.1 uncultured Cyclobacteriaceae bacterium
CATTACTTCTCTATTAAAAATCAAAGTGTTGGAATACCAAGAAAGATCATTAGGATCCACAGAATCTCTGATGGTCATTTCTTTTGTGTAAATAGCTGTTTGATTAGGGTTTAGAGAGATTTTTTCATTGAAAGAGGTTGATACATTTACTTTCCCTTCAAATAGGGAAATAGCTGTTTTATGAGCAGAGGGGGAAATTAAAAAAGAAGTTCCTAATACTGTAATAGTTAAAGAACCATTTCGAATTATAAAAGGCTTTTCTTTATCTTTAGCTACCTTGAAATAAGCTTCTCCTTGCAGCTCTATATTCCTTTGATCAATATTAAATCCAGCCATAGTTTTAATACTGGAACCAGCTTTTAGAACGATTAATGATCCATCTTCTAACCAGATTTCTTTACCATTCTTAGAACTAGCGTATGAAACCTCATCTGGTTTTATATTTTGAACAATTTGAATAATTGCTAGACTGCTAACCACTAAAAGAAATAGGACTGCAGCAACTTTGAGAATTAATCTATTTGCCTTAAACTGGTACTCTCCTAGTCGGCCAATTATTGTTTGAGGTTGGACTTTGATAGCGTAATTCTCATGGTGTTGCCCATAATTGTCCCAAATTTCCTTTAGTTTCAGAAACTCCATTTGATTTGCATCTGAAGAACTAATCCAATTAAAGATCCGTCCTTGCTCGACTTCAGAAGCTTGTACTTTCAGATATTTAACAATAATATGATATTCAGGTCTTTTCATAGATATTTCATCTAAGTGACCAGAATATGTCTTACCCCCCTAGTAAGAAATTATTATTTATTTTTAAAATCTAAAATTACTGCCATGTAGCTAAACTTGTATTCAGAAGGAAATCTTTGATTGTGTTGAATAGAAATCTATTTCAATACACAGTTACACTTCAAACTTGGAATAAAAATTTTTCAATAGCTATTTTACTCAGGATAATAGCAATCTAGAATTTGAACCTATAGGCTATGCTAGGGATTAGTCCAATTATGGTATGTTTCACTGCCTCAGATCGGTTAGAACCTTCAACGGTTCGAAATGAAATTATATTGGCATTTTTTCGATTGTAAACATTATAAACTGAAAATGACCAACTACCGTGAAACCTTCTTTTCTTCTTATTTTTACCTATAATTTCATAGGCAACATCCAAACGATGATAATTGGGTAACCTTTTCCCATTTCTTTCAGAGAAACTAGGTGCTATTAAATTTCCAAATGTAAACCTTCCAGTAGGGGCTGTAAATGGCAAGCCATTAAAAAATGCCCAATTGAACTGGAAGTGTTTTCGTTTATTTAATTCATAAACAGAACTAATAGAAAGGTTTATAGGTCGATCGTAAGTAGAAGAATACCGTAATCCATTGTTTACTAGTGGAATATCAAGAAATGATTTGCTTAAAGTCAAGTTAGCATTACCAGTCAATTTACCTTTATTTTTAAGTAAAGTAAATTCAATCCCATATGCACTTGCTTTTCCAGTTCTTAATTCACCTTCTAACTGATTGTTTAATAAAAGATCTGCATGATCTTTGAAGTCAATTTCGTTTTTAGTTTTACGATAAAAAATATCGGTTTGAAATTTTAAGCGAGAGGTTACTTGGTTTTTTGTCAACCCGATGGTGATTAAGTCTGATATCTGAGGATCTACATTTGGGGAAGAAAGAAACCATACATCTAAGGGCGTTCCACTAAGAGAATTAGAAGCTTGAGAAACATATTGTACATTACGGTTATAACTTGCATTGAGGGTATGAAGCTCATTTATTTGAAAATTTGCAGAGAAACGTGGTTCAACATTAAAATGAGTATGATAAACCTCTCCGCTTCCTCTCTCTATATTACCAACAGTATCAAAATTTTCATCATAAATATATTGAATACCTGGTCCTAAATTATGGAAAGTAGATAAACGCATACCAGCTATCAAACCAAGCCTTGACCCAATTCGTTTTTCAAGTTCTGCATAAAGCACATTCTCCAGTCCTTTAGAATTATTAGGTTCATTAAAATCAAATCCTGATCTATTTTCTAATTCATCAAAACTTAGAATAGCAGAGTTAATGGAATGCAGTGTTGAAGAAAATCCAAAATTGTACTGCGTATAGTTGTTATGAAAATAGTTAAAGTCACTCTTCAGTGTTTGGCTTTTTAATTGTGCGAACAAATTTAATTTCTGATCAGAAGAACTAGCCGATAATTCATAATCGTAATTGCTAAAAAGTAATGAAGTATTTAGAAAAAGTTTATCGTTGAACAGGTGATTCCACCTCGCAGTTAAAGTTCTATTTCCCCAAATAAACTTATAGCGCTCGTTTAAAGTATTAAAATTGTCATCTCCAATGTAGCTAGATAGATAGATCCTATCTCTAGTGCCAATTTTGTAATTTAGTTTGACGTTTAAGTCATAAAAGAAGAATGGTGAAACTTGGGTATCACCAATATCAACCCCTGGATAACTTCTTCTCCCTGACAGGATAAACGATCCTTGATCTTTTTTCAAAGGTCCTTCTAAGGTAAGACTACCAGCCAATAGGTTAAAATGACCACTTCCGCCAAATTTCTGATCACTTCCCTCCTTCATTGCCACATTGGTCACAGATGACAATCGACCACCAAACTTCGCCGGGATACCCCCTTTATAAAAATCTACTTTATTGAGTGCATCTACATTAAATACAGAAAAAATACCTGCTAAATGAGTTGGGTTATAAAGGATTGCTTCATCTAATAATATAAGGTTTTGATTAGGCCTTCCCCCTCTTACACTAAACCCTGTACTTGATTCACTAGTCAATGCAACACCCGAATTAAGATGTAATTGCCTGAGTAAATCTCGTTCTCCCAATGAACCACCAACCGAATTGAAATCACTTGATTTTAATTGAATATGATCGTTTCTTGGAATGTTTAACTCATCGTCCTCTGATGGTGTAATAATCACTTCACCTAAAATAGCATCCTTTTCTCTTATTTTTATATTTACCTGTTCATCTTGAGAAGGCACTTTCAATCGCTTTGTTTCATAGCCAATATAACTAAATTCAATAGAGTCAAAACTTATTGGAACTTCTAAAGCAAAATACCCATATTGATTGGTGATCACTCCTTGAGAGGCACCTATTATAATGATGGAAGCACCTATTAAGTGTTCACTGGTTTTTAAGTCTGTCACTATTCCACTTAACAATACTTTGCGATTTGCATCAAATGCCAAAATGAAATTATTCCCTACTTTCTTATAATTCAATGATGTTTTTGCTGATATATAGGTCAATAGATCAATGGCTGCATAATCCCCTTCCCCTATCAAAATTTTCACTTGTGGAATGATTTCCGGATCATAAGAAAGTTGAATATGACCGCTTTGATGTATAACATCCAAAAGGTGGTCCAAGGTAACTGAATCAGTGACTGACTGCCTGAGTACAGTTTGTGCTTTTTGCCTTGCCAGCAAGGTAAAAGGAAACAGTAGTAGACAACAAAAAATCACTTTCATGCAATAGCTATTCAATTCGAAAATGGTTTTTGCTCAAAGTATCCACCTTAACATTCATTGATGCTTCCACAACTTCAAAGATCTCCAAAAGTGATTGATCCTCAAACCTACTAGTAATCTGTCTTTGTTCTAAATGGTCTGCTACTTCAATTTTCACATCATAACAGTTTGCTAAATCACCCGCGAAAATAGGAAAGGGTGTGCTTGTAAAGGTCAGAACACCACTTTTCCATGATTGAAAATTCTGATTAGTCAAATCGAATTGTTCTAAGTTACCAGTAGCTTTGGTATACCTGCCTCCCGATTTTTGATTAATGATCAATTCTTGTTTGTCAACATTGACACTTACAGTTCCTTCTGTTACCGATACTTCAAATAAATCTTGGGTATTATCTATTTGAAAAGAAGTTCCTAATACTTTTACTTTTACAGGATCTACATTCACCACAAATGGATGATTGGAATTTTTTGCCACCTCAAAGAATCCTTTACCTCTAAAATTAACCTGTCTATTTTGTTCATTGAAATTTTCGGCTAAGCTCATACTACTGCCTTTACTCAAAGTAACTACTGTCCCATCAGTAAGATTAATAATGCGTCGTTCATTGTTGGCTTGAAATGTACTTGACCCACTATTCGACAACCAAAAACTTTGCAGAACCCAGGCCAGTCCACTTATTAAAATGATAGAGGCAGCGATTCTGATCAGCCATTTAAATGGATTACCTTTCTTCTCAGGAGTTTTTTCATCTATGATAGTCCAGGCTTTATCTAGATCTGGCTGATAACTTTCTGCCAATGTGCCATTTACATCCCAAATTGATAACAGGTTTTCAAATTCTTCATTATTCTCTGTTTTCCACAACTCCACGGTTTTAGTGACTTCATCAGTTGATTCACCTTTAAAGTATTGTGTGAGTGATAAGTAGCTAGGTTTTTCTATCATAGCATTAGCATGGTTATAATAATAGAAATTTCAAATCCTCTGCTGGCCATAAATTCTTTCATCAATTTAAACGCTTTGGATATATGATATTCAACAGTTTTAACAGAAATTTCCAATTCACTAGAAATTTCATTATAAGTCATTTCAGAATGCCTGCTCAATGAAAAAACCAATCTAGTCTTTTTGGGTAAAATATTTTCCGCTTCTTTAAGTGCTCCTTTCAGTTCATCAAGTTCTATATCATTTTGATTCCTCGGTTCTTCTATAGCATACATTATGCTTTCAATAGATTCAGTTTTTCTAAACTCAGATTGAATATAGGTAATGCATTTATTTCTAACTGCTCTAGACAGATAGGCATAAAAAGAATCCACGGATAATTTTTCTCTATTCTTCCAAATCGAAATAAATAATTCTTGCACTATTTCTTCAGACGCTTCTGGATCTGAAGTGATTTTCAATGCATAATGTACAAGTTTGGTATAATAATTTTCAAATAACCACTTGAGGGCGCTTTTGTCACTTCGATTTAGTTTATCACATAGCTCAGCTTCTGTCATAAAAAAAACTCTTTTTAACTAGGGTGTCCTGCAAAGTAGTAGACTTTTATTTAAAAGATAAAAAATATGAAGAAAATAATTTTAATTGTAATCCTATTAGGCAGCGTAAAAATTGCCTCTGCACAACAGAAAGAATTTAAAGTAATAACTATAGTTGAATCCATTGTTCCTGGAGGGGTTGGCAGATCAAGATTAATAGAAAGTGAACAACCTTTGAATATTAATGATTTCACTACAGAAAGGACCAATGGTAAAAAATCTAATCAAGGAACCATAAAGAGAAAAGATGCTAAAATTGATAGCTTTAAAGAATCTAAATTGTTAAATTTTTATAGCATCACAGGTATCAACTTTCAAAATATCGCTTCCAACGATGCATTGATTACTTCTAAACTCATGGAGATGTCAGCTGATGGCTGGGACTTGAAGTTTGTTACTTCTGGTGTTGAGAGTGATGCTGGTACTAAAGATGGTACTGGTCTATTTATTACTAGGATGTTCTTTATCCGTTGACTTTAACCATGTTTGAGGTACTAGTTATGCCTTGAGAAAAAAAGGTGTAACTAGTGTTTTCAATATTGGATCATTCTTGTTGCTATAATTCAGGGATTCCGCTTTTAAACTTTTCGAAAGCAAAATGGATAAAAAGTTATCAGAATTGGGGAGTGAATTTAATAAAATCATTAAAAAAATCAGATGGATTACTGATGAAATCATCTCTTTTATCTGTTATTTAGTGTCTAAAATTAGATGATCATTTTTTTAAAAGCGGAATCCCTGTGTTATAATTTAATCCTACTATGTCCTCTCACCTTTAGAGATATAGTTGAAATTAGCCACCCATCCATTTTTAAAACAAATGGGAATTCCTAACAGAATTAGATGAAATTTTCATAAAGCACATGATAACTAAGTCGGATTAAGAAAAGTACTAGTAATAATTCCTTATTTTATGATATGTAAATTTATCCTTAAGGAGATCCTCCAAATTTAAATAGTCTTTAAGTACAGAAATAATAGAGTTTACTATAGAAGGATCTAATTCTTTTGAACAAAATTGAAACGATGCTACTTTTATGCTTTTTCACATGTAATCATTTATCTACATCTAAAATAATTCGTGATGATGCCTAATGATTTTATGTAATTATAGCATTAACTAAATTCATTATTGTAATTTTACTGTGTTTAATTAGTATTTTATAAACAAAACCAATGATAAGACCAATTTATTACTTGTTAGTTATTGCCCTTATTTTATTCAATTCGTGTGGAAATGATGACTTAGAGCCAAGCGAAATAGCTACAGTAGATCAAGAAAGTTTAGATGAGAATGGATTACCAATAATGACTTTTGAGGCACTGAAACCACAAATGCCTAACAACCTTGAATATATCATTGATTTAGCAAGGTGGGACATTCCAAACAACGGAAGTGATGCAATTAAAACTACGGCTAATTTACAATCAGCGATTGATTGGGCGCATGAGGAAGGCATTAGTAGAGTCATTTTACCCGATGGGGTTTATTTAGTTGGTGAAGATGTGAATGATATATTCCAGGGAGGCATTCAAATTTATGACAATACTGAATTTGTGATTAGTGAAAATGCCATTTTGCAAATCGATACCAATAATAAATGGAATTATTGTGTCATTAGCCTTGACGGAGATAATATTATAATACGGGGAGGTACTATTAAAGGTGATAAGGACACCCATATTTTTACTCCACGTGAAAGTGATGGAAATACAGCTCATGATGAAGGCCACGGTATTTGTGTTTGGAATAATAGCAATCAAGTTTTAGTAGAAAATGTAGAAATCTATAATCTAACAGGGGACGGTTCTTTAGTACTAGAGACGAATGATGTGACTTTTACAAATAATAATATTCATGATAATAGACGTCAGGGAATATCGGTAGTGGGTGGTAAAAGAATTGAAATAAAGAATAATGAGATACACCATATCAGTGGGACCAGTCCACAATTTGGTGTGGATATTGAAGGAGCTGGCCGTATAGATGAGGATATTTTGATTCAAGAGAATTATTTTCATCACAACACTGGTGGAGACATTGTAAATACTAGTGGTAAAAATGTATATATGCTTGATAATGTGATGGAACAAGGGGAAGGCAATGAATATGTAGATGGCCCCATAGTTAGTTGGCACAAAACACACAATATAATTGCTAGAAATAACATTACCATGGAGACAGGTTCCGTAAATGGAAGATTAGGTTATATCCAATATTCTAGTGGTGGAGAAAAAGGTCATAACCGCGCAACTTATGTACATGAAAATATTTGTAACAGTTGTGGCATGTTTATGTATAATAGTTCAGGCGCTGATGTACGTAACAATAAGTTTTATGGCTATTTTGTAGCATTCAGTGAATTTCAAAATGCCCTTTTAATTGATAACCTTGTGACCTATTCAGAAGCACATCCTAACCTTCGGTTTTGTTGGTCCTATCGTTTCAATGAAGTTACAGGCTTTGCCAGTGGGAATTTTTTAGGTGAAAACCTTGAAGAAATTCCTTTATCCGCAACTGAACCCTACTCATTACAATGTGTCAAAGACGGTTGGTAGAAGTTCTCGGACTTATTAATCGTTGAATATGAAATTACTCGTAATTATAGGTCTTAGCAAATCAAGTCTTGTGATAGATAAAACGATTTAAATCTTGTCTGCGAAGCTCCGATGGAAACAGTAGTATTAGGTAATCAACAATCCTTATGATCTAAAACTAGTCGTTTTAAGCTATGTAAACTACAAACGACTAGTTTTAACTTTTACAATCTATTTCACATGAAGTATCACTTCATTATGATATAGGTAAGTTTCAACAGGGCAAACGCATTACTAAACCACTCTGCACTGAAAGTGCAGAGTGGTTTAGTAAGATATTATACATTTTATATTAATACCCCCCTTACTTCTTTAAAGATGTAAGGGGGATTTCTTTTAAAGCTTGATAATTCTTTTAAAAAAGTTTAGAGTGACCGCGCATGATACTGGCAAAATTCTCAATCAACCCTCACCCTTATCCCTTGTGAATGACTGCTAAATTCAGGTGCATACATACACTGAATAGTGGTTATTCCATTAGAAAAATCACCTTTTTGTGATGCTCTTAAATCATATTCAAATACATAGGTGCCCTTAGGTAAATAACCCATGAAAAAATTAGTAGCCAGATCTCTTGGGCTTTCATAATAGTGCAATCCGTCCTGGTACTTATGGGTAGATAAGGTTGAGATAGGTTCAAAACCTGCTGCACGCATATCTTTGAGGTGTACATATTCCATGTCTCTGTCCACCCTAAGTTCCATTCTAACCTTTATTAAATCCCCAACCTTAAAAGAAGATTGATCATTCACTGGTGTAATTACTGGCCCCCTAACCGTATTTTTTTGTACAAAGAGATCCTTTTTTATCTTAAGTGGAGTTTCTGCGGGTGTTATTTTATCTAATTCTTCAAAATATTGCCAATAGACAGATCCCCAAGCAACACCTTCATCTTTCTTTGTCACTTTGATATTACCCATTGCTTCTTGAATATCTCCAGCCTGCCAAGCAGTTTTAAAATAACCAGTTCCTGCTTCTACTTTAGTATCTTCTCTTTTAGCTGGATCAATCAACTCACTTCCAATGGTTACTTCAACCAATTCAGAACTAGCCAATGCATCCGTTCCTTTTAAAAGCAATGCATAGGTAGCTTCTACTGTTGCTTTGGTAGTTTCCCAGTCCTGAGTCTGCTTTTGCTTCAATAACCATACCTTTAAACTTTCTACTGATTCATTGTCTTTAGCTACCTCATCATAAACTTCAATCATAAGCGCTTGAGTTTCTATAGGTGCCTGGTACCAATAGTATCCCCTATCGTTTTTCCAATACATCCCTAATTCATCGGAGTACAAGGCACGTTCAGTAAAAGATTTAATTATATCAGCTGCTGTAGCTTTCTTTCCATATCGATTCAATGCCAAACAGGCCATTCCTTGTAGGGCTAATGTATTTTTAGTCCAGTATTTTTGAGCTTGTCCCAGAAAATAATCGAACGCTCTTTGGTTATTTTCAGATAGCGGTAAGTCTAAAAAGAAACTTCTCATATACAAATACTGAAGCTGTAATTGCGTTATATGTCTATCACTCATTTTAGTTTTACCCTCCTTGGCCAATCGCAATAACCTGTCATGATCATTCTTGATTTTATCGTCAAGAAAATTCACTCCTTTCACAACCATTTCCCAAGTCTGATTATTGTCCCTCACTGACTTTACATTCAAACGATCTAAATGCCCCATTCCAGTCATTAAATGTTGTGTCATGTACCTATCTTCAGGCATACCTGGAAACCAACTAAAACCACCATTTGAAGTTTGAGCTTTTCGAAGTTTATTCAATGACTTCTCTTGCTGTAAGGCCATTCTATTTAAATCAAAAAGCAATCCGACATTCCGCTTTCTTTGGCTTTCATCCTTGGCATGCAGTACCCACGGAGTCTCTTCCAACAAGGCTGACTTCAACTCTTGATTCTTTTCTAAATTAGAAAGTAACGCATCTGGCTGTATGCTTTTCCAAGTATCGAATACTTTTTTGATCTTGGGGTTGGCATTGGCTATGTGAGTAGCCATGCTATTGGCATAAAATTTACTAAAAGTCTGTTCTACACAATCATATGGATATTCCATTAGATAAGGTAATGATTGAATGGCGTACCAAGCTGGATTAGCAGTAAACTCTAAGGTATAACGGTGATGACGTAATGTATTAGATTTATTCTCTAATAACTTTTTAAAACGAAACTCTTTGGTTTTCTTTCCACTTATTGGAAGTGGCAAACTTTCTGTTACTAACATTCTATTGGTTACTACTGGTAATGTCATTTCTTCCCCATCTGAATAATCACCAGCCTTTGCTACTATACGATAACTGATTGCCTGAAGTCCTTCAGGAATTTGAATATCCCACTCAAGGCTTGTACTTTGCTTTGCTTTTAAACTAAATGATTGCTTGTTATTTGCATTTCCCATCAAACTATCTACAGATTTCATGGTTAATGCATCAAAAAATTCTAGTTGAGCCATTCCTGTTAAGGGTTTATCAACCAAACTGCTCAGTTTAGCAGCAAACTTCATATGGTCTTTTTCACGAAAGAACCTTGGTTGATTAGGTACTACCATGAGTTCTTTTTGGGTAACCAATTGATTATAAGCATAACCTGATTTCAAATCTTTTGTATGGGCAAAACCTAACATTTTCCAAGTTGTCAAAGCTTCTGGGATGGTAAATTTGATGATTATTTCCCCTTTTTCATTGGTTTGTAAATGGGGGTAAAAGAAAGCCGTTTCATTGAAGTTTGTTCTAATTTTCACTTCTGAAAAGTTTTCACTTTCAACAGCTTTCTCTTTTTTTTCAGGGCTTGTTAATGAACCTTCTAAATCACTAAAACCATCATCAGAATCTCCTGAATTTTCTACAATATCAGCGGATTCTTCCAATACTATTTCTTCTAAAGGAGCTGCTGCACTTACTGATTTAGACATTCTTGCTTCTCTTCTAAAGTTTCGGTTAAAACGACCATAGCTATAACCAAACCATTCCAGATAGGGATAAGCTGGAGTATTATATCCTTTAACCTCAGAGTCATTCCATCCATCAGTAAATGAAGTTAGTTGTTCCACTGTAAACCCATTAATGCTTTGCCAGTAAAGCCGACCACTCCTAGTCCCATAAAAACTGGCATAGAAGCTATTAGCTCTAAACTCATCCAAAGACTGGTCATACAAGGTGGCAACCATTTCTGCTGCTATCTTATCTTTATGCTTTCCTTTTACCACAATTTTCCATTGCTCTTCTTCTCCAGGCTTTAACTTATTACGGAAGGTTTCAAAAGAGATATCGAGTAATTTATTGGTATGTGGAACTGAAATACCTACTTGCTTATTATAAAGTCTATTGTTTTTTACAAAGGTATAGTGAGCGGTAACATTTCCTCGATAGTTTTCTATGATAGGAATTTCAATTTTTACTTTCTCATTCTTAAGGGTCATCCATTTCTTTTCAACAATGTCGCCATCATGTTCCAGTTCATATAAAACTTTTATTTTCCCCTCTGAAGTACCTATAGTGAATGAAGCCTTTTCTCCAGGCTCAGCTATTAGTTTTTCTCCTTGAAAGAAATGAATAGCTGGAATAGAAATTTTGTTACTAGAATTAGCTAATACTTTAAAGTATGAAACTTCTTTTACTGCTTGGTTACTCTTGTCTGTAGATTGTATCTCTACGACATAAAGACCACTTTTCCAGCTCTTTAAGTCTTTTATCTTAAAGCTTTTTTCTTGTGCAGTATTAAATTTTGTAGAAAAAACTTCTTTTGCTCTATTCCATTTATATTGATTGCTCTCATCTTTGTATTGATCATGTGGAAAGTAATCATAATATTCCTTTTGTGAATAGATGGTTCTATCTGCTTGTAACCAGAGTCTTTTTCTAAAAGCACGGTCTGGCATTTTTAAACGAAAAACCTTAATTTCTCCTTTTGCTGCAATAAAAGAGCCCGATTGGTTAGTTGTCTGAATAGCAAATTGTGGATCAACAGATATACTATCTTTATCAATAGTACCAATATTAACACCTACTCTCAAAGATTTATAACCAACGGCTGTATAGGTAGATGAGCTATGTGTTTCTCCATTGATATCTGTAACCTCTGCGTAAACCGTATAGCTAAAAGTAGGGTCAGATGATTTATCTACCGATAAATCAGGTAAAGCATTAAAAGCTATTTCAAATTTACCTAATTCATCTGAAGTAACTTCTCCACTGATAACTTCTACTTCGGGAGAGTCCGGGTAATATCCCCTACTGCACCACCACCAAAAAGGAAAATTGGCTTGACGCACTACTCTATATTTAACATTAGCACCATCTATTTGCACACCAGAATAGGCAGTGGCAAAACCTTCAACTTTGATCTCATCACCTAGTTTAAACTCCCCTTTTACAGGATTGAACCCAACATAAAACTTAGGCCTTTTGTATTCTTCTACTTGAAAATAGACTGAACCACTATTATCAATCGTATTGAGAAGCATTTGTCCTGTTAATCCATTGGAAGGTGCAGTAAAGGTCCCACTGAAAGTACCAAACTCATTTGTTTTGACCTTTAAACTACCTTGAGGTTGGTAATTAACATCTTTTAGTTGGATAGTAGTCTCATAATTTGTTTTAATGGTTGGGTTCTTCTTATCAGGATCAATCACTAGACCTTTAAAATGTATAGTTTGTCCTGGTCGGTATATGGCTCTATCCAAAAAGAAAAATGTTTGTAAAGGTCTATCGAATTCTTTTTGCTTATATTGACTAAGCCTACCACTTCCATAACGATAACTATCTACAGGTTTAGTACTGTTAAAATCATCTCCCTTCCTGAACTCTACTTGAAAATTTCTTCTATTACTCTCTTTTAGATGGTCGATCTTTACGTACCCTTCTGCATTACTGGTAAAGTTCCCTAATAGAATGTATTCATTTTTCTTTTTATTATAGTTGTACTTACTTGAACTAACTTTTAAGACCACATCTTTTATTGGGTTACCTGTAGTCCTATTCAATACATAGAATTCGGTTTCTCCTTCAGCTGTATTTCTATGTACATAACTGATATTGGTTATAACGGTAAAAGCATAAGTCATACCATTTTTAGTAGGCACAAAATCTTCATGGTGGCTAAATAAAATTAGATATTCTCCTTTAGGGAGAGCATCCATTTTAACTTCAACACTGTGGTTCTGGTAATCTTTGTCGTCCAACAAGTTGAAATCACCTTTTTTTACAGGGGCTTGAGTTACAAAATGTTTAATAAACTCTTCTTCACGATCTATGCCATTAGTATTATTAAGTTTCTCTCGTAGTTCACTAACACTTTTTCTATCAGTTTTTATAATGCGATAAAACAACTTATCAATATTCTGATATTGAACCCGTGCACGGAATGGTAATTCAGGTACATTTTGTTCTTCAATCGTAGCACTTAAATTCTTTCGCTTAAGATCTTCTATAAAATTGAAACAAGCTTTTGCCCCATCAGAATCAGGGAAACGCTTTATTGCTTGGTTACAGAGGTTAATAGCCTTTTTAAAATCCCATTTATGTTCGTCAGATATCAAGGGTTTATACAAGCTGGCACTTTGTTGATAGGTTCTGGCAATTTCTAAAGTAACTTTTCCACTGATAGGCTTATCTACAGAAAATTTCTCAAGCGATTCCAAGGAGTTTCTATAAAGCTCATTTGCATTAGGAAGTGCCATATTACGTCTTACATACTGAAGCCGCAGTAAATCCAACGTTACCAGTCCAGAGGGGTCATTATCATTTAAATGAAATTTTATCAAATCTTGATAAATCTTCAACGTATAAAATTTCATTGAAAACTCATCTTTTGTTTCTAATTTCAATTGAGAGAAGTTTTTGGCATTGTTCAAATACTCCACTTGATCTAATGTAAATGCATCAACAGGTTTGGTTAACCATGATTCGGTTGAGGAGAAAAACCTGATGGCCCTATGTGCTAAAAAGTCATACAATGTGGGTTGATAACTAAGTCCTAACTTATTATCTCCTCTATAAATGACCTCAAAATCACTAATATCTTCTTTTTTACTTAATGCTGGATTGGACAAACTCAAATGATACTGTTCAAAAGTTTCCTTTACTATCTTTGCCAAACTCCAAGTTTCGATAGCTGAATCATCAAAATTAGACGTCTCACTGCGTTGTAGAAAAGCAAACCTGTTGTTTTGATAATATTGCCAGTACATTTCAGCTAACATAGAATGTAAGATGGGCTTGGTAGGAAAGGAAGCTTTATCAGCTTCAGTTTTTAATCTATTCAAGTTTTTAATGAATGCATTTTCTTCTTTATAATCTACAAATTTTAGTTGATGAATAACTGCTTTGACAAGCTGTCCAGTATTTTCATCTCTCTTTGCAGCTGCATATATTTCATTTACTATTTTTAGGGCAGAAGCCGGAAGCTGCTTATTTTCCTGTGCCTTGACTTCTTTCCAAGCTGTTTCATAATCATAAGTTTGCATAGGCTCAGCTTGATTTTGATTATTTATAAATAATAAGTTAAAAAGTAGTCCGTATATAAAAAGCGTTCTAATCATAATTCCTTGATTTGGCCATTTTTCGTAAAATTGAAACCCTTATATTTTAGGTTTCAATATGAAGATGCAGCTATTCATCTGATTCCATAAATATAGATTATTTATTTTTTGTAGAGCCATATTTAAGCTTCTATAAAATCGCATTCTAAAAATTACAAGGCTCTCAATAATTAAGAGACTAATAGAGAATCTCACAACTTATTTTGTGCATTTTTAGATTTGACAAAAATACCTACAGAAGAGTTGACTTAATGATGTTTAATTCGCCAATCAACCTATCGTAATAATGTCTAGTGATAGAAATTAATTTTACTGCTTATCTTATAAATGAACCAACCCCGACCCAAGGGTACGGGGTATCTATGGGCAATAATTTAATGATCGACTCGAGTCGGGGCGCCCGCAATGCACTTAACTTAAGCAAAAAAGGATCTTAAATTAGATTGTATATGATGTGGATTTTGATTAACTTAAAGGAGTAAACAAACAATATTTCTTATGAAAAAAGGACAAAGATCCAACAGGGTGAAA
>CALGOB010000031.1 GCA_937958005.1 uncultured Cyclobacteriaceae bacterium
TTTACTAAGTTTTATGATGAAAGACTTAAGAATTGACATCGCCCAAATTTGAGGAATGTCAATTTTACTCTACTGAATCGATTACGTTGATGGTCAATCATTTAGCTTTTCCAATAATTATTTCCCGAATTATTCGGGTTAAGAGACTTTGGAGGGGAAATCAAAAATGATGTGTTTTATATTTGAGCCGCAGGGTCTCTTACAGAAGACCTTGCTAGGACAATTTTCTTACAGTTTTACTTGGTTAAAATGATTTGTGGAGACACAAACACAAACCCTAGCGATTTTTTCTATATTTAGTGGTCAACTCTCATTAGAGATGTACCATGAAATATTGTCTTTTGTCTAAAATCTAATTTCACTTATGCATAGGCATTTCTCCTGCTTCATACCTTTTAAAGTAAGACTTGGCAGCCTTTAGTGCCTTAGGTGACAAAGCTAATGCAGAGATCATCGTAGGGATAGACATCAATCCATAGGCTACGAATACAAAATTTACTACCACATCTAAAGAAGCAACGGATCCTACGATCACTAAAAATACATACCAGTAGTTGAAATAGTAGCCTATTTTAGGGCCTACCAAAAAGGAAAAACATTTTACGGCATAATAGGCCAGTCCAAAAACGGTGGTAATGGCAAATACCATGACACAGACCACAAGAATCCATGGACCAATACCGGGAAGGCTTTCACCAAAAGCTTTGGCAGTCAGGGTAATCCCATTGGATTCATCCAGTTGCCAAGAATCTGTAATAATGATACACAAACCTGTCATTGTACAGATTAATAAAGTGTCGATTACAGGACCTAACATAGCGACTAACCCCTCTCTTACAGGTTCATCTGTTTTAGCAGCACCATGCATCATGGGAGCAGTTCCTATACCAGCTTCATTAGAAAAAGCAGCTCTTTTAGCACCTTCAATGATGATCGCTCCCAAAGCACCACCTAGTGCGGCTTTAGCACTAAAGGCATCTTTAATAATTAAGACAAATGAGGGGATAATTTCTGTGATGTTAAGAATCAAGATTGCTGAAACACTGACTACGTATAATATTACCATGGCAGGAACCATTTTAGAAGCAACACTCCCAATTCTCTGAATTCCCCCTAAGATGACAAGCGCTACTAAAATAGCCAAAACAATGCCTATGGCTAAATCAACACCAAAAGTACTCTTTGCATTCGCTAGGTGAGGAAGTGCGACATCTTTAAAGGCAGCAACCATTTGATTGGCCTGAAAAACAGGAGTAGCACCCAATGTACCTGCAACGGCAAAGAAAACTGCTAATGCTTTCCACTTTTTACCCAATCCTTCCATGATTACGTACATAGGGCCGCCTTGTATAGTCCCTTCAGAATCTTTCCCGCGGTACATCACTGCGAGTGTGCAAGTGAAGAATTTAGTGGCAATTCCAAAACAGGCACTGATCCACATCCAAAAAATGGCGCCAGGTCCCCCTGCTACTATTGCTAAGGCAACCCCGCTGATATTTCCCATCCCTACTGTGGCGGCTATGGCACCTGATAAAGCTTCGAAGTGACTGATTTGCCCCGGATCATTTGGGTCATCATATTTACCTCGTAATACATTGACTGCATGCTTGAAATAGCGGAAGGGTAAGAATCGAGAATAGAACATGAAAAATGCACCACCACCCAAAAGTAAAATAAGTAGAGGTTCACTCCATACGGCTCCAGAGGCTTTTACAAAGAATTCTTCTATTCCAGAAATTGTCTTTTCTTCCATCCTGTAAACTTAATTTAAAATGATATGCGATGAAGGGATATCTTTTAAATTGTTATGAGTGGGGGAGATATTTTGTATTAAGGCTTTAGAGTTTGTCTAAATAGGTTTTGTCAAGGGAAATTGAAAAGCAAGTCACGAACTTTAGCATTCAATTATATTAGTTTCTGTGATTTTTATTTTATTTAGGGAACAGTGTTAACTTTTTTAATAATAATACTACTAGATATACTAGTTGTTTTGGTTGATATAAGATGAGCAAAATTTCTGAATTTAAGTGACTTGCGTGTTTACTGATCAAAGTGAATTTGAGGAATTAAAAAATATGACAAATCAACTGAAGTAATATCTAATGAGTTTTATCTCTTATTAATTTAATCCCTAAGGGATATTAATTCCCCTGGCCGGGCGCCCCGACTCTTGAGTCGATCATTAAATTATTGCCCATAGATACCCCGTACCCTTGGGTCGGGGTTGGTTCATTAAAACAGAAGAAATGAAAAAAATATTATTATTTACCATCTTGATGAGTTCAGTCTTTTTGGTGAAGGGGCAGCAGTGGAAGTCAGACTCTGGAAAACTGACTACTACTGGTAGGGTTGGTGTTGGAACCACTACCACTTACAATGGAATACTAACCATTAATTCGTCTGAACAAACTGATCTGTTAAGGTTAGAAAATGATGGGTTGGGAAATGAGTCAAGGATACGGTTCAGGTCTAAAAGTATTACTGGAGGGACTTTTCATGCAGACTTGTCTCTGTATAGTAGTGTCAATGGTGCAGGTCTTTTAGGATTTAAAATGCCACATAATAACACGCCTGGTGCCGGATTTGATTTTGTTGTGAATCAAGATGGTAATGTGGGTATTGGAACAAGCAACCCAACAGGTAAATTGGATGTATTAGGTGCACATGTCAATGGAGGAGAAAACTTATTAAGGCTGAGGGTATCTGATGCTACTTCTGATTATTTTGCTATCAGGAATGGTACTGGGAGTAATGGGCAATTTATTCCTGTTCTTGCAGCTCATCACCAAACAGATAATAGGAATGCCTTTCATTTAAGCGCGTCTACTATCTCTGCGCATGACAATGGAAGTACCCCATTATATATTTTTGATGCCAGGTTACGGAATGGTTCTTCACAAGGGGTTATTAATAACAGGCCATTGTTTCAGTGGAGAAATTTTGATCAGACTAAAATGACTATGTTGGCCAATGGGAATGTAGGCATAGGCACCACTACTACAGGCACTCATAAACTAGCAGTAGATGGTACCATAGCTGGAAGGGAAATGACTCTGGAAAATGCCGCTTGGCCTGATTATGTTTTTGCTGATGAATATGAGCTGCAATCACTAGAAGAAGTAGCAGAGTTTATTAAAGCAAACAAACATTTACCTGCAGTACCTAGTGAAGCTGAAGTAACTGAAAGCGGAATTAATGTGAGTGAGATGAATGCAACCCTGTTAAAGAAAATAGAGGAGTTGACTCTTCATATGATAGAAATGAATAATAGAGTAAAGCAATTAGAAAAAGAGAATGAAGAGCTGAAGAAATGATTTTTAAAACATTACTCAATTTCTAATTATGCATTTCTAACTATTCCCCAAATCCCAAATTAACGACGCCGGCTGTCCAATAAAGCTCAGCGATGTTTTTTTGATAATTGGTTCTTAGTTTTAATAATTTAGTTTGTGACTCAATCAGTTTTTCTAATTGTAGGTTTATTTTAAAGAGATCACTTTCTCCATTTTGTAAGTTAAGGCGCTCAGCAGCTACTATAAGTTGATAGTTTGCTACCATTTCCTGCTGTTGACCTAATGTCTGCCGGGCGTTGCTGACCGTATTGAAAACACTATTGATTTCATTGGTGATCTGTTGGGTTTTATAGCTCTTTTTTAACTCGTTGCCTGTAATCTTATATTTGATCTGTTTAATCTTAGAGCGTTCCTTTCTTAGAAATAAAGGGTAAGAAAAATTAACACCCGCTTTTACATTGTCTGTGAATTCGAAGCCATTACTTTCCCCTTGTGGATTAAATGGCTGATCAATAAATCCATATTTAATGTCTAATTTAGGCTTTAAGCTTTCTTTTGCTAGAGACTGATCTACCAGTAAAGACCTAGTTTTTAAATTGATCTTTCTGATTTCAGGATGGTTTTGTTTAGCTAATTCTACCAATTGAACTAGCTCTTCGGCACTAACTGTTCTGGAATTGGTAATTTCTGGTGTCACATAACTTGTCAGTTCAAGAGGAATCCCTTCGGTACTCCAAAGGTGGTTAGACAAGGTAAGTGTAGCATTTTGCCAATCATTGAGGGCATTTTGAGTTTCTAATCTTCTCTTTAACAAGGTTATTTTGGCCTGTACCGTATCTATAGCGGCTACTTCTCCATAAGAATAGGCTGATTTGGTTCTGTCAAAGAGTTCTTCAGCAATCGTTATTCCCTGTAGCATCAGCTGATAATTATTATAAGCATAATACCACTGCCAATAATCCTTTGCAGCGGTTAGGAGTAATTTATTGATTGCTTTAATTTGTTCTACCTCAGCCAAGTCTTGAAAGATCACCGCCTGTTTGTAAGTAGCTCTACGCTGATCTATAAATAAACCTTTACCCAAAGGAATAGAAACACCTGCGAAAATCTGTCTGTTGTTAGTGGAGTTTGGTATAGATCTTTCTGGGTTTAAAAACTCCCCTGTGTTTCTATCTATTTCTAAAATAGGGTCAACGGGAAACCAAGTAGGAATTTTAATACCCACATTGGCTGTATTGTAATATTCCGTTCCCTTAAACCGTTTGTAATTCCAGTCTCCTTGCAACTTTGGGTCAAAGGCTCCTTTTGCCAGTCTTAAGCTTTGTTGAGCATTTAAAGGCAATAGTTCAGCCTGTTTTACGATAGGGTGATTATTGATTATAATACCATAAAAAGAATCAAATGTGAGTACTTTACTGGTATCGTTCAAGCTTTGCCCTAAAAGTGAAAAGCTACTGAACATGAAAAAAACAAAGTGAAAGATCTTTTTCATTTACTTCTTTTTGTCTTTTAACTTTTTATCGATTTCCCCTTTTAAAGAATGATCATATAAACTAGGTGGAAATCCATTCAATTGCCTCCATAATTCATACCATACAGGCACATTATCTAACATGACCCACCCTTTAGCTCCAGAACCTAATCGCAATAATTCAGGCCATACTTCATCGTCAGGATCAGGGGTAATTAATAACCTAAATTCCCCACCATCTCCGTTGATATAATCGATTACTTGAACGATTCCTCCGAAGGTACCAACAGAGGAACTTGGCCACCCAGAAAATTGGAGAGCTGGCCAGCCATCAAACTCAATACGAACTTTTCTTCCTTTCGAAATAAGAGGAAGATCCATTGCCTTTACATAGATTTCTACTGCTACATCTGGATTAGACGGCATGATAGTAACCACGGCTTCTCCTTCTTTAATGGTTTCGCCAATACCTGCTTGCATGGCTCGTACTACGAAACCTGATTGAGGGGCGATTACTTGATATTGCTCATTTCTGATTTGCATATTAGCGAATTCATTTCTCAATTTTGCCAAGGAAGCTTCCGAATCAAACAATTCAGATAGAGTGGCATTGAGTCCTGATTCTGCTTTACTTATTTTGTCTTGATAATCAGCTCTTATGCTGCTTAGGTTTATTTTGCTGTTGATCAATTCAGTTTTGCTCTGCAAAAACTTATTTTCAGAAGAAACAACCTTCATTCTTGCTTGTTGAAATTTGGATTCAATATCCTGAAATTTTGTTAAGGCAATGTTCCCAGCGTCATACAATTTCTTATTTCTATCAAACTGATTTTCAAAATTGCTATACCTGACTTTTTCCGAAAGATAATCCACACTGTCACTGGTCAATTTAAGATTAGTTTGAAGTACCTTATTTTGTGCTTGCTTATATTTTAGCCTCAATGCCTCCTTCAATGCACTAATTTGATTTCTGAGAGCTGTTATTTTGTCTTTTTTAGAAAGGATACTGTTTTCTTTAGCAGTAACTTGTTCCTGTAACCTGATTAAAAGATCAGGATCAAAAAACTTATCTTTGACCTCGCTCAGTGTAAGGATAGTATCTCCATGATTTACAAATTGGCCTTCTCTTACTTTCCACCCTGTTATCCTTCCAGCAATAGTAGATTCAATAGATTGAGGTCTATTTTGGGGGGTAAAGGCCGTAATTTTTCCAGTTCCTCTAATATTTTGTTGCCAAGGAACAAATAACAATATAAAAGCGATAAAGCATATTCCCATCAACCACTTAGCCAGTATCCTTCCCGCACTTGGTGTTTTAAGTGTTTTGAGTGTGTAAAGCTGCCTATCTGTAATTTCTTTCTTAATTTCCATTACCTATTAATTAAGAATATTGTTTAATTCTTCAGTTTTTATCAAATCTTCAAATGGTGCATCTTTTGTGATTAAGCCATTTTCCATCAGCATGACCCGGTCACATGCTGCCATGATTAAGGGGTCATTCGAGACAACTACAAGTGTCCAGGGGTATTTCTTATCAGTCAACTTTTGAATGAGTCTTAATTTTTCAGATTTTAAAAGCCCATAGAAAAAATCTGTTAAAATGAGTAAGTTTGGTCTTTTTGCTAAACACCTAGCGAGAGTAAGTTTATTCACCAAGTTGGTAGACAGTCCTTTCCCTCCACTAACAATTACAGTTTCAAGACCATTTGGCATTGCATTTATTTCATCTGAAATACCTACCATGTTAATCGCCCAAAGAGCATCTTCATAAGTCGCATGTGGTTTTGCCAATAAAATATTTTCCATAATAGTCCCTTCAAACAAATCTTCCTGAGAAACATTTTTTCCTATTTTATCCCTAAGGTTGGTCATGTCAAGATCTCTTAATGAGAAATTACCTATTGTAGCAATTCCCTCATATTGTGTATTGAGACCTGCCATGGTATTGGTAAGCACAGATTTACCACCGCCACCTCTACCAGCGAGACAAATATTTTCACCACTTTTTATGGAAAGGTTAATGCCGTTTAACGTAAAATGAGACTTATCAGGGAATTTATATTTTAAATCTTTTAGTTCTACGGCAAACCCTTTGGTAAGCATACTTCTTGGAATATCTATTCCACCGCTCTTCTCTAGAGGTAAGTCGGTTACTTGAGAAATTTTATCAACAGCGGTCAACATATCATATACAACATCCATGTACATGATAATTTTTTCAACAGAGCTTAACGTCAATATAATGATGACCTCAGAAGCAACAAACTGGCCTAAAGTAATTTCTCTTTGCACCACCAATATGGTGCCTATGATCAGTAAACCTCCAGTAACCAATGCTTTGAAAAGAAGGATGAACGCATATTGGCTCAGCAATACACCAAAATGTACTTTCCTATTTTTTAAGTAATTGTTTACATTATAATCCGTCTTCCTTATAGGCAAGGCAGTGTTTCCACTCAATTTGAAAGAATTAATAGTCCTTGCTAATTCTTCTAACCAATACACAACTTTGTATTTGAATTTAGATTCCTTAATAGAGGAATTCAAGCCTTTGGAACCAGTTGCATAAAAGATCAAAAACAGTGCGCCTATGAGCAGTAAACTAAAGAATACAAAAAATGGATGATAAAAGGATAAAAGCACCATACCAAAAAAGATCTGAATGACTCCAGCAGATAAATCAATTAACAGTTTGGGAAGTCCTTTTTGGATGGTTAGTACATCAAAAAAACGGTTCATTAATTCCGGAGCATGATAATTGATTAAAGCCTCGGACTTAATTCTAGGTACCCTAAAGGCAAATTCAAAGGCTGCCTTGGTAAAGACTCTTCTTTGTAGGTATTCCACTAAAGTAATTTGCATCACCTGTAAGCCTCCAGCGGTTAATGTCCCAATGATTACTAGTGCAATCAAAATATATACAGAGCTAAAAAATACACCGCCTGAGATGAGTGAAACAGTAGCTTGTATCCCTAAGGGTAGAGTTAAACTTATGAGACCTACAAGTACTGCATAGAAATAAATATAAAAGATGTCTTTTTTCTCTTCAGAAAGTAATCTGATAAGTCTTTGGACAGGATTCAGCGGTTTTCTCTTTCCTTTATCAGTATCATCGTCATCACTTACAAGACTTTTATAAGTGAATACACCTAAGAAGGATATTTCTTCGCCTTCTTTATTTAAATGAGGAAGTATGGTTTCATCAAAATCATAGACTTCTGGAATTTCATCTTGAAGAACCATCATTTTTTTTCTTCTCTTCTTCTTATAAAAGATGACAGGAGCAAACCCTCCCTCTATTTCCTTAAAAGCCAAAATGGGAATCTCTACTGTTTCGAGAAAAGGGACAAACTCATCTAAAGTAAGTTTATTGTCGAGATAGATGATTCGCTGTTTGTTAGCAGCTTCTGTCATATCCCTTTTAAACTCGGCAACTTCATCTATTTCATAGGATCTAGGAGTTGAGTCTATTTCAGAGAGAATCATGCCGTCGAAATCTTGCTTTAATAGCTGTGCCGATTCCCTAATAACTTGTATGATCTGATTGCTGTTCATTAGATTTTGATAGTGACTTTATTTGCTGATTGCTTTAAAAACTATTTCTTTTAAAAACTCTTTATTTTGAGCGTTAGCACACGTAGAATCTCCCGTGAAATCTGTCAGGGAGGGCAAGTGTTGGGCATAGAAAAGCTGCTGGTGAGATGCTTGCAAGACAGTGCTGACTAGAGAATTTGGGTACTTAAATTCCGGATTAATTTCCACTATATAGGTCGCAATCTTATGACAGAGGGATTTGTATCCTAAAAATAGCCCTTCTTTATTGTCTTCGTCCACTTGCTTAGTTTGATAAGCTTTATCCGATTCTGCAATTACAATTCTGTCTAGAGCTTCTTCATCTATTTGAGGAAAAAAAGGATCTTTGACTTTCTTCTCACTAATAATTTTCAATGCAATTTCAAGTCTATCTGCGACATTTAAAATGTTTTGAGTACTAAAGTCAATTCGGTATTCAACCCAGCTCCAATACCACGAATTCAGGTAAACGAGCAACTTGTGTTTGTTTTCAAAATATCTATAGATAGATGCTTCTGTGGATTCAATTTTTAATGCCAACTTCTTGAAAGTGAATTTTTCAAATCCTAATTCATCAATAAGCAAGATGCTATCTTCAAGTATCTTTCTACCCAACTCGGTTTCCTGCGGGTCTCTTAAAAAGAGATTGGGGTTCATTAACAACCGAAGTGTAGTCATTACTATTAAGTTAAATTGTAAAACTCTCCGTCATGATAGTTTTACTATCATAATTGGTATTCTAAAAACGTTAACTTGGATTAAAATGTTTGAATGGTTTGAATTTTATTTTTCAAACCTGAAAAATGAAATTGCTATATGTGGTACTTTTATTAGTGAATCTGCAGAGATTGGTAAATAGTAAAAGACTGATAATTAGTAATTTGATGAGAGAAGGAGTATGGCTGTTGAATCAGAATAACGCATTAATTGATCTATATCCTTTGTTTGAATAACCGGTAGGGACACAGGTTCAAGGCGACATAAAGTGATGAAAAAAATAGAATAAATCAATAAACTATTACTGGCATCCAAGTAAAACTGAAATTGAAGAAAAACTGCTCTTGATATCGTTTAATCAAAGATTATTTCTGAAGTTCAAAAACACCCCCTATAAATCAATCGAAGGGCTGACAACTCTAGCTTTCGTCCGTTTT
>CALGOB010000032.1 GCA_937958005.1 uncultured Cyclobacteriaceae bacterium
CTCCTGACTATTCCACGAGAACTATAGCTTTCTCTACGGAGACACTGTGTCGATTATTAAATTATTGTCCATAGACACCCCATACCCTTGGGGTGGGCTTGATTCATTTTTCATACCTAGCCGGTCTTTTGAAGTCTAATTGATCTAATAAGAGGTCAGAGATGTCAAAACGTGGAAAACTGCTGTTGTTGCTTAGTAAAATGATGGTTATCCCTTTGTCTGGCTGCTTTAAGAACATGCTATAAAACCCTAGTGAAGTTCCGGGATGATACTTGATTAGATGATTTTTTGATACTGCAAACTTATACTTATCAAGCATCCAGCCAAAACCATAATCTGCTTCCCAGTCTAAGTAAGCAGCTCTAGGCTGGAAGAGAAGTTCTATTTTATCTCTAGGTAGTAATTTGTCATTTTCTAGTGCATTACTCCATTTTAGCAGATCTAGTGTGGTACTGGTAATTCCTCCTGCCCCACTAAAATTGCTGGTATTAATATGAGGTTCAGGGTTTCCATATAAATAACCGATTGCCAGGTTTTGAGTAGTTTCCGGTTTTCCAAAATACGTGTCTTTCATACCTAGAGGATCAAATATCTTTTCTTTTAATACTTGGTCAAATTGTTTTTGAGTTACTTTTTCTATAATAGCTGCTAAGACTACAAAACCAGAGTTTGAATACTTAAACTGACTCCCTGGTTCAAACTCTAAAGGAGCACTGCAAAATTTTCTCAATAACTCATCCATATCATAATCTTTTGAAAGAATGTTTATTGCATTTTCATTATTAGTTAATAAGTTAGGAATACCAGACTGATGACTCATCAGTTGGGAGACTAAAATATCAGGGTGTTTAAAACCAGGAAGAATCTTTCCCACGGAATCATCTATATTGAGTTTACCTTCATTTACTAACATCATAATCAACATGGAGGTAAATGTTTTACTGACTGATCCAATCCTAAATTGTGAATTGACCTGAAGGTGTGGTGTTAGTTTATCATAGCTTTTATGTAATAAAATACGATCTTGATAAGTAATTAGCGCATTTCCATTAAACAACCCTTTTCTATGATAAAAACTAAGAATGGAATCGATACGGCTGCTTTTATGTTTTGGATATTTGAAGATAACTTCATTTATTTCTTGTTTGACATTTGAAGAATTGTTTTTTTTCTCTATACTTTTTGCAATGCTAGAGAATTCTTTATCAGGCATGATAATGTTATACCCATTCCAGAAGTTTATATCATGCAAATCTTCTTTGAGTTCAAGTAATTTATTGTTAGTTAATGTTTCATCTTTTGAGAATGGCTCTATTTGATTGGTTTGGATTTCAGTAACTGTATATTGATACTTAGAATCTATATTGAAATCGTAGTTTCCCCTCTCATTTTTAATGTTATAGAACTCGTCATCATAGGTACTATTTAAATAGTATTGATTGCCAATCTTTTTATAATAAAATTGGGTATGACTTGCTAAAACTTTTGCTTTCATACCGATGAGTTTCATGGCAGCTCTGGTGATTGCATTGCCAAACTTTACATATCTTAAACTTTGAGGAGTTACTTTAATATCTATATGAAGAAATGCAAATGTTTCACTGTCAATGTAAATTTTTCCGCTATAAGTGACTTTGTTAACCTCGCCTTTTTGTTTAACATTGATTAAGTAGGCACTGGTATTTTTATATTTTACCAAACCCTCTAAATTAAATTCATGGTTTTTCCTTCCCTTTTTACTCAGCAGATCTGACTCTTCTAAATTATTCACTATATCGGAGTTGATCAGTGAACTGGGAGTTTGCCCTATAATAACCCCATGAGAGCCTTGCATGTCTCTTATTGCACGAATTTTATTTAGTTTAAAAAGGTTTTTTGTTCCTTGCTCAGGCTTATAAATTTCAAATTCAGCTTCAGATAAATGAACGTATTCGCTTTCCTTTTGACTGATTACCCGATAAAAACCTTTACTAATATGCTCATTTCCTTGAAAGTTTTTGGGGATTAGCTGAATTGCTTTTTCAATGAGTGATTTACCTGTATAACCTATAACAATAGCTTCCTTTAATAAGAACTTATCTTTTTCAAGTTGAATGAATAACTCATCTGAAATGTCATTAAGATTTGTTTTTTTGTTTTCATACCCTATGAATGAAAAAATTACTGACTCATTTTGGTGTTTTTCAGGGACGATTAACTTGAACTGACCATTTAAATTAGTGACCGTACCCATCATCCTGTTTGATAAAGTAATATGAGTGAAGGGTAGGGGTTCACCAGTTTCTTTTGCGGTGATTGTCCCTTTTATCACTCGTTGACATATGATTTCGTGAGAAATGAATAATAAAATCACATAAAGACTTATGAACTTCAAGGGAATGCTTTTTTTGGATTTATTCATTTTAACATTTGTATAAAAGAACAATGTCTAATTCTAATAAAATGTTGTCTGGTAATTTAGAAATTTCACAAAGCTAAGAAGTGATAGGTAATACCAATTTAGGTTTAAAAGAGCGTATTAGATATTGTAGGTAATTTTTTATTGAAGAGGCCGCCAAGGCAAAAAATGAACCTCTAGCAGCTGTAGAGGAATGCTTTTTAACGCACTGCAATGATAAATTAAAAGGAAGATAAACGGTGTTTTATATCTAAATTGCAGGGATTCCAGTTTTTAAAAAAGATAATCATCTAATTTTAGACAGAAATAACAAATAAAAGAGGTGATTTCATCAGTAATTCATCTGATTTTTAACGATTTTATGAAAATCACTCTCCAATTCTGATAACTTTTTATCCATTTTGGTTTCGATAAGCTTAAAAGCAGAATTCCTGATCTAAATTGGTATAATTAAGTGCTTTCGCAAATTATTTTTACTAATTACATTACTTGCAAATCTTTGGACTGATGAAATAATCAAGTTTTATTTAGTTTGAAAGTGTATTATTAAACATTTTTGAATTTAATCTCTAAGGGATATTAATTCCCCTGGCCGGGCGCCCCGATTCTTGAGTCGATCATTAAATTATTGCCCATAGATACCCCGTGCCCTTCTGCGAGCGCCGTAGCTTTCTCAGCAAAGGCACTGGGTCAGGGTTGGTTCATTCGGATGATGAAAATAGTCATTAATCAATTAGTTATGGTAACTTCTTGATGAATATTTGTTGTTATCAGGTTTTTATGTTGATAGGAATATTGGCATTATGGAAATTGTCTTCAAAAAACGTTTCAGAATTACCTTGCGTAATTTTTGAAAGATGAGAATCAGGGCAAGAACATTTGTCTTTAGAATCTTCTGTTATGGTTATATTTAGTGTCAATGGGGTAGAAAACGGTGTTTTTAGGCTACATTCAAATTCAGTATTTGTAATTAGAGTATAAAAATTTAATGAAATAATTAATTTGTTACTTCTGATTTTTATTGCATCGTTATCAGAGGTGCAAAAGTCAAAGAGAAAATCTGAGGAGTTATAATCTGCTGAAGAAAGAAGTTCATCGTTCTCATTCAGAAATTGTATCTCAAGATCTGCGCCTACAGAAGGAGGACATAGAGGCATTTCACATTGATCGCAAGAAGAAAGTAAAACTAAAATAGATAAGATAAAGAATAGTTTTATGGTTGATTTTAGCTAAAATTTGTAATTTAAAATTACTAGTATCCGAGAAAAAGGTTTTCATTTTTATACATTTTGGAGGGTTGGCACGGTACGCCGTCGCGGTGATCATTTAGCGGGGTGTGCGAGACGTGTGTCGTCCTAAAATAAGTTTACAGGTTAACAGTCGGCCGCTGCCGGGTTTAGGGAGGGAGCTTTAAATTATTCGCCAGGCGACCCTGTTGATTTTTTTGGTTCTTTTTCATCAACAAGGCCGCTTGGCGGGAAAAAACGGACGAAAGCTAGAGTTGTCAGCCCTTCGATTGATTTATAGGGGGTGTTTTTGAACTTCAGAAATAATCTTTGATTAAACGATATCAAGAGCAATTTTTCTTCAATTTCAGTTTTACTTGGATGCCAGTAAATTTATATCATCTCAAGAGTTGTTTTAAAGAATAAAGCGACTTTTTTATGATTGGGAACTTATTTACATTTAAACTTTATAACCTTGGTTTTTGGATAATGACTTTCTGAAAAAAGCTTGTATCAATTTATGTTTATAGGGCGCATAAGATATTTTAATCCCTAAGGGATATTAATTCCCAGACTCTTGAGTCGATCATTAAATTATTGCCCATAGATACCCCGTACCCTTGGGTCGGGGTTGGTTCATTAAATGACTGTTAGATAGCTGCTTAAATTCTGATTTGCAACACAGACATAGTCTCTATTATGATGAGTAGAAATTAGGATTTAAGTGGCTAAATGACTGTTAGTTATGGTTTGCATCAAATTTCTATTGCATCATTCGGGTTTAACAAACTTGTGTTAAGTGGTTGTAATGAAGAGATTTATTATCCAAATAGATTTTCTAAAGCATAATTAACAAATAGGATAATGATCGGCATCATCAAAGAATTAACAGGCAAATACCATCCCACCTATGCTTTAGTATGGGGACTTAAAACAAATTAAGAATATATAACAAATAATTCGAAGGTAGGGAAGTGCTACGATTCGATTTTTTGTTTTTATGATGGATTTTGAGAATAATTTCAACATATTAGATTTTTTCTATAAGTCATCCTTGCTCTTTCAAGCATTATTTGTAAGTTTGCACTCCTAAAAAATGAACTGTAGTAAGAATTTGCTTCAGTTTTTAAAATTGGCGAGGTAGCTCAGTTGGTTAGAGCGTCGGATTCATAACCCGGAGGTCGGGGGATCGTGCCCCCCTCTCGCTACTTTACAACTCCTTGATTTTCAGGGAGTTTTTTTGTTTCTAGCTGTTCTTATTTCAGACTCTTTTTCCTGTAAAAACATAGTAAAAACACAATAGCTATTTGATTGGTTTTAAATCCTCTTTTTAAACTTCCTATACGCTTTGCTTGAAATACATATTTGCAACTTGATCAATTTCTATTTTTTTATTCAGAAAACTAGAAATTGCTCACTATAAGTCTTACTGTGAACGTATTGAGAACCAGGCCAATGTTGGACTACCTATACCGGATCAGGTATATTTGACACCGCACATGTTAAGGCATACCAAGTTGAAAAAGATTGCCGATAAACACGGGGTACATGTTGCCTGGGGATTCAGTGGTAATACTTCAACGAAAGTGATCTTTAACTATACAAAGCCGAGTCAAGAAGAAAAAGGTGAGATTGCGGAGAATGTAAAATAAGGTAAAGAGATTATCACCTCTAATTTTGTCAAATGCAAATATACGTATTAACAAAGACATAGCCATCAAAAAAGTCAGTACATTGATCAGATAATCTCATTTGAGAGAATAAAATAATTTATTTTTGTTAAAATAAACTATTTCGAAACATGAGTCTCGCAGTTAAATACGGTAATATTGGGTGTAATGCCTCTGATTCTCAAGAATTAAAACTTCAAAAATCATTTCTGGCATACCTTGCCCTTTTTATGAGTGCTGGGGGGTTATTATGGGGTACTATCAGTTTGTACTACGGTTTGGGGCTGCAGTCCTTAATCCCATACGGTTATATTGCTCTAAGCGTCATTAATATGACAATATTTGGAATAACCAAGAGAATAAGTTTCGTAAGGACTGTCCAGGTTTTTATCAGTTTGGCCCTTCCGTTCATGTTCCAATGGTCATTGGGTGGCTTTTATTCATCAGGGTTTATTATGCTATGGGCTGTCCTTTCCCTGATTGCCTCCCTGTCCTTTAGTAAAAGTAGTAATGCTCTGGTGTGGCTAGCGATATTTTTGGCACTTACCATTCTTTCGGTGGTATATGACCCATTTTTTGTTTCAATTAAACCAAGTGTACTGCCTGACAGATCCCTGAATTTTACAGCTATCAATATCTGTACAATCATTACGATGGTCTTTTTTCTTGTAGCGTATTTTGTCGGTCAACAGCACTCTGCACAAATAAAGTTAATTGAGAAACAACAGGAAATTGAATATATCAATCTATCACTTATCAAAGCTAGAAGCAAAGCTGAGAAAAAGAATGATGAGCTTGAAGAAATGAAAATGGAATTGCTGGAAATTACCGATAGGCAGACCAAGATCAATAAGAAGCTAATAGAAGAGAAGGATATAAAGAACAAATGAGCTGGCATTGGAATTTCCAATGATACGGGAAAGCATTCTGTAAGGGTTGGCTTGTCAGTGTTTTATTGATTATCTTATCGTCATACATGGGTTTAACAGATGTAATTAGCTAGGACATACTCCAGATGACCAGGAAGATACCAGAGTACAAAAGTCCTTTCTGGTTTACCTAGCACTCTTTATGAGTGTGGGTGGGTTATTGTGGGGTACTGTTAGCCTTTTTTGCGGCCTTATACCCCAATCAATTATACCATATGGCTATACTGGTAAGTATTGGCAATATTCTTTATTGGTCTCAGAATTAGTTAAAACTATGCATTTATAGCATTTCACTTTCAGCTCTTCTAAAAAACTAACTTTGTTTAGATGTCGAAAGATCAACGTACTAATTCTTATACAGTTTCTCGTTTAACAGCTCACTTAGTTTGGTCGACAAAATATCGTTATCCAGTTCTAAAAGGTGATTAAACCCGAATGATGCATTAGACTTTTAAGAGAAAATCATAAGTGGCTAAATGACTGTTAGTTATGGTTTGTATCAAATTTCTATTGTATCATTCGGGTTTAAAGATTAGGTGTCGTAGTATTTTAATCACTAAGGGATATTAATTCCCCTGGCCGGGCGTCTCGACTCTTCTGCGAGCGCTATAGCTTTCTCTGCGGAGGCGCTGAGTCGATCATTAAATTATTGCCCATAGATACCCCGTACCCTTGGGTCGGAGTTGGTTCATTTTAATGACTTGCTCTATATGTTTATGGGTTTGATCCTACTATATTGCTTCTTTTAAGAGAAGACAATTGTTTTGAATAAAGTAATTGAACTAGTGTCTTTTAACAATTTTTTTCTTTTTTGTGACCAATGGTTAAACTAAACAGTTGTTTTATCGTCTACATAGGGTGTAAAATATATTTTGATGCGAAAAATCATTCTTTCAATCTTGGGCTTGCTAATAATTGCAGCCTCTATTTTTTTTGCCAGAGACTTGATTTCTGGACGAAAATCCCCTAAGCCTGTACAGAACAAAGTGGTGAAATCAGTGTTTATCGATGTGGTAAAAAATACTGATATACAAGTTGTTATTCCTTCCAATGGTAGTCTAAAGGCTAAAAGACGTGTGGAATTGTATGCTGAAGTTCAAGGTATTTTTAGGACTGGTAATAAACTGTTCAAACCTGGGCAACATTATAAGGCAGGAGAAAACATAATTCGCATTGATGCCTCAGAGTATTTGGCAAGTGTTCAATCAGCTAAAAGTAATTTGTATAATTCAATTGTGGCAATTATGCCTGATTTAAGATTAGACTTTCCAGATGTTTACCCAAAATGGCAAGATTACCTTGATGAATTCGATATAAATAAAACAACTCCTAAGCTGCCGAAAATGACTTCCCAAAAAGAAAATTATTTTATAACAGGAAGAAATATCCTCAGTGGTTATTACAATGTAAAAAACTTAGAGGAAAGACTCAAGAAATACAATATATATGCGCCTTTTAACGGAATTTTAACAGAGGCACTAGTGAGTGAAGGTTCCTTGATTAGAAGCGGTCAAAAGCTAGGAGAATACATAGACCCATCTACCTATGAAATGGAAGTAGCTTTAAGTAAAAGTTATGCCAACCTATTAAGAAAAGGGGAAGAAGTAATGTTAAATAGTTTAGATAAAACTGAAACTTATTCAGGCAAAGTATCAAGGATAAATGGGAAAGTAGACCCAACTACTCAAACAGTTACTGCTTATATAGAGGTAAAAGACCCAAGTTTAAAAGAAGGATTGTATTTAGAAGCTAATTTAAATGCTAAAAGTGAGGAAGACGCTATTGAAGTAGATAGGAACCTATTACTTGATAATGACCAGGTGTTTGTTGTGAAAGATAGTTTATTGGATTTAATGAAAGTAAAACCAGTATTTTATTCCGATACCAAAGTGATTTTGAAAGGATTACCTAATGGTACGGTTATACTGAAAAAATCAGTTCCAGGTGCTTATGCAGGGATGTTGGTAAAGCCATTACAAGACCCTAAAAACCTATAAGGAGACCCATTGTAATGAGAAAAATTATTGCTTATTTCATTAAGTATCATGTAGCTGTAAATGTTTTTATTTTAGGCTTTTTTGCATTTGGAATTATAGGAATGACCTCTTTGCGGTCTTCTTTTTTTCCGTTGGTAGAATCTAACACCATTAACATCAGTATTACTTACCCCGGAGCATCTCCTCAGGAAATAGAAGAAGGAATTGTTCTACAGATTGAAGACAACTTAAAAGGCTTGAAAGGAGTTGATCGCGTAACTTCAGTATCTAATGAAAATAGAGGGACTATTACAGTAGAAATTGAGAAAGGAGAAAACATAGATTTTATGTTACTCGAAATTAAAAACGCAGTTGATCGAGTCCCTTCTTTTCCTGTTGGTATGGAACCTCTTGTTGTCGCAAAAAACGAAGCAGTAAGACAAACTATTTCTTTTGCACTTTACGGTGATAATGTCCAGCTGAAAACCTTGAAACAACTAGGCAGGCAGATTGAAAATGATTTGAGGGCTATAGAAGGGATTTCACAGATTAATGTGACAGGATATCCCAATGAAGAAATAGAAATAGCGGTTAATGAAGCAAATCTATTGGCTTATAACCTTTCATTTACAGAAGTATCCCAAGCTGTTAGAAACTCTAATATTTTAGTAACGGGTGGTACTATAAAAACAGATGCTGAAGAATATTTAATAAGAGCGAATAATCGATCTTACTTTGGCAACGAATTGTCAAATATCATAGTAAAAGCTTCTAATGATGGAAAAACAGTTCGATTAAAAGATGTAGCTATTATACGTGATCGTTTTTCGGAAAGTCCAAACGCTAGTTACTTTAATGAAAAATTATCAGTAAATGTTACAGTAACAAGTACTAATAATGAAGACTTGATTTCGTCTGCAGACAAAGTAAAGAAATATATTCAATCATATAACCAGAAATACAACAATGTCAAGTTAGATGTGGTCAGAGATTTATCAATTACATTAAATCAAAGGACAGAATTATTGACTGAGAACGCTATCGTGGGGATGATTCTGGTACTCATATTTTTGTCACTGTTTTTAAACACTCGATTGGCTTTTTGGGTTGCTTTTGGACTCCCAATTTCCTTTCTGGGGATGTTTATCTTTGCAGGGCAGTTTGATGTGACCATTAATGTATTATCATTGTTCGGAATGATTATTGTTATTGGGATTTTGGTAGATGACGGAATTGTAATAGCAGAGAATATTTATCAGCATTATGAAAAAGGAAAGTCACCTATTCAGGCAGCCATAGACGGTACCATGGAAGTAATTCCGCCTGTAGTTTCTGCTATTATAACAACTTTATTGGCATTTTCTTTATTCCTATTTCTTGATAGTAGAATTGGGGAATTTTTTAGTGAAGTTTCGGTAATTGTGATCCTGACTTTAGTGGTATCCTTGATGGAAGCTTTGATTATTTTACCTGCCCATTTAGCTCATTCCAAGGCTTTGAGGAAACAAACGATCGAGGAGAATCCTTCTAAAATGAAACAGTTTTTCTCTAAAATGAGGATGATCAATAAGTTGGGCGATAACTTCATGAGTTTTTTAAGAGATAAGGTATATGCTCCTACTATTGAATTTGTTCTAAAGTTTAAAGTTTTTTCATTGGGCATTACAATTGCCTTACTTGTGTTAACATTTGGTGCTATTGGCGGTGGTATTATTGGCGTTACATTATTTCCATCTATAGCAAGTGATACGGTATCTATAGAATTAGATATGCCAAATGGAACCAATGAGGCCGTTACAGATTCCATCATTTCAGTAATAGAGCAAAAATCTTATATTGTTAACCAAGAACTCAACGAAAAATACTTTAAAGAAACTGACACACAACTTTTTGAAAATACCATTCTTACTTTAAACAGTAGTTCTAGTGCCAGGTTGCAAATCAACATGCTACCAGGAGAGGAAAGACCAGATGCAATTAAATCTTCTTTGGTAGCGAACAGATTAAGAGAATTAGTAGGGGAGGTCATAGGAGCAGAAAGGCTTATCTTTGGTTCTGGTGGAAATTTTGGAGGGAGTCCAGTTTCTGTGTCATTACTTGGAAACAATATTGATGAATTAAAAGCGGCCAAAATAGAATTAAAAGAAGTGTTGAGGTCAAACCCATTACTAAAGGATATTGCGGATAATGACCCTGCAGGTATCAAAGAAATTCGTTTACAGCTCAATGAAAGTGCTTATTTATTAGGCTTGAACTTACAGACTGTTATGAATCAAGTTCGGGCAGGCTTTTTCGGATCTCAGGCGCAACGTTTTCAAAGAGGGCAAGATGAAATTAGAGTATGGGTTCGTTATGATAGAAGTAACCGTGAATCACTGAATGATTTGGATGATATGAGGATCATTACCCCCAATGGAGAACGGGTTACCTTGAAGGACATTGCTAAGTATGAGATAATTAGAGGGGATGTTGCTATTAACCATTTGGCAGGACAAAGGGAGATACAGGTTTCTGCAGATTTAAAAGATCCTAATAATAGTGCAACTGATATTTTGGATAAAATTCGAACCGAGACCATTCCTGATTTGCAATCTAAATACCCAACTATATCAGCTTCTTTTGAAGGACAAAATAGAGAGGCAACTAAATTATCTAATTCTATCAAAAGTGCAGGAGGTGTTATCCTATTGCTTATCTATATAACTATTGCGTTTACCTTTAGAAGTTATAGCCAGCCGATATTATTGTTGTTATTGGTTCCTTTTAGTTTGACTGCAGTGGCATGGGGACATTGGTTACTAGGTTTTCCACTTAATATCTTGTCCTTGTTGGGAATTATAGCCCTTATTGGGATTATGGTAAATGATGGTTTAGTATTGATTGGAAAATTCAACACTAATTTGAAAGAAGGGATGAAGTTTGATGAGGCTTTGCTTGAAGCTGGTAAATCACGTTTCAGGGCGATTTTTTTGACTTCATTAACAACCGTCGCAGGTCTAGCACCCTTATTATTAGAGAAAAGTAGGCAGGCACAATTTTTAAAACCGATGGCGATTTCTATTTCCTTCGGAATCGGTTACGCTACCATTTTAACACTTTTGGTCTTACCTCTTTTCTTAGCATTCAGTAACCAGATTAAAACGAACTTAAAGTACTTGGTTACAGGTAATAAAGTGTCTAAAGAAGAAGTAGAACGAGCAATTAAAGAACAAAATGAAAGTAATGAAAATTAGGGTAGTAATCTTATTTTGTTTGACCTGCCCATTACAGTTTGTTTCGGCACAGGAAATTATTAACTCTGAACGTGCAATTCAATTAGCACTTGAAAATAATTATGGTATTAAGATAGCTCATAAGAACCTTGATTTAGCTAAGAATAATACAAGCATACTTAATACAGGTTTCTTGCCTACTGTTTCCGGGGCAGCAGGTGCCACTTATAATTTAGATAACACAGAAGCAGAGTTTGCCAATGGAGAGACTACCAGCCTTTCTGGTGCTGAAAGCTCTCGGTTAAATGCTTCAATTTCTGTAGGTTATACCTTATTTGATGGGTTGGGAAGAAAATACAATTACCAGCGTCTAAAAGAGGAGTACCAATTGACAGAGCTACAAGCAAGAGAAACCATTGAGAATACCATTATTCAATTGTTTTCTGTATATTATAATGTGGCACAACTATCTGAGAACGCGGAAACACTCAAAAAGACTTTGATGATCTCAACAGAGCGCTTAAAACGAGCACAATATCAGTTCGAGTTTGGGCAGAATACCAAACTAGAAGTTTTGAATGCTCAAGTTGATATTAACCGAGATAGTATTAACCTGTTAACTACTAATCAGCAGCTTAGAAATGCAAAACGAGATTTGAATTTAGTTTTGGGAAATACTTTAAGCGGTGATTTTGAAGTGGATACAGAAGTGGAATTTGTGACATTGATGAAGCGGGGAATATTATTGAAAAATGCCAAAGAAAGAAATGTGTCATTGCT
This sequence comes from uncultured Cyclobacteriaceae bacterium, assembly GCA_937958005.1. GTDB lineage: Bacteria > Bacteroidota > Bacteroidia > Cytophagales > Cyclobacteriaceae > JANSWY01. The sequence goes on from CALGOB010000032.1 coordinate 12,192, forward strand.
TCAGGCAGATAAAAATATCGAAATCAACAAGTTAGATATTAAAACGAATTCTGCTGCTTATCTGCCAACATTGGGATTGACAGGTTCTTATGGATGGAACAAAAACAATAACAATGCAGCCTCGTTTGTAGCTGTATCTACTAATAATGGTTTAAGTGCCGGAATTAATCTTACATGGAACATTTTTGATGGCGGGATTACTAAGACAAGAGTTAAGAATGCCCAAATTAATTTAGAAAATCAGCAGCTTCAGAAGGAACAAGTTTCTCTTTCCATTGAAAGAGACTTTAACAATGCTTGGGATGACTATCAAAGTAAGTTGAACATTTATCAAATTCAGCAAAATAGTTTATCAACTGCTCAGAATAACTTTGAAAGAACCCGGGAAAGACTTAAAATAGGACAAATCAATTCTATCGAGTTTAGACAGGCACAACTTAATTTACTTAATGCCGAATTGAGTATCAATCAAGCAAAGTTTGATGCTAAGCTCTCGGAATTACAATTAATTTTGTTAAGTGGAGATTTGTTGAATGTGCAGTTTTAAAAAATGGATAGTTGATTTGAAACTAAGATGTATCGTAGATTAGTCACTGTTTATAATTATTTAATCCCTAAGGGATATTAATTCCCCTGGCCGGGCACCCCGACTCTCGAGTCGATCATTAAATTATTGCCCATAGATACCCCGTACCCTTGGGTCGGGGTTGGTTCATTAATAATAATTTCTTGTGAAAATAGATAGGTGAATTATTGCTTGTTCTAAGCAACATTTATATTCAAGGGCGTTAAAACGTTTATCTTTTCTAGTTTAATTCAAAAATTGCTATATATTGTAGACACATATATTTTTAATCTAAAAGATTTGGCTTATGAGTAAGGTGAAATTTGTTGGTGAGTATGAGTTCAATGCTTCAAAGAAAGTGTTGTATCCTTATCTCAACTCGGCTTCAGGCCTTGCTAATTGGTTTGCTGACGATGTTAATATTAATCCTAACAAGGAATTTGTTTTTATTTGGGATGGAGAAAAGAGAAATGCTAAAATGGTGATCAGTAGATTGAATGAACAGGTTAAATTCAAATTTTTAGAAGACCTTGAAGATCCTAATTATGTAGAGTTTAAAATTGAAAAAAACGAGTTTACAGGATCAGTCTATTTGCAAGTCACAGATTACTCAGATATGGACGAAGATGAAGCATCTGAGTTGTGGGAATCTCTTGTGCTTGATTTAAAAGGAATTGTAGGGGGATAATCATACTTAATAACGTATTTTCGCGTTTCTGATTAAGATGAAAAAAATTGACGTACTCATATTGAAGGCTTTTATTGGGCCATTTTTTCTCACAACTGTAGTTTGTACTTTTGTTCTTTTGACCCAGTACATGCTTAAGTACTTTGATGATTTTGTAGGGAAGGATTTAGGTGCTAGTGTTTTTGCTGAGCTGATCATGTATTTTAGTGTTAATATGCTACCTGTGGCACTACCACTTGGTGTATTACTATCTTCCTTAATGACTTTTGGAAATTTAGGGGAACACTTTGAGTTAACAGCCATTAAAAGCGCTGGAATATCCCTAATAAGAGCTTTACTACCTATAGGTATATTTGTTTTTTTTCTTACAATAGGTGCCTTCTTCTTCAATAATCATGTAGTGCCAACAGCAAATTTAAATGCTTATAGCTTACTTTTTGACATTAAAAATAAAAAGCCTGCATTAGATATTAGAGAAGGGCAGTTTTATAATGGGATAGACGGCTATAGTATCAAAGCAAATGAGAAATTTCCAGATAATAAGACGCTCAAAACTGTGATTATCTATGATCATTCCAATAGGAAGAATAGCGGTAATAAAGTGGTCATTTTGGCTGACTCGGCAATTATGTACACCGTGCTGAATGAGCGTTATTTAAGGTTTGAACTTTATAATGGTAAAACATATAATGAAATTGAAAAAAGGCAAAAAAGAAAAAAGTTAGACAGTCGGTACCTTAGAAATAGTTTTGATAAAATGGACATGATGTTTAGTCTGGCGTCCTTTGATATTAAAAAAACTAAAAAAGAGCTTTTTCAGAATAATAGACAGATGAAAAATGTTAATGAATTGAGTAAGCATATTGATTCATTAAACAGAAGAATTGATAGGAGTAGAGAGAACCTCTATTTCGGAGCTCTGGCTTTTTATCAGTTTCATTATAAAGATGAACTTAATCGGGTAAGAGATTCAATAAACGGAGCCAAATTGAAACCTAAACCAGATTCTCTGAGATTAAAAGGACGAAGTAAAGAGAAACAAGCATCTGTAATAGACCTAAGGTGGCTTTTTACAGAAAATAGTGTGCTGCAAGAAGGAAAGAATAAAGATAAAAAAAAGGACAATCTGTTAAAGAATGGTCGTCAGATTGATACATCTAGCATTAAAAAGAATCAGGATAGAAGGGAAGAAAGTGATGGTATCGAAGAAGAAGAAGAAGAAGCCGAACAAAATAAAAAGGCCTATAAAAAAAGCAAAAAGAAAGTAAATCCTATTAAGAATGGATCTAAGGTTGCAAAGAATAAATCAGTGGCTTCTGGTAAATTCATTAAATTGGATACTTCATTAGTAGCAGCCACCAAAGACACAATCAATGGCTATTTTGAAAAATTTAAATATAAAAAGACAGATGTTTTAAACAACGCAGCACAAAAAGCAAGGAATATAAAGAACAGTGTCAGTACTCTACAAAGGAAAATAAGTGCAGATCAAAAGAATGTTTATAAATATACAGTTGAGAAGTATAAAAAGTACTCTCAATCTGCGGCTTGTCTAATTATGTTTTTGATAGGAGCTCCCTTAGGCGCCATTATAAAGAAAGGAGGGCTGGGTGTCCCTGTAATTGTATCCATTGCATTTTTTATTACTTACTATGTTTTAAATATTACGAGTGAAAAATCAGCAAAAGAGGGGTTGATTAATGGGAAGATTGCAGTTTGGTATGCAAATTTAATCTTGTTGCCATTTGGCTTGTATTTTTTAAGCAGAGCAAGAATAGATGCTAGGTTGTTTGAATGGGATTCTTATGTGATCTGGTTTCAGAAATTGATTAAAAATAAATCAAAGTGATATTGGAGAAGTTTGTCCTTCTAGATCATTGTTACTAAGTTTGCAGCTTGAATTAAAAACTTTATACTAAGCATGTATTTAACTAAAGAGAAAAAACAAGAAGTCTTTGAGAATCATGGTCGGGTAAAGGCTAAGACAGATACTGGTTCTGCAGAATCTCAAATAGCACTTTTCTCCTTCAGAATTGCTCATTTAACGGAGCATTTGAAAAATAACAAGAAAGACCATTCAACTAGATTAGGTCTATTAAAGCTTGTGGGTAAGCGTAGAAGATTATTAGATTATCTCTACAAAAAGGATATCGAGAGATACAGAGCTATTATTGCTGAATTGAAATTAAGAAAGTAATATTAACAGAATCGAGGGGGTTCATAACGAATTCCCTTTTTTTATTTTACCCCCTTACAGTTTGCATCCCTTGCGAACTTAAATTCAAAAAGATATACATAATTTATGACTCCAACAGTTTATACCAAGACAATAAAACTACCAGACGGTAGGGAGATCACCATAGAAACAGGTAAACTTGCAAAACAAGCAGACGGTTCTGTGGTTGTGAAAATGGGTAACGCTATGTTGTTAGCAACAGTCGTTTCCAAAAAAGATGCAAAGGACGATGTCGATTTTCTTCCTTTATCTGTAGATTATCAAGAGAAATTTGCAGCAGCAGGTAAAATACCTGGTGGTTTTCTTAAAAGAGAAAGCAGGCTTTCAGATTACGAAGTACTGATCTGTAGGTTAGTAGATAGAGCTATCAGGCCGTTGTTCCCAAGTGACTACCACGCTGATACACAAATTAACATTTCACTAATTTCTTCAGATGAAAGTGTCTATCCTGATGCACTTGCGGCACTTGCAGCTTCTTCAGCACTAGCAGTTTCTGATATTCCATTTGGTGGCCCTATTTCAGAAGTTAGAGTAGTGAAACATGAAGGGGAGTATAAAGTGAATCCTACGCGTGAAATTGTTGAACTCAGTGACATGGCTTTGATTGTAGCTGGAACTGAAGAGAACATTCTCATGGTGGAAGGTGAGTCACAAGAGGTTTCTGAGGAAGAAATGATTGAGGCAATCAAAATTGCTCATGATGTCATCAAGATACAGTGCATAGCTCAGAAAGAGCTAATGGAAGAAGCTGGTAAAACTGAGAAAAGAGAATTTTCTCATGAAAACAGTGATGAGGAATTACAAAAAGATATCAATGATAAACTTTTTGATAAGGCTTATCAAATAGCTTCAGAAGGAATAGCTGATAAAAGCCTACGTAGTGAGAAGTTTTCTGCCATTAAAGATGAATACATCGAATCTTTAGGCGAAGAGCATGAAAAAGACCCTTTTTTGATTTCAAAGTACATCCATGATGTACAGAAAGAAGCTGTAAGAAAGTATGTCTTAGATTCTAAGAAAAGATTGGATGATAGAGATTTAGATCAAATAAGACCAATTTGGTCGGAAGTGAATTACCTTCCAACTGCTCATGGTTCTGCTGTTTTTACTAGAGGAGAAACACAATCTTTAACATCAGTGACTTTAGGTACCAAACTTGATGAGCAGATGATAGATGGAGCATTTATTTCCGGGTATAACAAATTTATCCTTCATTATAATTTCCCCGCATTTTCAACAGGAGAAGTAAGACCAAATAGAGGACCAGGAAGAAGAGAAGTAGGTCATGGAAATTTAGCCATGAGAGCAATTAAACCGATGCTTCCTTCAGAAGAAGATAACCCATATACGATAAGAGTTGTTTCTGATATTTTAGAATCAAACGGTTCTAGTTCTATGGCAACTGTATGTGCTGGTGTATTAGCTCTGATGGATGCTGGTGTGAAAATTAAAAAACCAGTTTCAGGAATCGCTATGGGAATGATATCTGATAGTGAATCAGGAAAATACGCGATTTTATCTGATATTTTAGGTGATGAAGATCATTTAGGAGATATGGACTTCAAAGTGACTGGAACAGTAGATGGAATTACTGCTTGTCAAATGGATATTAAAGTTGATGGTTTATCTTATGATGTATTAGCCGAAGCACTAGAACAAGCAAAACGTGGTAGACTTCATATCTTAGGTGAAATGGCCAAAACCATTCAGAAACCAAGAGAAGATTTAAAAGATAATGCGCCTAGGTTAGTGAAAATCAATATCGATAAAGATATGATTGGTGCTGTGATAGGCCCTGGAGGAAAAGTAGTACAAGAGATTCAAAAAGTAACTGGAGCTACTGTAGTTATTGAAGAAGGTGAAGAGTTTGGTCACGTCAATATATTCTCTAGTGATAAAGAATCAATGCAAGCAGCTGAAAAGTGGGTCAAAAACATTGTAGCAGTTCCTGAAGTAGGCGAAGTCTATACAGGTAAAGTAAAATCTATTATGCCATTTGGTGCTTTTATAGAATTTATGCCTGGAAAAGATGGGTTGCTTCATATTTCTGAGATCAAGTGGGAAAGAGTTGAGAAAATGGATGGCGTCTTAGAAGAAGGGGAAGAAATCCAGATTAAGCTGGTAGAAATAGATAAGAAGACAGGTAAATTCAGGTTATCAAGAAAAGTTTTGCTCCCAAAACCTGAAAAGAAGTGAAAACCTGATTATATTTAATCTAATACACTAAAGGTGTGTGCTTTAATTCACACACCTTTTTTATTAGATGCACCTGCCAAAAGCGACTTTTAACTAGGGTTGTTTTAGTTGAAGGGTTGGAATCATAGTGAGTGAGGGTGATCTCTTTGTATTTTAGAACCTATGCTTTACTTCTATGAGACAACTTAAAATCACCAAACAGATTACTAATAGGGAGAGCCAATCCCTAGATAAGTATTTACAAGAAATCAGTAAAGTTGATTTAATTAGTTCTGACGAGGAAGTTAAACTTGCTAAAAGAATTAAAGAAGGAGATAAACTGGCACTTGAAAGACTGACTAAAGCTAACTTGAGATTTGTAGTTTCAGTGGCCAAACAATATCAGCATCAAGGCCTTACTCTTGGTGATTTGATTAATGAAGGAAATTTAGGATTAATTAAAGCTGCCAAAAGGTTTGATGAAACTAGAGGATTTAAATTTATTTCCTATGCCGTTTGGTGGATTAGGCAATCAATCTTACAAGCGCTTGCGGAACATGCTAGAATTGTTAGATTGCCCTTAAATAAAGTAGGCTCTTTAAGTAAACTGGGTAAAGTATTTAGCACCTTAGAACAGAAATTTGAAAGAGAACCTTCTCCTCAGGAGTTAGCTGATGCACTAAATGTCAGCATTGAAGAGGTGTTAAATACGCTAAAATCTTCCGGTAAACATATTTCAATAGATTCGCCATTCTCAAAAGAAGAAGATGGGACTTTATTAGATGTAATGAAAAATCCCGATGAAGTAGCGCCAGATGATCATTTAGTCTCAGAATCATTAACACGAGAAGTTAAACGAACACTTGCAACGCTCACTAAAAGAGAATCAGATGTAATTACTTTTTATTTTGGTCTCAATGGAGAAAGTACACTGACCCTTGAAGAAATAGGAGAGCGGTTCAGTTTAACTAGAGAAAGGGTTCGGCAAATCAAAGAAAAGGCAATTAGAAGGCTCAGAGGTGCAGCCAGAAGCAAGTCATTAAAAGCATATCTTGGGTAGGCTTGCTGACAATCATACAATTTTAAATTGTAGTTAAAATCTTTTTATTCAAGAAGACGTTATCATAACCTGAGGTATTAAGAATTTTTTGGAATTAGAATTAGAAATGGAAAAAGTACAAGTATTAATAATTGGTTCAGGGCCTGCAGGCTATACTGCAGCTATTTATGCATCAAGAGCTGGTTTAAAACCAGTATTATACCAAGGAGGCCAGCCAGGAGGCCAATTAACTATTACAAATGATGTGGAAAATTACCCAGGTTATCCAGATGGTGTAATAGGCCCTCAGATGATGATGGATTTTCAAAAACAAGCCGAACGTTTCGGTACAGATATAAGATATGGCTTAGTAACAGCAACAGATTTTTCATCTTATCCATTGAAAGCAACTGTAGACGAAAAACATGAAATTGAAGCTGAGGCTGTAATTATCTCTACTGGAGCGAGTGCAAAGTGGTTAGGATTACCTTCTGAAGAAAAATTCAATGGTAAAGGCGTTTCTGCATGTGCTGTTTGTGATGGTTTCTTCTTTAAAGGCCAAGACGTAGTGATTGTAGGAGCAGGAGACACCGCCGCAGAAGAAGCTACTTATCTTTCCAAGCTAGCAAATAAAGTTTACATGCTGGTGAGAAGAGATGAAATGAGAGCATCTAAAATTATGCAGCACCGGGTTAAAAATACAGCTAACATTGAAATCCTTTGGAATACTGATACCGTAGAGATCGAAGGAAATGATACAGTTGAGTCTGTAAGAGTGAAAAATAACCAAACTGGCGAAGAAAGAGTATTAGAAGCACAAGGATTTTTTGTGGCTATTGGCCATAAACCAAATACAGATATTTTTAAAGGGCAGTTAGACTTGGATGAAAGTGGATACATTAAAACAATACCTGGTTCATCAAAAACTAATATAGAGGGCGTATTTGCTACAGGAGATGCTCAAGATCATATTTACAGACAAGCTGTAACAGCAGCAGGTTCTGGCTGCATGGGCGCTTTAGATGCAGAAAGGTTCCTTGCTGCGAAAGAAGTAGAATTAGTCGATTAACAAATATCAATAAAATAGTGAAGCTGTTTCAAAAAAGGTGATTGACCCTTTTTTGAAACAGCTTTTAATATCCAGCCTAATTTAAAAATGAAATTAGATACATTAGTAATTGTAGCTCATCCAGATGATGCTGAACTTGCCTGTGGGGGAACCATTGTTAACCAAGTAAGACAAGGTAAAAAAGTTGGTATTGTAGACCTTACCCAAGGTGAAATGGGTACAAGAGGAACTCCTGAAACCAGAATGAAAGAAGCTGCTAATGCAGCAGAAATAATGGGCTTAAGTGCAAGGGAAAACCTGAAACTTCAAGATGTGTACTTTAAAGTAGATAAAGAAAGTCAGATTAAAGTCATTGAGGTCATCCGAAAATACCAGCCTGAAATAATTATAACAAATGCAATAAAAGACAGGCATCCAGATCATGCAAAGGGCTCAGAATTAGTGAAAACAGCATCATTCATGGCCGGTTTAAAAATGATAGAGACACATGTAAATGGAGAAAAACAAGATGCATGGAGGCCAAAGACATTATATCATGTGATTCAGAGTCAGAGCTTAGTGCCTGATTTAGTAGTTGATGTTTCTGATTCATGGGAAACTAAAATGAAAGCAATACTTGCTTTTAAAAGCCAATTCCATGACCCAAATAGCAATGAACCAGAAACATATATATCAAACCCGGAGTTTATAAAAATGATTGAATCGCGGGGAAAAGAACTTGGACACTCTATACAAGTTCCTTTCGGAGAAGGTTTTACTGTTGATAGAAATATTGGCGTAAAAGACTTATTTGATTTGATCTAATTAATATATAGATAAAAAAAGAAAGCACCTTTTTGAGTGGCGTTTTTCGATGACTTCATAAATATGAAGTCATTTTGCGTTTTAGGCTTTCGGAAAGAAAAGCTATATTTTAACTACTGGCATCCAAGTAAAACTGAAATTGAAGAAAAACTGCTCTTGATATCGTTTAATCAAAGATTATTTCTGAAGTTCAAAAACACCCCCTATAAATCAATCGAAGGGCTGACAACTCTAGCTTTCGTCCGTTTTTTC
>CALGOB010000033.1 GCA_937958005.1 uncultured Cyclobacteriaceae bacterium
TGTGCCAGTTTTATTTACAATTGTATATAGAATTAAATACAAGCTGTTTAATAAACCAGCAGAATCAACTGGCGTTATGAAGAAAGCGGCATGATACTTTGACAGTCATTACATAAAAAAGCTGTTTTAGCTTTTAATCCCTAAGGGAAATTAATTCCCCGACTCTTGAGTCGATCATTAAATTATTGCCCATAGATACCCCGTACCCTTGGGTCGGGGTTGGTTCATTAAAGAGTGGAATTTGGATTAAGGGTTGACTTCAAATGAGGTCAACCTTTTTGTATTTTTTCAACAAACTATAACCCTAATTGACTATTTGTTTAAATCCATCCAATAATTAATTACATTGTGCGTCAGGTTAGTGAAATAATAAAAGCTTTAGTAATATCATGAGGTTTGTCGTTTTAGTAGTTTTATATTTAATTTTTGATTTCTATGCTTTTCAGCTAGTAAAAGTTCAGGTTAGTGATTATTCAGATACAGTAAGAAGAAGTGTTTATATAGTGTACTGGGTGTTCTCTATTTTTACAATAGCCCTTATTCCTTGGATATCCGCTTTGGATCCATTTAAACAAAGAGTAACACGTACATTTTTTATTGCTATTATTGCGATAAACTTCATCTCTAAATTTTTCATTGTCTTATTCTTATTCATAGATGATTTTACTAGAGGAATTAGATGGATAATAGATAAATTCTCTTCTCCTAAAGAAGAAACTACAGATTTGAGCAGGTCTCAGTTTTTAATGAAATCAGCAGTAGTGGCTGCGAGTGTCCCAGCAGTAACTATGAGTTTTGGGATAGTTTCAGGAGCATATGACTATAGACTAAGAAAAAAAACTATTAATTTTCCCAATTTGCCAAAAGAGTTTGATGGAGTTAAACTTGTACAGTTGTCGGACATCCATTCTGGAAGTTTTTATAATAAAAAGGCCGTAATGGGTGGCGTTGAAATGGCAATGGCCGAGAAACCTGACATCATTTGTTTTACAGGAGATCTAGTAAATGACCAAAGCAAAGAGGTAGAAGATTATGTGCCTGTATTTGAGAAGTTGAAAGCCCCATTAGGAGTGTATTCTGTAATGGGCAACCATGATTATGGGGATTATAGAAGTTGGTCTTCACCACAAGCAAAGAACAAAGATGTATTAGCGCTTCATGAAGCACATAAGCTTATGGGGTGGGATATATTGCTCAACGAGAACCGAACTATTAAAGTAGATGGTGCTGAGATTGGAATATTAGGAGTGGAAAATTGGGGTAAAGGTAGGTTTTCAAAATATGGAGACTTAGTAAAAACAATGGAGGGAACAGGGGAACTCCCATTTAGTGTCCTGTTATCTCATGATCCGAGTCACTGGGAGGCGCAGATACTTCCTGATACAAATATCGACTTGACACTAAGTGGGCATACACATGGATTTCAGTTTGGAGTTGAAATAGGGGATTTTAGATGGAGTCCTTCACAGTATTTGTATAAGCAGTGGGCAGACTTATATCAGCAGCAAAATCAATATATTTATGTCAATAGGGGGTTTGGTTTTCTAGGCTACCCGGGTAGGATAGGGATATTACCGGAAATTACTGTCCTCACCCTAAAACGGAGTTAAATGATTTATACTCATGTTTTCATTTTCTTTCAGGGTCAATTATTTGATTTATAGATATTCAGTCTTTGGTTGAGCCTTATACCCATTTAGATTTATAAGGACACCTATCTATTAGTAAATTTAATCCCTAAGGGATATTAATTCGCCTGGCTGGGCGCCCCGACTCTTCTGCGAGCGCTATAGCTTTCTTTGCGGAGGCGCTGAGTCGATCATTAAATTATTGCCCATAGATACCCCGTAACCTTGGGGCGGGGTTGGTTCATTATTTGCCATGCGTTAAACCCGAATAATGCATTAGACTTTTAAGAGAAAATGATAAATAGCTGTTAGATAGCTGCTTAAATTCTGATTTGCAACGCAGACATAGTCTCCATTATGGTGAGTAGGAAATTAGGATTTAAGAGGCTAGATGACTGTTAGTTATGGTTTGCATCAAATTTCTATTGCATCATTCGGGTTAAACCTCCTTCCACACCAACCCAGTAATTTGCACCGGGTTCTTCTTCCCTACAATACAAGGCCCTATTATTAGCACCGGTCAACGTCTCGTAGTTAGTCATAGGTTGTTCACTAACTCCAGATGGCGCGGCTAATCCAATAAACTTCATATCATCTTGAATAAAAACCTTTTTGAAGGCATTTTCAACAGCAGCTATTTTTACTGGATTCTAAGAAGCAATGATAATTTTCATGAATAGTTCTTTTCTTCAATATAAATCAATCAAAATGATTAATGCGATCATTAATTTTAATAGTTTTAATGATTTTACTATTATAATTATTAATTAAACTATTTAAATTAGTAAGTTTGGCTTATGGATGAAACTTACCTTAACGGCAGAGGATCTCAAATAGCGATAAAGAATAAATTTGAAAGAAATCATGTAGTCTTTGATGATCATTATACACATGAGCAAAAACAAGATGGAGTCAAGACACAGTTAATTTATGATCATTCTAAAAAGATTGTCAATAAAGTCAATAGCCCAGATTTAGGTTTTAATTATTCTGTGAACCCATACCAAGGATGCGAACATGGATGTATCTATTGTTATGCAAGAAACAGTCATCAATATTGGGGTTTTGATAGTGGTTTAGATTTTGAAAGTAAAATTGTTGTGAAAGAAAATGCAGCCTTGCTATTGGAAGAATTTCTCCTGAAAAAGAAAGAAGCTGTACCCATTGCATTATCAGGAAATACCGATTGTTACCAACCCATTGAGAGGAAATTGAAAATTACCCGCCAATTATTGGAAGTTTTTGCGAAATACAGAAACCCGGTAAGCATTATTACCAAAAATAGCCTGATTCTAAGGGATTTGGATATTTTGAAGGATTTGGCAAAAGATAACCTTGTACATGTTTCACTTTCTATTACTACCTTAGATGAACAATTACGAAGAGTAATGGAACCTCGTACATCTTCGGCAGCCAAGAAATTTGATACAATGAATTCCCTTGCTAAACATGGTATTTCCGTAGGTGTGATGACTGCTCCTATAATACCAGGGCTAAACCATCATGAAATACCTCAATTACTGAAACGAGCAAGTGAGAGTGGTGCGAATACAGCAGCTTATACAGTGGTTAGGTTAAATGGTGATTTAGAAAATATCTTTGGAGATTGGTTAAATAGAAATTTCCCAATGAGATATGAGAAAGTTATGAACCAAATAAAAGAATTGCATAATGGGAAAGTAAGTGATAGCGAATGGGGAAGAAGAATGAAGGGTGATGGTGAATACGCATTAACAATAAGAAAACTTTTTTACGCTTCTTTTAAAAGATATTTTGGAGATAAAAAGCGGATTCAATTAAACAGAGAAGTATTTAGAAAAGGCGGTAATTATCAACTTTTCTGAATGGGCGATTCTAGGTATAATGCAACATGGAAATTCCTCTAGCTTAGTCTCTGCTTTTTATTATATCTTTTTTGATAATTCAGAGATAAGAAAAACTAATTGTTGCTCATAGCCAATAATTCCTTCTTCTTTTTCAATGCTAGAAACGGAGAACCAGTTCTCATGGTCAAAACTAAGATAATTTCCATCTTTTTTAGGTTTTATGACATCAAGCTCATAGGAAGGTTGATAGATAAAACTCATTAACTCTATTCCTTTCTTCCATAAAATCGTATGTGGTTTTTGATTTCCACGAATGATTTCGAACTCTCTTTTAGCAAACGAGGTGACAATTTCCGTGAAGTTTCTTTTTCCATTGATTATTTGAAGGAATTTTATTTTTAGGGGAAGCTCTTTATTTGCAGATTCATAAATTGCTTGAATAATTTCCTGTACTTGTTGGGCAAGTTCATCATTGTCAAAAAAATGTTTTTTATCCACTTTTTCGTCTTCTTGGTAAGAAATTACAATTTCTGTCTGTGCATGCTCAATGTCCTTATTTACTCTACTCTTTTTCTGGGCTAAATGTGCAATTTTGGAAATACTTCCTTTCCAATTCTTATGTAAACCCCCTTCCCAAGAGAAATCAGTTTGATCTGAGAAACCTTCTTCATAAATATCATCATCTAAGTCTTCTCTGTCTAAATAGGTTATGTTGAATGATGCGAAAATTTCATTTTCTAATTTAATTTTAAGATGGTATTCATGTGCAAAAGGAGCAGGTAAGTTCAAGGTTTGAAAACTGATTTCTAAAATCATAATTCTTCATTTTTTAAAGTGGCATTTCTATTAATTTTACCACTAGTTGTATATTCAAAAACTGGAAGGGAAATTACTTCCTTTGGAATTTCATACTTAGATAGAGATTTTCTGAGAGAGTGAATCAATTCTTGGGTGTCTAAAAGACCTTCCACATACAAAACTACTTTTTTGCCGAGATTTAGATCTTCTTTTGAACTGATAAAATAATTTTTTCCTTCTAAAATTTCTTTACACGAGTTTGAAATTTTTATTTCCAGTTGTTCAGGTAAAATTTTGATCCCTCCTGAGTTAATCACATGATCGTATCTCCCTTTCCATAAGAAAGTCTTTTCATCTTTTAGTTCTACTATATCATTTGTCAATAAAGGTATTTGATTAGTAATTGTGCCATTAATAATAAGTCTTTTCTCATTATCTACTGTAAACAATACATCTCCAACCCCTTTAAAAAAATGATTCTTCTTTGGGCCATTAAGTGTTTTTAAGGCAACATGAGAGTAGGTTTCTGTCATTCCATAAGTCTGATAGAATGTATTACTATACTGTTGAATGCTATTAATAGCTGCCTGATTTAATGGAGCACCTCCAATAATTATTTTTTTTATTGAACGTAAGAACCTTTCGGAAGCTGGGTTTTTGAGGTAAGCATAGATTTGCAAAGGGACAAATGCGGCAAAGTCAATCGTTTGAGAAACACTTGACGGCATGGGAGATGTAGAGGGTTCATTAACGATTAGATTCATTTCATTGAGTAATGATCTCACAATCATCATCCTGCCACCAATAAAATTTGCATTGATTGTTAGAAGAGCAGTATCATTAGGCTGTAATTTAAGTACTTGATTTGTTTGCCTAGCACTATATTCCATCAATGTCCTGGACATTGTAATACTTTTTGGATTCCCAGTGGAGCCGGAGGTATTTAAAGACCATTTTTTTTTAGCTGAGAACCACTCATCAATAAATATTAAGATGGATTTTTCATAATCACTTAAAAAAATCTTTTTATTTTGCCCCCTGTTGAGCGGATTGATTTCTAAAGAGTCGTTTTTGAAATAGATTCTTGACATAATTATAAAATTCCCTTAAAATTAGATTAATCTGAATAAATTAAGATGATTTTAATTACATCTGTTAGTTTTAAGGTGATATAAAATAGTGATAACTGTTAGCGGAGGGTAAATACTGGCTGTTTAAAGGCCAAGAATAAGAATTAGATTAAAGAGTGTTAGAAGAAGGTGAAATTGTAAAACGTATTATTAGTGGGGACGAAGATGCTTTTGAAGTAATATTTAAAAAATATTATGGCAAATTGTGTGCTTATGCCAACCGATTCTTATTTTCAAAAGAAGATTCAGAAGAAGTAGTACAGGAAGTATTTGTTAAGTTCTGGGAACGCAGTGAATCTTTAAACCCGTCATCTTCATTAGCTGCTTATCTTTATCGCTCCGTATATAATACTAGCCTTAATCAAATAAAGCATGAGAAAGTAAAAGATGCTTATAAAACGTACGTATTAAGTATAATGTCTGAATCTTCTAACAGTTTGTATGATGATGAAGAACAGCAAGAGAGACTGGAGTTAGTGTTAAAAGCGATTGATGAGTTGCCCCCTAGGTGCTCACAAATTTTTAAATTAAGTAGATTTGAAGGATTGAAGTATCAAGAAATAGCAGATCATTTAGGTATTTCATTGAAAACGGTGGAGGTACAAATGGGAAAGGCACTCAAGACGTTAAGGGAAAAATTTGAATGAGGAATTAATAAAAGTGACTCTTTATAGAATATTCTATATGATTATTTTTTTACTGCTGTTCAACCAAACTGGTCAGAGTCAATCTATATTTGATATTCGTTTAAGTATAAATGCTAGGGAAGAGAAAATAAATGATTTAATAAAAGAAATCAGTAAAAAGACCAATACAACCTTTTCTTATACAAATGATCTGTTCAATGAAAATCAAAGATTTACAATTAATAAGAAGGATGCAACACTCAATGAAGTACTCGATTATTTACTAACGGGAACTTCTGTTACTTATGATGAGTTTAAAGGGCAGATAATCTTGTTTTTAGTAAAGCCTAATGATAATGGGAGGTATGAAGTTTCTGGAACCTTAATAGATAGCGTTTCAAATGCTAGAATATATCAAGCACATGTATATTTTAATGATACAGATATTGGTTCTTACAGTGATTTGAATGGAGAATTTATATTGGATGATATTGCAGAAGGTGTATATGAATTGGTTATTTCTCATGTGACATATGGTATAAGTAATTATTTTATAAAAATAACTAAAAATTTAGATGGACTGGAATTTGTTTTAGCCCCTCGTACAAACCACTTGGATGAAGTGACAATTGTCTCAGAAAAAGATTCTGTGCATAAATTAGAGGAATATGCTAAATTTAAATTTGAGCTGTTAGGTGTGTCAAACAATGCAGACGAGTGTGTAATTAATAACCCAGAAGATATACGTATAGATGAACAGGCTGAAGATTTTGAAGTGTATGCTCGTAAGCCCATTTCCATCACTAATCATGGGTTAGGTTATGAAATACTTTATGATTTGATATTTTTTGAATCAAACGGAGATGAGATATTTTTTATTGGAAAAACAAATTTCTCTAAAATGAGAGCCTCCAGTAGAAAAGAAGCAAGGAAATGGAAAAAAAATAGATTAAAAGCTTATAATGGATCTGTTGAGGATTATATTTTTAATACCTCAAAAAAAGGAAGGTCGAAGTTTAGTGAATCGATAGTAGATGAAATTCCGTATTATTTAGGGTTTAAGTATTTATCAACTAATAAAGACGTAGAAGATGAATTAGCAAAGCTAGTTCGATTAGTGAATGGAATAGATTCAGGCAAGTATTTGCGCATTGTACATAAAGCGACACAAAGAATTTCTTATTTGAGTAAGGTAGACTTTAAATTGAAATATAAAAGTAAATATGAAATATTAAGAGATTTTTTTGACCCCAAGAATGGAGTCACACTCCATGGGTATTGGGCTGAAAAAAGATTAGCAGATACACTGCCCTTGAATTTTCTGGAATTTGGAAATTATTCTAAAAAGAGAGTAAGGGGAAAGAAAAAGTAAGATGTTTATTGAATGAATGATAATAGGATGAATTCTCAAGAATTATTAAGTAAGTATTTTTCAGGGAATGCTTCTCAGGAAGAGATAAGTGAGGTGGATCAGTGGTTTCATACTTCTGAAGAGAATAAAATTGAATTCATGCAATATAAAGAAGCATGGGATTTATCAAACGCGGAACAGTTTGATGAAAGTGCTGCTTGGAAAAAAGTGAGTGAAAAAGTTTTGACTCGTACTGTTGATTTGAAAGAAGAGCAAAGTAGCCCTAAAATTGAAAAGAAAGAACCTAAATTTAATTACCTAAAAATAGCTGCTTCATTCACCCTTCTGATGGTAGCCAGTTTAGCTGTTTTCTATTTCTTAAAAAATTTTAATGCTGACTTTACCAAAAACAGTCAAATTAGTCAAGTGATAGATAAGGTGGATCAAGATGTGCTTTTAGCTGATGGTAGTAAACTATTTTTAGCGAAAAAAGGTCAATTAACCTACAAGAGTGATTTTAGTAAGGATGGAGAAAGAAAGGTGAAGTTGAAAGGAAGGGCTTTTTTTGAGATATCTAAAAATAAAGAGAAGCCTTTTGTTATTGAAACTAACAATGCTAAAATTGTTGTGACCGGAACATCATTTTTAGTGAATGAAAAAGAAGGCTATACGGAAGTAATTGTTAATTCTGGTTCAGTCAGATTGATGAGAAATGATAAACAAACTTATATTACTTTAAAGAAAGGTGATATCGGCGAAGTTTCTAAGGATCATAAGGGGTTGATAAAAAGGAAAAATAAAGACAGTAACTATTTAAGTTGGATGACAGGCTCATTTAATTTTAATAGCACTCCACTAAAAGAGGTTTTTGCTTTGTTGGAAGATAAATATGAAGTAAATATTGAATTGCAAAATCAAGGTTTGGGTAATTGTAAATTGTTTTCACAGTTTGAAAATAGACCCATTGATGAAATTATGTCGATTATCGAAATAGCATTAAATGTACAAATAAAGAAGAAAGGGAATGACTTTTTTGTGAATGGCAAAAGCTGTAAAAAGTGATATTTTTTTTGAATCCTATGCTGAAAGTAAAAGTATAATCTAGGTTGACCTTAATACTTTAGTCATTAATCATTGTTTTTATTTGCTTGACTACATCTAGACTTTTTCTTGAATCGGTATTGATCTCTAGTAACTTTGGTGTACTGCTTTTTTGAAAAAATATATTGAGGTTTTTATTCAATTCAATGGCATTGTTAACCAGGGAGTATTGAAAACCAAATTCAGCAGCTACATGAGCTCCATTTAATTTTTGATCAGTGACAAAAAACTCTTCTAACTCATCAAGAAAAGATGGACCTTCTATCATTCTGAAAATACCACCTCCATGATTATTAATTAAAATAACTCTTAAATTTGATGCCTTATGATTGTTCCAAAATGCATTGCGATCATAAAAAAATGCTAAGTCTCCAGTAATTAATGTTACTAATTCTTTTGAAACTAAGGCATTACCATATGCAGTGCTATTGGATCCATCTATTCCACTTGTGCCACGGTTAGAAAATACACTGATACCTGGTTTGCCTTTTAATCCTAAATAGTTAGCATACCGCACTGACATGCTATTTGCTAAATGTAGAATAGAGTGATTGGGCATTTTATCAATAGCCTTTCCTATTGCATGTAACTCAGAGAAAAAATCTTTCGCAATTTCCTTTTTAAGGAAATTAGATACTTTATCATCTACTAAACTCCAAGAATGGTAAAAATTACTCTTTTTCTGCAGGCTAAAATCGTTTATGTCAGCAAATGAATTTAATGAAGCGTGTGAAAAAAAAGTCAAAGGGGTTATCTGTATTATTTCAGTAATACTTTTAAATGTATCGGCTACTTTATCAGCATTAGTCTGTAAATGCCAATGTGTAATGGACTGATTATTCCTGAGAAATATTTTTAAATTTTTTGAAATAATAGAATTCCCAAAAGTGATCAATAATTCCGGTTTAAAAGACTCTGGCAAACCTTTTTTATTATTGATAAAAAGATCTTGATGTCTTATGCAATTTTCTAATTCCTGTAGGTTAGAAATAATATCTGAAACTACCGTGCATTTCGTTTTTTCTTGGAAAAGGTTAATAGCGTTAATTAAATCTTTATTGTAAGGCAATTGCCCGGGAACAACCATAACCTTATCATATTCATTGATTTTTTTTGTGTAATATGCCAACTGCACATTACTGTTTGCGTTATATGGCTTTATAATTCTTATATTTTCTGAAAACGAAAATTTATCACCTTGAGCAGGGTAAAAAGGTTCCCTTAAAGGTACATTTATATGCACAGGCCCCTTTGGATAACTTTCAGCCAGGTTAATGGCCTCGTTCACAATTCTATTTACATGCCAATAAGCGTCCTCATGGTGATAACTATCTGGTAATTGATATGATCCTTTTACATGTCCTCCATATATACCCGTCTGTTTTATGGTTTGCCCATCTAATTGATCAACCCATTCAGAGGGTCTATCTGCAGTGAATATAATTAATGATACTTGCTGGTAAAATGCCTCAGCTACTGCGGGAGCATAGTTGTAAGCGGCTGATCCAGAGGTGCATACTAATGCTACCGGTTTTTGTAAATACCCTGAGATACCAATTGCTTGGAAGGCAGCTGATCGTTCATCAGAAAAGGTGTATTTCTTAATGAGCTCATTTCTAGCAAATGAAATGGTTAGGGGTGCGCATCTAGATCCAGGAGATAAGATAGCATGTTGAACTCCTTTTTTTGCACAGAGTTCAGAAATATCATGGATTGCTTGAATAATCATAGCTTACTAATAATATTCAGTAAGGTATTCATCTTCATTTCAGTTTCCAAGAATTCTTTTTCTGGATTTGAATCTTCCGTAATTCCAGCTCCCGCATATAGTAAGGCCTCTTTGCTATTGAACTGCATGGTTCTAAGGTTTACATAAATATTGCTCTGGTTATCAATGTTAACGGGGCCTAAATAACCTGTAAATAGTGATCTATCAAACCCTTCGTTTTGTTTAATATACGCTTTAGCTCCTTTGAGAGGCATTCCACAAACGGCACTAGTGGGGTGTAAAAGTGCTAACATTACAGTGCCTAACTCTGGGAAATTGATTTCTTTTGGCTTCACAGTAAATACAGTTTTTAAATGAGCTAAATTCCCAGCTTTTACAGTCTTAGGCCCTACTTCTTTAAACTCTCGTAACCTGATTTTTTTAAAACTATTGATGATGTACCGGCTCACCATTGCTTGTTCTTCAATCTCTTTTTGTGTCCAGCTTATATCGTTAAGGTGAGTCCCTTTAGCTAATTTTTGAGTTCCAGCCAACGCAACCGTTTCAAATGTGTTTTCATTAGTGCTGATGAGTATCTCAGGCGTTGCTGCCATCCAATTCCCGAAATTCTGTGTGCTCAACAAATAGCAGAATGCATTTTGATAGGATTTCCTTAATGCAAAGAGTTTTTCAATTGGATTAAAATCTTTTGGTAGATCAATTTTTTTATTTCTTGAAAGTACTAACTTATCATGCTTCCCATCCCTTATTTCATTGATGCCATTTTGTACTAAAGTTTTGTAATCAATTTTTCCCGGAGTTGGAATTTTACTATTAAAAACAGGAGTCTCTAAATGGGATTGTTTCAAAAAAGATAAAAACTCATCTAACTTGTTACTTTTTGAAGCGTTTAAGGAGGGGTTAATTTGAACTTCTTTAAACCCTGTTGAGAAATAGATATCAGCGTGTAAAAAGTAACTTCCTTCTAAATGATCGTTACTAAAGGGTGAAAATACGAAGCCCTTATTTGACTTCTCAATATCAACTTTTTCTAATTGAATGCTCTCTGAAAAATCTACCACTATATGGAATTCTGTGCGATTGGGCAAACTCCATATAGCTACTGGACACCCAGATAAAATAGCAGCTTTATAAATCTCAGCTATTTTTAATTCGGTGTTAATTGTAGATAATTTATCTTTTAACAAATGTTTATCACTCATTTTTTATCAATGATATATGCAGTAAACCTACTGATGCATACTAACTCATTTTTTTCATTAGAAATCTTTATTTCCCATATATGGGTACGTTTTCCAATGTGTACGGGTTTGGCTACTCCCGTAACATACCCCGAATAGGCACTTTTTATATGGTTTGCATTGATTTCTAGCCCTACAGCTTGTTGTTTTGTCGGATCTGCTATCCCTGCAGAAGCAATACTACCTAATGTTTCTGCTAAAACTACAGAAGCCCCACCATGTAATAAACCAAAAGGTTGTTTTGTACGATGATCAACAGGCATTTTACCAATAAGGAAATCATTTCCAATCTCAGTGATTTCTATTCCTAGATAGCCTACCATACAACCTTCAGAAAGTTTGTTGATGTTTTTAAGAGTAAATTGCGAGTGAAATGTCATATAGTTACGAAATTAATAAACACAGGTTAATCATAAGAAGTTTCTGTTCATTAATTAAGTTTAAAATTAGATGAAAGGACAAGATTTAACCCGTACTGTGCATTAGGAATCGTTATGACCTTATAAAGCTCAAAATTACAGGCACTTATGTTAAGTGGTTGTAATGAAGAAACTTAATAATCGGAATAGACTGCCTAATTCATAATGCGGGTTTAAGTAGAAAACATAAGAATAGAAATAACCTTTTCTACTATTTAATTGTAAAGTTCCACAGTAGATTTTCCGATGGTAATCCTTAGTTTTGCAATGACCAAAATTAACATCTATTGAGAACTAAGAACTTGTTCATTGTGAGACATGGGCAAACAGATTATAATAAAAACCATATGGTACAAGGGAGTGGTATTGACGCTCCGTTGAATGATACAGGTAGAAAACAAGCAGATCTTTTTTACCAAGCTTATAAACATCATCGTTTTGACAAAGTATATGTTTCAAACCTAATAAGAACTTATCAATCTGTTGAAGCCTTTATCAATAAAAAAATACCTTTTGAAAGACTTGAAGGGTTAAATGAAATTAGCTGGGGTGATCAAGAAGGATTACCATTTGATGAGGCTTCCTTGGATAACTATCAAGAAGTAACTAAAGCTTGGCAATCAGGAGATTACAATAGAAACGTAGGAGGAGGGGAGACGCCCATTCAAGTGATGGAAAGGCAGAAAGAAGCGATCAAACATATACTTAAAAAAGAAGATGAAGAAAATGTGCTAATCTGTATGCATGGAAGGGCGATGAGAGTATTAATTTGTTGGTTACTAAACTATCCACTAAAAAATATGGATAAATTCTCGCATGAAAATTTATGTTTATATCATTTGCAATATACAGGCTCAATGTTTTCTGTCAAGTTGTTTGACGAAAGAGGGCATTTGAAACAATCATAATAGCCCTCTTTACAATTAGCATTATGTATTGGGAATTTGGTATAAACCATAACTAACGGCTATTTATGATTTTCTCTTAAAAAGAGAGTGTATAATCCGAGTAAAAAAAATAATCCAAAGGCCTTATATTTTTTACTTGACCCAATTGAATTCTTGCTAATTTACGCTGAAATTAAACGACTTTGATCATTGTTTAAATAGGGTAACTAATTAAAAGCTATTTTTTAATTCATCTCTAGGGGATATTAATTCCCT
>CALGOB010000034.1 GCA_937958005.1 uncultured Cyclobacteriaceae bacterium
CTGCTTAAATTCTGATTTGCAACGCAGACATAGTCTCCATTATGGTGAGTACGAAATTAGGATTTAAGTGGCTAAATGACTGTTAGTTATGGTTTGCATCAAATTTCTATTGCATCATTCGGGTTTAACTAACAACTTTGAATGTTAAATAATTACTAAAATTCAATAGATAACATTTAAATTTGCAAAATATAAAGCAATAAATAAATGACCAGAGAAGAAGCAAGGGATAAGATCACAGATCTTTCAGAAAAACTACATTATCATAATAATCTATATTATCAAGAGAATGTTTCTGAAATAAGTGATTTCGAATTTGACAAATTGCTCAATCAATTGATCTCTCTGGAAAAAGAATTTCCTGAATTCCTAAGTCCCGATTCCCCCTCCCAAAGAGTGGGTGGAACTATCACCAAAAATTTTGACACCGTTTATCATGAGTATCGTATGCTATCACTTGGTAATACTTATTCTGAAGAAGATCTGAAAGAATTTGACCTACGTATAGCAAAAAACTTAGAAGAACAGCCCTATGAATATATCTGTGAGCTTAAATTTGATGGGGTAGCGCTTAGTGTAAAATATGAAAATGGCATACTGAAACAAGCCGTTACCCGAGGTGACGGAACTAAAGGAGATGATATAACTTCTAATGCCAAGACTATTAGGTCTCTACCTCTTAAAATTAATAAGGGAAATATACCCGAAAAGTTTGAAGTAAGGGGCGAGGTATTTATGCCAAATGATGTCTTTGATAAATTAAATAAGGAGCGAGAAAGTCAAGGGGAAGAAAAGTTAGCAAACCCAAGAAACACGGCTTCTGGAACGCTTAAAATGCAAGACTCTTCTATTGTTGCCTCTAGAAAATTAGATTGTTATCTCTATTCTCTTTATGGAGTTGATTTAGAAACCCACGAAGAATCTTTGGCCTTTATTAAAAATCTTGGCTTCAATGTTTCAATGACTTATCAAAAGTGTCGAAATATAGAAGAGGTAATTTCTTATGTGCAAAAATGGGAAAGTAAAAGGCATGAGCTACCTGTTGAAACTGATGGAATAGTTATCAAGGTCAATAGTATAGCACATCAAAATGAATTAGGCTTCACCGCCAAGAGCCCTAGGTGGGCAATATCTTATAAATACAAGGCGGAGTCAGCTGCTACCCTATTAAAAGGCATTACCTATCAGGTTGGCAGAACAGGTGCTATAACCCCAGTAGCAGAATTAGAGCCTGTACAGCTAGCCGGAACCACTGTGAAACGTGCCTCACTTCATAATGCCAATGAAATCGAAAGGTTAGATCTACGAATCGGTGATATGGTTTATGTGGAAAAAGGAGGTGAAATAATACCAAAGGTTACAGGAGTAGACTTAACATTAAGGAAAGTAGACAATCAGCCTTTTAATTATATAAAACATTGTCCAGAGTGCGGTACTGAGTTAATAAGAAAAGAAGGTGAAGCTGTTCACTACTGTCCAAATACACATGGTTGTCCACCACAAATACAAGGCAGGATAGAACATTTTATTCATAGAAATGCGCTAAATATTGAATCCTTAGGGCCTGAAACCATTAAAGGGCTACTGGATAACGGCCTCATTCGAAATTATGCTGACTTGTATCATTTAACCTTTGAAAAAATAAATGGGCTTTCATTTCAAATTTACTCTGATAAAAAGGGTGATAACTCAACAAGAAGCCTTAGGGAAAAGTCTGCCAGAAATATCATTGAATCTATTGAAAAATCTAAAAATATTCCTTTTGCAAATGTACTATTCGGTTTAGGGATAAGATATGTTGGTAAGACCGTTGCAGAGAAACTAGTTGAACATTTTGGCAATATGGAACAGTTGTTAAATGCCTCTCTAGAAGACTTGATCGCGGTTCATGAAATTGGGGAAAGAATTGCCGTTAGCCTGAGGGCCTTTTTGGATGAAGATGAAAATATTCAGTTGATCAGGTCTTTAGAACAGTCAGGGTTACAACTAGTGGATACCACAGAGAAAAAAGAACCTTTATCAAACCTGTTGAATGATCAAACATTTGTTATCTCAGGTGTTTTTCAAAATCACACAAGAGATGAGTTAAAAACAATAATTATTGCAAACGGTGGCAAAATTGTCTCTTCCATTTCAAAAAAACTTGATTTTTTAGTTGCCGGAGACAAAATGGGCCCATCTAAGTTAGAAAAAGCGACTAAATTTGGAATTAATATAATTTCAGAAGAGGTTTTACAAGATATGATAAAATAGATGTTTAAAAAGTCTTTCATAAACCTACACACCAAATCAGCTCTTAAAAGAAATAGTACTAAGAGAGGCAATATTCCATTTTTCAAAGTGAAAAATATTGGAATTATTCATAGTTATGTAAATCAAGAGCAGATCAAGATTATCTATCATTTTTTTGATCAACTTGAAAAAGACGATCTGAAAGTACAGGTTCTTGTTTTGAAAGACAAGGATATAGAATTAAATATTCCCGAATTCATCGTTGCAGATGAGCAAGGTTTAACTCAATTTGGAAAATGGGATAATGAAAACATTAAAGATTTTTTCAAAGAGCCTTTCGATTATTTACTTCATTTGAATTTAGAAAGCACAGAGCTAGTCGATAATATTTTAGCAATGAGTAAAGCTAAATGTAGGGTTGGCAAACATCTCGATGAAAGAGAAATTTACTATGAATTAATGGTAAGTCCTGAAAAAGAAAGTTTTCGGAAACTTATTGATCAGATTTATCATTATATAAAAATAATTTAGGGAAATAAAGAAATGGAAGTAAGCAGACTGCAAGGAACAGGTGTTGCATTGGCCACACCTTTTAAGAAGAATTTTGAAGTGGATTATCAATCACTGGAGAAACTAGTTGACCATGTTATCAAAGGTGGTGTAGATTACCTAGTAGTAATGGGTACAACAGGGGAAGCATCTACTCTAACATCTAAAGAAAAGCAGGAGATCTTAAACTTCATTAAAATTAAAAATGCTGGGAATTTACCATTGGTATATGGTATCGGTGGAAATAGTACTTTTGAGGTAGTTGAAAAATTAAAAGAACAAGATTATGATGGAATAGATGCTATTCTATCAGTTGCTCCTTATTACAACAAACCGAGCCAGGCTGGATATATCCATCATTATGAGCAAGTTGCAGATAACAGTAAGAAACCTGTTATCTTGTATAATGTTCCCGGAAGAACTGCCAGTAATATGGTCGCAGAATCCTCCATTGAGCTTTCAAAACATAAGAATATAATTGCAGTTAAAGAAGCTTCAGGTGACTTAGTACAATGTGCTAAAATTGCGGAACATACTTCAGATAATTTTAAGTTGATTTCTGGAGATGATATGCTTAGCATCCCAATGATCTCTATTGGGGCTACAGGGGTAATCTCGGTAATAGCTAATTTATTGCCTGAACAGTTTAGCTCAGCCATAAAATTAGCGCTAGATTCAGACTTTAAAAGTGCTTCAGCCATTCAATATGGCTTACTTGAAATCAGTGATTACTTATTTCAGGAAGGCAATCCTGCAGGTTTAAAATGTGGATTAAATTCAATAGGATTGCTTGATGAGTACCTAAGACCTCCCTTATTTCCTGTAAGCGATGAATTAAGGGCTAACATCAAACAATGGATTAAAAGTCAACTAGTAGTAGCTGGATAAGCCACAAAAAATCGATTAGAAGCCGTGGGCGTAGTTACTCACGGCTTTTTTATATTACTTACAATATTTACTAAGTACCTCTTTGGCATCAGGCACATCTAAATTAACTGCTTTTCTAAAATCAGAACAAGCTCTTTTTTGATTTTTTTGTATAATATGCAAAGCTCCTCTATATAAATAAGCATCTCCCAAATTTGAGTTAAGGTTTAGTGCTTGATCATAAGATTGCATGGCTTCTTTTACATAGCCTAAATGATGATTAGAACGAGCTATTAACAAATGTCCATTAGCAACACTTCCATTAAGCTGAACTACCTTTTTAGCATGTATCAAAGATTTAGCATAATTACCCTTTCTATAATAATATTTAGAAATACTTAAATGAGCATTATAGTTTTTCTCATCAATTTCTAGTACTTTATTAAAATCTGCTAGAGATTTCTCATATTCCTTGATTTCCTCATAACTCCTTCCCCTGTTGTAATATGAAGCAGCATGACCTGGGTGCAACGACAAATATTCGGTATAAGCAGCAACGGCTTCTTTATACTTCTTAGATTGAAATAGCGAATCGCCATTTATCTCATTTTCCTTTCCACAGCCAGTCAAAAGAAAAATAATCGCTAATGCGAAATAAATTTTATTAATCATCAATATTTTAGATAAGAAACAAAGATAACTTCCCTAATGCTACTATGCTCACAATACTTGATTTAATTAGCATTTGTATAGTTTAAAAGGAAATATTTCATCTTAAGGTAATACTAAGAATTATCCAAAGTGTGATTAGGGTTAGAGTATTTGGTGATTTCTACCCTCGCAATCCCTATGTATCTAAAATCAGCATGTACTTTCAAAGGAACTTTAAAATCATCATCAGAAATCCACATGGTAATAGGGTTTTCGCCATCAAATAATGAATTCTTTGGCATCACAGGAACCAATTTTATGGCCTGCTTTTTTCCGAGTTTTGTTTTAATCTTCTCCTTACCTTTATACAAGACTTCGAAATCAAAGAAATCTCCATCAAAAAAAGCCTTAAACTTAATTTTTTGATCAATCTTAAAGTCACTAAAATCTAGAGCGCGCACATAAAGCAAACCACTTAAAAACTCATAAATAGCAGTCTCCTCTGTCCCGTAGTGTACCGGCTCCTTATACTTCTTCTGACTAAAATCCCACTGACGCAATGTGATTGTATCTCCTCCAAAAGAAACATCTTCATCTTTTTTATAATTACCTTCCCTGATTCTTCGGTAGGAAAATGAAGGGAGGAAACTATCTTTAAACACCTGTGCCCCCCATTCATCTTCTATCTTTGAGAAAACACCTACTAATCCAGATGTTTCCCCATTTACAACCATTCTATAAGAATCTCCTTTTGCACTATCAAGATCATTTATAAAAAATTTAGCCTTACCTATATTAAAAATCGAAAAAGCAAGTTTATAACTAATCTGTTCCCCTGCAAAACTAGATTGCTGGGCATGTGATAGGTCCCATTTAACTATGCAAAAAAATATAAATATAAAAATTAACCTCTTCATTCATTCATTGTTACTGATGCTATATCTAACAAAGAGAATGCCATAATCTTTATGCTGAAACGTTATTTTCTCTTAAAGCATTGTTCAACGAAGTCTTTTTATCAGTGCTCTCTTTTCTCTTGCCTATGATCAAAGCACAACCAACCTGATATTCTCCAGCAGGAAATTTTTTAGTGTAACTTCCAGGAATAACAACTGAACGCTCAGGAACATACCCCTTATATTCAACAGGTTCATCCCCAGTAACATCAATTATTTTAGAACTAGCTGTAAGTACTACATTAGCACCTAACACAGCTTCCTTCCCTATCCTGACTCCCTCCACTACAATACACCTAGATCCTATAAAAGCATTATCTTCAATAATAACTGGTGCAGCTTGTACTGGTTCTAAAACTCCTCCAATTCCAACACCACCACTTAGGTGAACATTTTTTCCTATCTGTGCACAACTACCAACAGTAGCCCATGTATCCACCATGGTTCCCTCATCTACAAATGCTCCAATGTTTACATAAGAAGGCATCAATATGGTATTCTTATTAATAAAAGAACCATATCTAGCTATCGCATGAGGAACTACCCTGACACCTAATTGGTCATATCCAGATTTTAATTTTATCTTGTCGTGAAATTGAAAAGGACCCACTTCTATTAATTGCATTTTCATTAACGGAAAATACAAAATAACAGCTTTCTTGATCCATTCATGTACGACCCATTCGCCATCTATCTGCTCCGCTATCCTTCTTTTCCCGTTATCGAGGTCGTCTATTATAGTTTTAATTGCGACGCTTGTATCTTTATGGCTAATTAATTCTCTATTATCCCAAGCTTTCTCAATTAATTCTCTGAAATCCATATAAATTTACTTTTATTATTTTACCTTAAATGTTCTCAAAAAAACAAATATTTATTGCTTCTACACTAAAGCCTATTGACGATACCAGAAGCTATCGCAAGATTGGAGTTTCTTTGGCAAAAACAAATAAATATGAAATAAAAATCGCTGGGTTTGGCACAAAAAACAGTTCAAAGACAGCAAACATACAGTTTATTCCATTAGGTATATTTAATAGAATTAGTTTAAAAAGGCTACTAGTCCCCTTTTTAATTCTTAGTAAAATCCTAAATTTCAAACCTTCCGTTCTTATTATTTCCACACATGAACTAATTATACCAGCCATCTTTTACAAGGTCATTTTTCCCTCATCTAAAATCATCTACGATGTAAGGGAGAATTATTTTGTGAATATTATGAGTCAACAGGTGTTTCCCAAGTTTTTGAGAATTCCACTAGCTTATTGGGTAAGATTCAAGGAACATGTTTCAAAATCAATTATTAGCCTGTATATAATAGCTGAAGAATCTTATTGTGACGAATTGAAATTCCTTCATAAAAAGCGTTTTATAGTTCTTCAAAACAAGGCATTGGTAAACGAAAATTTTGAAAGAACACCTATCAAAACACTGAGAAATATAGTCTTTACAGGAAACCTATCTCGTAATAGTGGAGTACTAAAAGCAGTTCATTTATTTGACCAAATTAGTAAAGATATACCAAATGTCAAACTAAAAATCATAGGTCATTCACCTTCTTTAAAATTCCTTAAGACACTCCAGTCAGAGATAGTCAAAAGAGATTCCGTTACATTAATTGGCGGCAAATCTCCAGTTGATCATCAGGAAATAATAAGTATCATCAAAAAAGCTGACTTGGGTATTGTTTCTTATCAGTTGAATCCGAGTAATCGAAATTGTCTACCCACAAAAGTGTTTGAGTACCTCGCTTTTAAACTTCCATTTATTTGTGAAGAGCAAACTAAGTGGAGTGATTATGCAAATTCATACAATCTTGCTTTCCCAACAAAAATTGATCGTATTGACAGTGATCATCTTACAAAATGGCTTGGCAACATAAATTACCCAACAGATATCACGTCCAGTTTATGGTCTACAGATGAGGCAATTCTGCTTGCTACATTTAATGAATTGTTTATTTAATTAAACAATTTTAAAATACTGATTATTAACTACTAATGAATTTTAATGAAATTGTTCTAAAAATATTTTTAGATATGTCTAAATTTAAATATTTAGATTGAGTATATTTGCAACCAATATGTCATTTAGCTTTACAGAAGAAAATTATATTAAAACCATATACCACCTTTCAGATGGTGGAAAAACCCCGGTAAGTACTAACACCATAGCAGAGGAATTAAAAACTGCAGCGGCATCAGTCAGTGACATGATTAAAAAATTAGCTGTAAAAGATTTAGTCTCTTATAAAAAATACCATGGTGTAAATGTTAGTAAAAAAGGAGAATCACTTGCTCTACAAATCATTAGAAAGCATAGGTTGTGGGAAGTATTTCTTGTAGAGAAATTAAATTTCAAATGGGATGAAGTACACGAAGTGGCAGAACAATTGGAGCACATCGCCTCTCCCCTTTTAATCTCCAGGCTTGATCATTTTTTGGACTTCCCAAAAATAGATCCGCATGGAGATCCTATACCTAATGAAAAAGGTGAATTTATGGTAGGCCCACAGTTTCCTTTAATTGAACTGACCATAAATACTGCAGCAGTATTAACTGCTGTAGAAAATACTGAATCATTATTTTTACAGCATTTAGATAATTTAGAATTAAGGCTAGGAATCAAATTCACCATCATACAAAGAGCTGATTTTGACGGCTCTTTAATCTTAAAATTAGAGAATCAGAAAGAAGTATTTCTTTCTAAAGAAGTTGCTCAAAACTTACTCGTAAGAAACATTTAAATATGCATAGAAAAAAGTTAACATTTATTTCATTTATTGTTCTTTCGGCTTTTGTACTATTCAGCTGCTCTAACAAAAATGAATCTAAAAATAATACAATTAAGGTTGTTGCTACTACAGGAATGATTTATGACGCAATCATAAACATTGCTGGGGATTCTGTAGAAACTGAAGTATTAATGGGCCCAGGAGTAGATCCCCACTTATATAAGGCTACACAAGGAGATGTAAAGAAGCTTAGTGCTGCTGATATCATATTTTACAATGGCCTCCACTTGGAAGGTAAAATGGGAGAGATTTTTGAGAAACTTCAACAAACAAGAGATGTCATTGCCGTAGCAGAAAATCTTCCCGATTCTCTTATCATAAAAAGTAATGCCTTTCAAAATGCTGTAGATCCGCACGTTTGGTTTGATGTTAAAAGATGGCAATATGCGGTAAAAGCCATCAATGAACAGCTTAAAAAATCTGACCCTGATAATGCGTTGTATTATGATAACAATACAAGTAATTACCTTCAAAAATTAGATCAATTGGATTTAGCAGTTAAAAAGCAAATTACTCAAATTCCCTTAGATCAAAGGCTTTTGATTACCTCACATGATGCATTTGGTTACTATGGGGATGCATACAACATTGAAGTAAAAGGGCTTCAAGGAATCTCTACTTTATCTGAATACGGCTTAAAAGACTTAGCTGTTCTGAACGATTTAATCATTAACAGAAAAATCAAATCAGTCTTCATTGAGACTTCAGTTTCAGAGAGAGCCATTAAGTCCTTAGTAGAGGGAGTGCAGGAAAGAGGTTTTGATGTAAAAATAGGTGGAAGCTTATACTCTGATGCTATGGGTGATTTTGGCACAGAACAAGGCACTTATATTGGAATGATTACTTACAATACAAATAAAATAGTAGATGCATTAAAATAAGCTTATTGTAAAGCTCATTATCTCCATAAAAAGACATCGAATCAAACAATGATTGAACAAACTGAAAATATTGCTGTAGAAATACATGATTTATCTGTTAGCTATGACAGGAAACCAGTATTATGGGGAATTGATTTAACAATACCAGAAGGGGCATTAGTAGGGATAGTAGGACCAAATGGTGCTGGAAAATCTACATTAATTAAATCAATCATGGGCCTAATCCCTTTGAATAGTGGATATGCCAGGATATTTGGAAAGGATTTATCTGAAATAAGAGAGAGACTCAGTTATGTACCACAAAGAGAATCCGTTGATTGGGATTTTCCTACTTCAGTTAAAGAAGTAGTTCTTATGGGACGTTACAAAAAAATCGGTTTATTTAAAAGGCCAAGGAAAGCAGACTTAGATGCTACTATGAGTGCTCTTGAGTCAGTTGGAATGCAAGATTTTGCCAGCAGGCAAATTTCCCAACTTTCTGGAGGCCAGCAACAAAGAGTCTTCCTAGCTAGAGCACTTGCACAGCAAGCTGATTTGTATTTTATGGATGAACCATTTGCAGGAGTAGATGCCGCTACTGAAAAAGCGATTTTTAACATTTTATTGGAGATGTCACAACAAGGAAAAACAGTGGTTGTAGTACACCATGACCTGCAGTCTGTCAAAAAGTATTTTGATTGGCTTATATTACTAAACCTTCGATTAGTTGCTTCTGGAAAAACTGAAAACATTTTTAAGAAAGAATTGCTGGAAGAAGCTTATGGTGGTAAACTGACTCTTCTAACAGAAGTTGGTGACTTGATTAAAAAAGAAGAATTTCCGGGCAGAGAGGAATAGAATGGAGACACTGATAGAATTTTTCACTTTTAAATACCCCAATATTAAATATGTCCTTTTTGGGTCTATTCTATTGGCTGTAAGCTCTGCAATAGTAGGTTGCTTTACCTTCTTGAAGAAAAAAGCTTTAGTTGGAGATGTGGTATCTCATGCTGTCTTACCTGGAATATGCCTTTCATTTTTATTCTCATCTCAAGTATTAAAATTACCTGAAAAAAATCCATTTATATTATTGTTTGGAGCATTTGTTACAGGTTGGTTAAGTATAGTAGTAATTGATAATGTTGTCAAAAAAACCAAACTAAAAGAAGATACTGCAACAGGATTATCATTATCTGTTTTCTTTGGGGTTGGGATTCTGTTAATGACTTATATACAAAAGCAAGGTGGGTCATCCCAAACTGGCTTAGATTCATTTTTATTCGGCAAGGCTGCTTCTTTAGTTGGTGATGATTTAATCCTGTTTGGCTTTATAGCCGTTTTTCTAATTGCCGTGGTGATTCTACTCTTTAAAGAATTTAAATTAGTAAGTTTCGATAGTTCTTTTGCTCAAACAATCGGTTATCCTGTAAAAGCATTAGATCTAATCTTAACTACTTTAACTGTTTTAGCAGTGGTTTCAGGCATACAGGCTGTTGGGGTTGTATTAATGGCTGCTATGCTAATAACGCCTGCTGCTGCAGCTCGTTTCTGGACTGACAATCTCCAAAAAATGATCTACCTTGCCGCTGGCTTCGGTGCTTTTTCGGGCACTATCGGGGCTTTTATTTCATATGTAGCCCCATCTATGCCTACAGGGCCATGGATTGTAATGGTTGTATCTTTGGTAGCAATGGCATCTTTCTTTTTAGCACCTAAAAAGGGTATTTTATTCAAAGTTTTAAAGAGAAAGAAAATTCAAAAAATGATCTTGGAGGAAAACATCTTAAAATTATTCTTCCAACTGGGTGAAAATGAAAATAATTTTGAACAAGCCCGGTCAATTTCAAATATTCTAGAAAAAAGGCCATTTAAGCTTAAAAAATTAAATTGGGCTTTACAAAAATTGAAAGCTCAAGGTTATTTAACCAAGGAAAATGATTTGTGGAAGCTCACTAAAGAAGGGTATAACAAAGGAAAAAGAGTAGTAAAGCTTCACAGGTTATGGGAAGTTTATCTTACACAGTATTTGAGAATTGCTCCTGATCATGTTCATGATGATGCCGAAAGAATTGAACATATCATTACACCGGAATTAGAAAAGAAATTGGAAAGCCTACTAAACTTCCCCAATAAAGACCCTCACGAATCTAATATCCCCTATTAAAAAAAGAACCTACCACTATAAAGCGGGAGGCTCTTATATGTTGTTGCAATTACCCTATTTGATTAGGCTTCGTAAATAATACATTTCCAAACTCATAAACCCTATCATTTCACGTCAGCAAGCAACCGTTATTTTTGGGTAATACCTATTTAGGTATAAAAAGGCTTATTCGATTTTGCAAGTGATTTTTTATTGATGAGTGTGGGGCCGCCGAGGTGAAAAACGAACCTCTACCAGTGCTAGAGTAAAGCTTTTTAACGCACTAAAATGAAAAATTAACGTTGATGTGCATGATTAGTGGCGTTTTACAAGTACTAAAGTTAGCAAATAAAAACCGAATAGAAAATCCGCAAGGATTTTCGTAAGTAGGTGAGAACTAGCCATTAATTATACACGGTGTTCAGTTTTTATTCCTTCATATATTTTGCACGACAAGGTTCAATACAAGGATAGTTTACAATTAAAATATTCCCATTTTGTTCATAAGTGAAATCATAGTTTGGATTATTACAGTCAGATGAGTTAAAAGTCGATTCAGAGTTAGAGTAAGTTCCAGAAGTCTGATTATCTGAATTAATTGTCATATCGCATAAATTCCCATTCGAGGTTATTATTCCTTCGTTTTCAAAAGTTATTATTTTGTCACTTTCAACAGAAGAGAATGTTCCACTTCCATCTCCAGGGTCTGCTAAAATTTCTATTAATTTCCAATTTCCAACTAATTCTATTTCCGAGTTCGAATCGTCATCGTTATTGCAAGAAAATAAAATTCCTACCGTAATTAAAGTAAATACTAATTTTTTCATAATTTTTATCTTATAGTTATTTAATATATTGATGCTTAAATTCCGAAATGGTTGCGTCAAATTGCTTACAACGTCTGGATAAAGTGAGTTTCTCCATCCTGCCTGATATATCTACAAGATGCTGATTGTCTACTAACCTAGGTAGAAAGCACTTAGAGAAATTCAATTTATCTTTTGCTAGCTTTTCGTTTTTTAATTCAAACTAATTTTATCGAACTGAGGAACTTTATCAGCTTATACCGATTCATTTTTCTTAACAAAGTAATAGATGCCTCTAAATAAGCCTAAACACTTCCCCAGGTATTCCTTTTCAATTTCTTTCTTTTCAGATTTCTCCAAATAAGCAAGGCATCTATTCATAAATAGGATTACACCATCAAATTGCTTTCCTTGAAATAAGGATATTATGTGATTCACATAGGTCGCAAATTCATATTCTGGTAGATTTCTCTTAAAGTACTTTTGAGTAATCGCTTTATTTATTTACTCAATGTGATACCTAATATCAAAGTCAATTGGTAACCCGTCAAAAATTAAGAATTCATCCAAATGTTCGCCAACCAAATCAGTTAATTCTGTGTAATACCCAACAGGTACATCGAAGTTAGGCCCGTAATGCCTCTTGGAATAAATGTGAATTTTAGTAGCAAGTTGATAATTGTTATATCTATCAATTTGTAATTCGTATCTACCAAATTCATAAATTAATTCACTTCTATCATGCCCATCTAAAAAGTCAATACCGAATTCTTTATCAGACTCAATACTTTAATCCATTACCTGATCCAAAGAAGCCAGTGCTTTTTCTTTTAAAGAATTTTCTTCAGCAAATTTTACTATTTGGTTTTGAATGTCCATGGTTTTATGAAAGCTAACAGGAAGATAAGTGGTATTTCATGTCTAAATTGGTATAATTAGGGATCAATCCTTAACAATCAATGAAAAATAGAAAAGGGACACCTAGTTACTAAACATCCCTTTTTAAAACTCTTAGAAAAACAACTTAAGGAAGCGGCTCAAAAGGAATATCTTCTCCAACCATTTGCTCTTCTTCCCCAATAGCTTCTACGAAAGCACATACAATAGATGCTTCAGGTGATAATCCTTCTAAATCAATAGAAAAAGATTGACTTTCACTTACATTATCCACCCTATATACTGATCTATCCCCACTTTCATCAAATACAAAGAATCCAACTGTTACATTTTGTCCGTCAGTCTCAACAGATCCTAAAAGAGTAGCTTCACCCCCTGGTCTGACCTCCGGTTGAAATGTTCTCACATTTGGTGATCCTGAATCAGAAAAATCATCAAACTGACATGCGGTAAACATCATTAATGCCATTACTAGCATCAAAGAACTTTTTAATAAAGAATAATTTTTCATAGTAATTTGTAGTGTATTTTAGTTTCTAACTGATCTTATAACGAACTTTATAGATATTGTTACTTTCAATATAGGATTTTTCTAACTCTTACAACAATTTCTCCTTAATTATTGAATGCTTAGATTTCCATTAAAGTTGTCTGATCCATTAAATCTAACATATCTAATACATGCATTGAATGTTTTACCCTACCAATTCAAATCCATATCTTTTTAACCATATAAAATCCCACTTGGGAGGAATTCATTTATTCCATCTAAGAATTCAGCATCTATGTGATGATTTCCCTTTACTATAAATAACCCTCCTTATCATATTAGATCCATTGTTGATCGTTATCGGCTTTTTCAAATTCCACCTCCCCTGTGTGTAAGGTGTTTTTAGGTTCAAAAAGCAAAAGGTGTACTTCTTCCCCTTCAACTACAGGAAAATGCTCCACTCCTTTTGGAACAATTAGGAATTCACCTGGCTTAACTTGTACAATTTTATCTCTAAAATGCATAGTTAAATGTCCTTTAAAGACCATAAAAAGCTCGTCTTCATGTTCATGACTATGCCAGACAAATTCTCCTTGAAGCTTTGCTAATTTCACAAATTGACCATTTAACTCACCTACAATTTTTGGTGACCATTGGTCGGTAAATTTCCCAAACTTCTCTAATAAATTTACTGCTTCCATTTCTATTAAATAAAATTATGAAGATGCCTTAATTACACCTTTAATGAATTGAATCCCCCCAAACAATATAGCCCCCCAAAATATATAACCAATGTCAGCAATTGTGGCGATAGTACCACCCACACAGAAAAGTCCTCCAATAATCATATCTTTAGCTCCTGAATCCCCATCATTAATTTCACCCTCTGAAGATGCTCCCCCTACAGCAAAACTCACTAACTTGGTTGCTGCCTCTTGATCAAGTCCATCATCCTTCATTAAAATGTCAATGGTTTCTTCAGGACTTCTTTTTTCTGTATCTAACAAATGCTTAGCGCGAGCGTAAAAGTGATTTGCAGCTTGTTCTTGTGGTAAATTGTCTTCCATAAGTTTTTTTTAGTTGAGCTCGAATTATGTCTTAGAAAATCTACTCCGATTATCAGTCTCTTCATTACCATCTCATTAACATAAGTGTCTGTAATTCTGAGCTCAATAAGCACACAACGATTTCAAATAGATAATCCAAGTTTAAAGTTACAAAAAGGTTCGTGAAGTGTCAGTAAGTGTTTTATATTCGGTCAAAATTTACTTTACTAATCCAAATTACCCTATTGCTTTTCACTAAAATCACATCGTTAAACCTATATTCATACTATTAAGTGCTGCCGAAATCATGAAAAACAAGGTTATGAAGCACTAAAAAACCGTGATTGTTGAGACTATAACGGAAGCTCTTGCAAAAGGTCTTACTGAGACGAAAAGTTAAGTATTGTAAAGCATCTACTCTGGTAAAAGCTCCCCTATCAAAAATCTGACAAGTGGTGAAAATTTATTCTAGCTCAGAAAGGAGTGGTTGCCTAGAACGTTGAAATAACTATAACGTTCCGCTTCTGATAAATTACTGAAGGTTAACTGATAATATAAAAATTAGCCTTAGGGTAAGCCGCTGAATCGTAGTTTCCGATGCAAGTATTAAGAAATATGAATCAACCCCTTGCCCAGTGTAAAGGGTATCTATGGCAATAATTTAATGATAGACTCAGCGCTTCCGCAAAGAAGTGTCTCGCGGAAGAGTCGTGGATATCTGACCAGGTAAATTAACCGGAATAATTCGGGGTACTCAGGGAGATAATTATTAGAAAAGCTAAATGGTTGACCATCAACGTAACCGATTCAGTAGAGTAAAATTGACATTCCTCAAATTTGGGCTATGTCAATTCTTAAGTCTTTCATCATAAAACTAAGTAAATCAATTACTTATTACGCAAGGTCATGGTTTATCATGAATAATGCAGGTTAATATCTCTTAGGGTTTTAACTCTATTTCATGTCTACAGAAGCTCTACTCGAAAGAGGATTAAAGGTGTTGCTTCTTATAACCTTCTCAAATAGGCCATTACCTTATTGCTAAAAACAAGTTAACTTTGGTCTAGAACAAATGATCAACTTTGCTGGTTGAGTTAAAAATTAATTGTAATAATATTTCTATGGCTGAAACCTCATTTTGGACTGGATCAGATAAATATCTATGTGATAAAGAATTAGCTCAAGCTTTTCATATGGCTCGTACGCTTGGAATGCCTCTTTTGATTGAAGGAGAACCTGGGACTGGTAAAACTGAATTACCCATTAACTATGCGAATGATTTAAAATTAGACCTACATGTTTATCCTGTAGGATCTAAAAGTAACGTTGAGCAATTTGTTGCTAGGTTTGACCATGTAAAATATTTGAGGGATTCTCAGATTGAAATCCTGAATGCTCAAAGGGAAGAAAAAGGTTTAGCCTCTAAATTGTCAACTGGAGGAAGAGATCCCGAATCTTTAGCTGATTATGTAATAAAGGGTCCCGCAGCGCAGGCTTATGGCAAACCTAATTCTGTTTTATTAATAGATGAAATAGACAAGGCACCGAGGGAATTCCCTAATGATTTACTATATGCCTTAAGTCATCGGAAATTTATTATGCCGGAATCTGGAGAAGTAGTTGAGATTTCTGAAACTGATATGCCTTCAATAGTGATTACTTCTAATAGGGAACAAGAATTACCTGCAGCTTTTAAAGGAAGGTGTATTTATCATTATGTCCATTTTCCTGATCAAGAGGTAATGGGGAAAATCATAGATAAGCATCATCCAAATATAAATGAAAGTGTAGTAAAGGCGGCGTTAGATGTATTTTACAATTTAAGGAGACTTGGTCTTGAAAGAGCTCCAACTACCAGAGAAATTCTCAATTGGCTGAAGTACGTAAAAGATACTGCTCCGGATGAAGCCATTAAAAAAATCAGAGGACTAGAAGGAATCGGTGCACTGATTAAAACACAGGCTGATATTGAAAAAATTTATCGGGTATTGGGTAGTAATTCTTATGGTGGGATCTCTTTCAATTAAAATTTATGTTCAACTCTTTACCTGAAGTATTTAGAGAATACGGACTTAAATCAGATGTTAGAACCTTACTGCTCATCAGAAAAGCGATGGCTAAAGGTTTGATCAAAACACTGGGTGACTTACATGCTTTATTAAAAGGCATTGTTGTAAAAGAGCCTAGTGATGTAGGGCCTTTTACTAAAGCGTATTATGCTTACTTTCTAAATATTGATGTAAAAAGAGGTGAATCTTTAGAGGATGCCATTCTTAGATCTAATACCTTCAAAGAGTGGAAAACTCAATTTTTAGATGAGGCAGATCAGGATATCCATCTTAAACCAGCCGACCTTGTCAACGAGTTTTTAGATCGGGTTCATTTAACCAGTTATGATATTAAAGAAATTATTTCTGGTAAAGAATTGCTAGCTGACGACGACCCAAATCAGTCGGATGATGATCCTGCTTTGGAAAGTGATGAACAAACTGGAAATCTATTAGAAAAAATGGCTGATTTTTCCGACATGTCCTTAGACGAATTAATGGATCGGCTAGAAAAAATAAAAGAACAACAAAAGACTAAACATCAAGGAGGCAGTCACTGGATAGGAACTGGAGGTATTTCTCCTTTTGGTCATGGTGGTGGTGCTAAAAATGGCATAAGAGTAGGTGGTACTGGTGGTGGGAAAATGGCTAGAAAAGTAATCGGTGATCCCAATTTCTTTCCTATCGATAGAGACGCTTTACTAAATGACAATAATATAGATGCAGCCTTAGCTTCAGTAAAAGGGGTAATAGAAGAAAGCGCTACAGAAAAGTTAGATATCCCCAGTACAATTCATAAGGGCCTCAAAAGAGGAGGCTTATTTATTCCTGAGTTAACCAGTGAAAAGAATGAAGAGTTAAAAATCATAGTCCTGATAGACAATGGTGGACATTCGATGGCTCCTTACATCAAAGCAGTTCAAGAACTTTTCAGAAAAATGAAGACCCGATTTTCTCATGATTTAGAAGTATTTTATTTTCATAATACCATTTATGATGAAGTTTTTAAAGATGAGAGAAGACGAAAGTCATTGGCTATTGAAAGGCTGCTAGCCTATGATAAAAAGTATCGAATATTTGTTATTGGTGATGCTTCAATGGCCCCTTATGAATTGAATTCTCTAAGCATAAGCGCCTTAAAGGCTATTCAAAAGAAGTTTAAAAAAACAGTTTGGTTAAATCCTGAACCACTCAGGTATTGGGCACAAACTTATACCATTCAGGCTATTAAAGAGATCATTCCCATGTTTCCCCTTACTCCACATGGAATAGAACGAGCTGTAAGAGAAATGAATGCAAAAACGGGGGATATGGGGTGAAATTTATGGAAATTAATCTAAGCGAAATTAGCCATGTCAACACAAGACTATATGAACCAAATCTGCATTCCTATGTATTTACTACTATTATCAGACCAAATTTATAAGTGCTGAACAATATACTTCCAAACTAAATAAAGTTTCAATATTTCATCAGTTCAAAAGCACCCACTCTAAAGAATATCTTTCTAAATTGGTCTGCTTTTATTTATTTTTTTCAATTTGGAGATCTCATTGATCAGAAAGAAAATGAGTGGCTAACTGACTAAAAAATAACAGGATAGCTTAGCGAATAATTAACAGGACTACCTGACGTATAATTTGAAGCTGTTTCTGCAGTCCGATTCCACCTAAATCTTACTGATGCCAAATGTCTCGGGCATCCTCAAGTCACCCCACCTAAATACATAAAAATAATTACTGGCATTCGAGGAATATTCGATTTAATGAAGACTAAACATGTAAAATTTAGGTCAGTTATTCGCGTAGATGGGTAAGCCTGCCAAAAAATCAAGCAGAGCCACGATGGCTTACCATGTTGTTTTGAGCCTGCAAGCGGTCTTGTAGATTTTTTGGACGATCCACCGCGCTGTTCCGTTTTTTATCATGGAAAAAATAAACAAAGCCCCTAAAAGATCTGGCTTTTATAGAAGGGGGAATACTTTTGAAATGCAAATAAAAATATCCACTTATTGTCTTTTAGCGATGTTTTATCTTGAATAATAAGTTTAGTTGGATGACAGTAAAAACAATTATTCTTTTCTTTAGACAAACAAATTTATTTATCAATAAATTT
>CALGOB010000035.1 GCA_937958005.1 uncultured Cyclobacteriaceae bacterium
TCACACTCTTTTCCAAAATAGCACTCAACCTTTTGAAAACCTCTAAGGAAAATCTTTCAAAAAACAATAAGAGACTCAAAGCTTTGCTCAATAATGAATACAGAGAAAAATTACTTAACATTTAACACGCTTTTGCCCTGTCCTAATTAATCTCAAATACACATAAATCAACTCAAATAACTAGTTTAATCGAAGACCCAGTAAAGTGCTCTAGATGCATTAATTATAGATCAAGGGGAAAAGCTGAGGAGCAACTCTACTCACTCTCAAGCACACACATTTAATTAATTAAGACTAAAGTATTATCATTTTATTCTAAAAAGCAATCAATTGTATAAAAGAGGCAATTGAATTAGTTTTGGCTAATAGCAGAAAAACTTCCATCTCCTCAAGAATATTGCTTGATCCATAATTATCATTATCAGAAAGTAGCATCCGTCATGATAGGAATTATACAATTACAGAAATTAATTCCCTGCTTTATTGAAATTATCCTCATAAACCTTGCTGATAGCATAGATATTAGAAATTGCATAAATCTAATTTAACCCTCAACTTCATAAAGGGAAAAAACAAGCTCAAATTTATTTTTTAAGCATACATATCAATCGCAAAATAAAAAGTCACAATTACTTAACATTAAGGCCACAGATCAAATAGGTTCTATTTTTTATTCTCTTTTGAGAAATTTATCATATTCATAAAAAAGCATAATATTATTAAATCTATCTCATCAAATGATGGGTTTAGCTAAAACTATTATAATTGTATACTTTTTATTATGAGAATAAATATTTAGATTCGTAATAACTTAATCTTAACATTTTAACTATGAGGAAAATTTTACTATTATTAGTAATGGTAGGAATTTCGTGG
Organism: uncultured Cyclobacteriaceae bacterium; assembly: GCA_937958005.1. Lineage (GTDB taxonomy): Bacteria > Bacteroidota > Bacteroidia > Cytophagales > Cyclobacteriaceae > JANSWY01. The sequence continues at coordinate 877 of CALGOB010000035.1, forward strand.
GCTTCCTATGGACAGGAAGGATCACGGAATATCACCGGTACAGTAAAGTCAGCCGAGGATGGCAGTGCTGTACCAGGAGTGAATGTAGTCATTAAAGGCACATCCACAGGTGCAATCACAGACATTGATGGTAATTATAGCGTCAACGTTTCAGGGAACAATACAATCCTTGTTTTTTCATTTGTTGGTTTAGAAACACAAGAAGTACAAGTAGGTGCTAGATCTGTAATAGATGTAGCCATGACTTCTGATGTAAAACAACTAGATGAGATCGTAGTAACTGCTCAAGGTATACAACGTAAAAAAGAGGCTTTAGGTTTCGCAGTTAGTACGATTGATTCTGATGAAGTTGCAAACAAGACTGAAAGTGATATTGGTAGAGCTCTGAGAAGTAAGGCTTCTGGGGTTCAGATCACGCAACAAAGCGGGCTTTCAGGATCAGGTACCAACATCGTAATTAGAGGTCTATCATCTGTTACGGGGAATAATCAACCACTTTTTATCATTGACGGTGTTCCATTTAATACAAACACCAACCAAAGTGATGGAGCTACTACTGATGGGAATGAATTTGTTGATGGTGGCCTTGGGGGTGGATCTAGATTTTCAGACTTTGACCCTTCTAACGTTGAAGAAATTCAAGTATTAAAAGGGCTTGCTGCTGCTACTCTTTATGGTTCTGCTGGACGGAATGGTGTGATCTTAATTACTACAAAATCAGGTGGCTCAGGTGGGACTAATAACAAAGGCCTTGAGTTTTCTGTTACTCAGTCAGTATTTGCCAACCAAATTGCTTCTTTAGCGGATTACCAAGATTCTTTTGGGAATGGATTTGACCAGGTATTCGGTTTCTTTTTCAGTAACTGGGGGCCAAGTTTTAACAGAGATGGACTAGCTGGATTTAGTAGTGATGCAACTGTTGATGACAATGGAAACATTCCTCATCCTTATTCTCAATTCTCAAACCCTGCGTTAAGAGCTGCTTTCCCACAATTTCAACAAGGAACTCCTGGGTTTGATTACGCTTGGAGACCTTATAACAATGTAGAAGATTTCTTTCGAACGGGTGTAGTAGCCAATACTTCACTAAACGTAAGAGGTGGAGATGCGAATAATTCATACAATGTAAATTTTGGTTATCTAAATGATGAAGGTTTTACGCCTGGCAACAACCTTGAAAGAATTTCTTTAAGTGTAGGGGGTAGTTCCAAATTCTCTAATGGCTTTAGAGTCAATGGAACCATGAACTTATCTAGAACAGATTTCACTTCCCCTCCTATTGCGGCAAGTCAAGGAAATGGTTCTTTTGGTGCTGGTTCTTCTGTTTTTGGTCATTTGTTCTTTACTCCTAGAAGTATTGATTTACTCAACTTGCCTTTCCAAAACCCGATTGATGGTAGTAGTGTTTACTACAGAAACGGAAATGACATCCAGAATCCTTTATGGACTGCAAACAATGCTTTCAATAGTCAATTGACCAATCGAGTATATGGTACATTGGGTGCTATTTATGACATCAATGACAACTTAAATGTTGCTTATAGAATAGGATATGATATTTATAATGAACTAAATGAGTCTGGACAAAACAAAGGGGGTGTTGAAGGTCCTTTAACTGGTCAATATAGGTCATTTAACAACTTGAGTACTATTTGGGACCATACGTTGACTTTAAATGGTAATTATGACTTAAGTGAGCAATTTGCATTAAGCTTTAACGTGGGAGCTACCAGTAGAAGAACCGTACTAGACAGACAAGGTGTTACTAGTAACAATCAATTGGTTTTTGGAATTTTTAGACATTTTAATTTCACACAACAAGCTCCTATTCAATTTCTTGAAGAACAAAACATCCTAGGTTTCTTTGGTCAAGCTGAGGTCAACTACAATGGTTATGTTTTCTTAACCCTGGCAGGAAGAAACGATGCAGTATCTAACTTCACAAAAGAAAACAGGTCTTTATTTTACCCTAGTGTGAGTACTTCAGTGCTTCTTTCAGAAATATTCCCTGAGATCACCAACAGTTCTTTGCTAAGCGTGCTAAAGTTAAGAGGGGGTTTTGGTACCTCTGCAGGTTTTGCTCCAGGTTTTCCTGTTTCAAGAACACTTAACTTGGTTCCTAGAAATTTTGTAGATGGAAACGGTACTGTGACCGCATCCAATACAACAGGGGCACTTTTAGCAAACCCAGATCTAAGGCCTGAAAGACAAGAAGAGATAGAAGTAGGAGTAGAAGCTGTTGCTCTTAGTGATCGTCTTACACTAGATCTTTCTTTATACCGAAGAGTTTCCAGAGATCAGATCGTTAATCGTCCACTGGATCCTTCAACTGGTTTTACTTCAACAACCGTTAATTTAGGTCAAGTAAACACAAAAGGATTAGAAATAGATTTAGGGATTGATGTTTTCAGAAACTCTCTAGTTAGTTGGAATACTAAATTGAATTTCACCTCTTTCCAAAGTGAAGTAATAGATCTAGGAAATGATACAGATCAAATAGCAATTGCTGGTTTTACCAACTTAGGAAACTTTGCTGTTGAAGGTCAGCCATTAGGAGTTATTCAGGGTTCAAGAATTTTGAGAAATGACGATGGTGAGGCAATCATCAATAGTAATGGTAGATATACAGAGGAAGAAGGAACATTTGTAATCGGTAATCCGATTCCTGATTTCACTTTAAACTCAATCAATACTGTTAATTACAAAAATTTCTCTTTTTCTGCAGTAATCAATTATGTACAAGGTGGTGATATCTACTCAAGTACGGTGGCTACTTTATTGGGTAGAGGTTTAACTACCGATACAGAAGACAGAGTAAATACTTTCATATTAGATGGTGTTAGAAATATTGGTACGGCAGACGCGCCTAACTTTGTCCCTAATGACCTTCAAATTAATAATTCTTCATTCTATTTCAACAATGTGCTTTTTGGCCCTGATGAGTTAGTAATCTATGATGCTACTACTATCAGGTTGCAAGAAATCTCATTGACCTATAGTTTACCTAAAGGTATATTGAGCAAAACTCCATTTGGTTCTGCTTCTTTAACTTTCTCAGGTTATAACTTATGGTACAGGGCTGTTAATGTTCCACCAGGAACAAATTTTGATCCTAATGTCGCTGGCTTAGGTGTTGGTAACGGACAGGGATTTGACTTCTTAAGTGGGCCTAGCTCCAAAAGATTTGGTGGAACCTTGAAATTTACTTTTTAAGAGTCTTGCTTGAAATTTAAAAAAGAATTTAACTATGAAAAATACACATAGCTTACTAAAGCTGGTTTGCTTGTCTCTGATATTTATTTTCGGGGCATGTAACACCACAGATTTAGATATTACACAAAACCCAAACGCACTGACTCCAGAGCAGTCTAGTGTTGATTTCTTCCTTAATGAAATTGAAGAAGATTTTGGAAGAATAGTAACTACATTGAACATTGAGACTTCAGAAGTTACTAGGTTATTGAATATGAATGGCCTCAATTACGCCAATGCATACGGGGCAACTCGTTTCGATGTAGATTGGAGAAGAGCTTATCAGGAAATTTTGAGTGATGTGATCACTATGACTCCTGTGGCTCAAGAGTCTGGTCAACTGCACCATATTGCTATTGCACAAATAATTGAAGCCTATGTTTTAATTACAATGGTTGATTTATTTGGTGATGTACCATTTTCAGAAGCAGGGTTGGGATCAGAAAATCTTAATCCAAACACTGATCCGGGTGCTCAGGTTTATGCTGCTGCTATGACCTTGTTAAATGATGCAATTGCTAATTTGAATATGGAGGTAGTTGCAGCTCCTACACAGGACCTGTTTTACGGTGGTGATCCGGAAAGCTGGATCAAGGCAGCCAATTCTATCAGAATGAAAATTTTGGTTACTACAAGATTAGTAGATGCAGGTGCTGCCGCACAATTTGATGCCATTGTTGCTAGTGGTGATTTTATCAATGATCCATCTGAGGATATGTTTTTCCCTTGGGGTACTTCTAACAATAATCCTGATACTAGACATCCTGATTATGTAACAGATTACACGCCTTCTGGGGCAAATATCTACCAGTCTAACTGGCTTATGGGTTATATGTTAAATGATAAAGTCGGAAATGGTATAGGTGACTTTGAGGATGCAGATCCAAGAATGAGATACTATTTTTATAGACAGACTTCATTTGTACCACAAGATCAGCCAAACTTGATAAACTGTGTGGCTGAAACTGCACCACAACACTACCAAGATGCTGGCGATGTTTTCTGTAGTTTACCTGATGGATATTGGGGAAGAGATCATGGTGATGAAGATGGTGTTCCTCCAGATGGTCAGCTCAGAACAGCTTTTGGTGTTTATCCAGCAGGTGGAAGAGTGGATGATTCATCTTTTGAACCTATAACAGGTATTAGTTTTGGTGCCGGAGGTGCGGGTTCTACTCCTATCATGCTTTCAGCCTGGACAGACATCATGCAAGCTGAAATGGCTTTGGCTGGTGGAAACGTTGCTTCAGCTCAATCGTTTCTTGTATCAGGCGTTGGTAAATCATTCTCAACTGTTAGATCATTTGGACCAAATGACCCTACTGCTGATATGAGAATGGTTCCTGGCACTGAATTAGATGATGCATACTTAACTGAATTAGCCCAGTTGTTTAACAATGGGACTACTGAAGAGCAGTGGGACCTGTTAGGTTCAGAATATTTTGTAACTCTATTCGGAAATGGGATAGATGCTTTCAATTTTTATAGAAGAACTGGAAGGCCTTCTACGTTACAACAAAACCTAACACCAAGAGCTAGTCAAGATGCCTTCTTCAGGTCATTCTTATATCCTGCTATCTTTACTGAAACCAATTCTTCAGTATCTCAAAAAAGTGGTGTAACTACACAAGTTTTTTGGGACATGGGTGTACCATTGTTAGCTAACTAATCACCATTAAAATTGAATCAAATTATGAGAATATTTAAATATATAAACACTTCTTTATGGATTTGTGGTGTGCTATTAATCGCATCATGTTCCGACCAAGTGATAGATGATGTATTAGAAAATGTTACTTCCGGAGCGATTTTAAGAAATCTTGGAGAAACAAACAACTTGGATGTTTCAGATCCAAGTACTACTTATTCAATTCAACTGGAAGCTCAAGACGCATCGGGTGGTTCTTTACTACAAGAAGTAAGAGTGAATGTCGGATTTAACGATGGAGACGATACAGGAACTGGTGATGTAGCAATGACTGCATTTACCGTCATCCCTGCTTCTGCATTTACAGACACGAGCCCTACTACAAATGGATTACCCGTAGGGACTTTCTCTACCACATTGGAAGACTTAATGACTCATGTGGGCACCACTCTGACCAGTATTTCAACTGCTGATAATTTTATCATTGATTTTGAAATGGTTTTGACTGATGGTAGAGTATTCAATAGAGGAAATGCAACAGGTGATATAACAAGAACTGGTCGTTTTTCTTTCTTTAATTCACAATTCAGATATAATCCTGTACTTGGGGATCGCAATAGATTGGTAGTAAATGACCTCTCTATTAAAGATAACAATGGATTGGGAACTTTAAATAGTGGTAGTTCTGATACGGTTTTCGTTACATTTGACAGAACCCCTACATTTGTAACTGCTCCTACGATCACTAGGACTTCTACTGCTGGAGCCACTGATGATGTCATAGGTGCTTTAACCCAGTTAGAAGATGAAGATTATTTCTTTATTTACACTGCTGGGGCTACAGCTACAGATACAATTAGTTTCACTGTTACAGGCGGATCGGTTGTTGCTGGATTTATCATGTCAGATGCTGACTTGGACGATGCTTATGTGATTGATAATGTGACTCCTACGGGTATTATTGGTGACATAATTGTAAGAATAAACGAACTTGGTTCCGTCTCAGATGTTTCTGTAACTATAAACTTCTCAGAAACATTGAAAGAATCTGAAAGCGCTAGTTTCAACATTTCTTCAACAGATTTTAATGGGATGGGTTCCATAACTAGTTTAGTTCTTGATGATCTTGGATCATCGATAACAATAAATTTCTTTCCTACACAAGGAGGAACAAATATAGATGACAATCCATTTAGCTTTGATTTAACCTTTGTTGGTATATCTGATTTAGTTGGAAATTCTGTATCAAATACATTTACAGTGGATGTATTCTAAAAAGTACATTATTTATAATTAATATATACAAAAACGGTGTCAAGTTTGACACCGTTTTTTTTATATCAATAAGACTAATCATTGTCAATAATAAACTACCTATTTAAAAATGCTAATGTCCTAAATAAAATCAAAAACTGCTTATTCTGATATCTAATCTTATTTGTCATGTGTATGACTTCAGTTTTTACTACATTTACGATAATTAGTAATTTGAAGGTTAATTACACACTTATGAAAAAAACACTAACCAACCTCCTCTTATTTTTTGTCCTAATTACTAGTGCCCATGCACAAAGCGTAATTACTGGAAATGTAAAAGCAAAGGGTGATATTCTAGGCAAGACTGGCGTAAACGTAAAGGTTAAGGGTCACGAAAATTCTACCTACACTGATTTACAAGGTGATTTTAGCATAACTCTACCGCAAGGAGCCACTACGCTGATTTTTGTTCTAGATGGTTTTCAAACTCAAGAAATTATCGTTGGGAACAGGGCCGTCATAGATGTTGAGATGAATGATTCGTCCAATTCTACTACTAATGAAGGAATCATTACTGGATATGGTACTTTGGACAAAAATAGCAATACAGGTAGCACTGCTTCCATAGATGCTACTAAGCTTGCACAACAACCTGTTGTAACTTTAGAACAGGCCAATCAAGGTAGGGCTTCAGGAGTTCTAGTTCAAAATTCAGGAGGTCAATTGGGTGCTGCGGCCTCTGTACTCATAAGAGGGGGATCATCATTAACTGCTTCTAACCAACCACTTTATGTGGTGGACGGAATTCCATTAACCTCTGGAAATCAATCAGATCTTAATCCAAATAATGTGGAGTCCATTGAAGTCTTAAAAGATGCCTCTGCTATTGCCATTTACGGTTCTAGGGCAGCCAATGGTGTCATCGTTATTACCACTAAAAATGGAGATCAAGGAAAAGTTAAATTTGATGCAGATTACCAATTTGGTTTAAGTACAGTACCCCGAAAGTTAGACATCTCTTCGCCAGTAGAAAATAGGATTTTAGCTATTGAGTTTTTTGCAAGGACGGTAGGTTTAGACATCTCTAGAGCGCAACTTGAAGCACTGGAACAATCAAATGGAGTAAGTGGTGGGCCAGCAGGTTTTTCCTTTCCAACTGAAGTTTTAGATGTACTGAGCAATAATACTGACTGGCAAGATGAAATATTTAGAACCGCTTTAACTAACAAAGCAAATGTTTCGGCCAGTGGTGGCACTAAAAACTTTAAATATTTTGGAGGTTTATCCTATCAAAATCAAGAAGGTATAGTAATTGGAAATGATTTTGAAAGATTTAATGCACAGGCTAATTTAACCGGACACCTCAGTAATAAAGTTTCTGTCTCTTTAAATCTTTCTTATGCTAAGAGTACAAGCAATCTTCTTCCAGATGATGCCGACCTAGGAAACCCGCTACAAGCTATTGTTATTCCAAGTGCTATCGGTTTTGATCCTAGCAATAGTTTTAGGTTGATTGGGTCTACCGATTATAATCCACTTACTGAAATCAACTTCAGTGAATTTGTAGAAGATGCTAATGTGGGCATCGCTTCTCTAGGTTTAGACTATACAATCACTGATAATTTATCATTCAATTTTGATGCTGGTGTAGATGTATTAGATCAACGCACTGAAAGAAGACAAGGTCCAGAAACTTTGGATGGGGTGCCAAATGGTTTCTCTAGATTATCAGAAGTGGATGTATTTAATTATATATTCAATGCCAATTTTAACTACGAAAGAAAAATAAGTGATCATAGTAATTTAGCGGTAGTATTGGGCGTTGCCTACCAAAGTTCAACTACTGATTTCAAATTTAGATCTGCCCAAGTAAATTCGATTACTGAGTTAGAAGGTATCAATTCTGAAGTCAATGGCTTTACCAATAACCCTGTTCCAAGTGCTGGTTCTAAACTTGCCTCACTCTTTGGGAGAATTAATTACGGCATCAACGATAAGTATATATTCCAATTTACTGGCCGTTATGATGGGTCTTCTAGATTTGGCCCATCTAACCAATATGGCTTCTTTCCTGCAATATCAGGAGCATGGAATATTTCTAATGAAGAATTTTTCAGCAATGTAAATGCTTTTAGTTTCCTAAAATTAAAAGCTAGTTTTGGCTACATCGGAAATACTCCTTCTCAAGACTTTCTATCTACTACCAATTACTTTATTGTCAATAGATTAGGAGAACAAGGAATAAGAGCAGAGAACATAGCTAATGAGGACATTAAATGGGAAGTCACTGAGCAATTTGATATCGGTTTAGATTTTGGCATTCTTAAAGACCGTATTTCAGGTTCCATTAATTATTATCAGAAAAACACTTCAGACCTATTATTTTTACGACCTATATCTCCTACATCTGGTGTACCTAGTGTAATAGACAATTTTGCTACCCTTACGAGTAATGGAGTAGAGTTCAACGTTACTTCTGAAAATGTTAATCAAGGTGTTTTTAAGTGGAGCACCAGTTTTAATATTGCTACTAATAACTCCACTATCGATAATTTAAGAGGTAACAGAGTTGTCTTGCCCCCAAGTGCATTTATAGAAGGTGAGTCACCAGGGGTATTCTTTTTACCAAGGTATATTGGAGTAGACCCCTCTAATGGGAGAGCTATCTATGACAATGGAAATGGAGGAACTACCACCAGCTATGATGATGCTCTTAGTAATGGGAGACAAGTTATTGGTGATCCTAACCCAGACTTTTTTGGTGGTTTAGACAACACACTCTCTTATAAAAATTTTGAACTCAATTTCTTATTTCAATTTGTAGGTGGAGTAGATATATATAATCAAACTGCTGAGCTTTTTGCCAATAGTGGCTTTAGACAACTTGGGCAGCGGGCTGATCAAGCAAATAGATGGTATAGTCCTGGTGACAATGCTCAGTTCCCTGTACTTGATCCGGCCAATAATGACAACACAAGACCATCTAGTCGTTTTTTAGAAGACGGTAGCTATATCAGGTTGAACAATTTAACCTTGAGTTACAATCTACCAGCCCCTGTTCTATCCAGTTTAAATCTTCGAAGCTTAAGTTTTTATATAGGAGGTCAAAATTTATTTACTATAACAGATTATTCTGGATATGACCCTGATGTAAACTCTGTGGATCCATTACTTGGATCAATAGGGGCGAATTTATTAAGAAACATAGATAACTTCACTGCCCCACAAAGTAGAACTTTCATTACTGGTATTAAAATTGGATTTTAATTATGAAAAAGACATTTATTCCACTCGCTATTATATTATTGACTTTCACCTATACCAGTTGCGATAGTCTATTGGAGGTTGACGCGGATAATGTAATCAATGAAAATGTATTTAGCACTACTGAGCAAATTGAAACGGCGTTAAATGGTGCCTATTTTAATTTTACGGGAACTGCTAGTGCTTTAGATGGAGGAGAACTTTTAGGGGGAGATTTCAGCATTATTGCATCACTCCTAGCCTATACACAGCCTTTTGAGATTTTATGGGATATCACTGATGGTGGTGATTATTTAAATTTTCTACAGAAAGATCAAATTAATACAAACCCTAGAGTGAATAACAATTGGCTAAGAGCTTATGAAACCATCAACTTGGTCAATAATATTTTGGCAAACATTGACAATGTAACAGATGCAAATGTAAGGAATAGAATACAGGGTGAAGCTTTGGCCATTAGAGGTATTTTGTATTTTGAAATGGTGAGGCTTTGGGCTCCTCAATATGCTGCTAGTACTTTAAACTCTGAGGCAATTCCTATTCGAACTGAACCTGTGAACTCACTAGAAGATATAGGAACTGTCACAAGGGCCAGTGTGGCACAAGTTTATGAAAGGTTAGAAATGGACTTAAATGATGCCGCTGAGTTACTTAGACCGTTTGGAAGGAATGGTACAGACTTATCTGAAGGGGCTTGCTTAGCCTATTTAGCAAGAGTTGCCATGCAGAAGAATGATTTCAGTGGAGCAATTGATTTTTCTACTCAAGTGATTAATTCAGGCTCATACACTTTAGAAACCGACTATAGAAATGTTTTTAACAATCCCAACAACAGTTCTGAAGATATTTTTGCGATTCAACAGAATGCTTCAAGCAACACCGGAAACAGGAATACGGCAACTGGCATTACTACTTTTTATAGTGGCTTGATTAATACAGGGTTTGGCACTTTAGGCATGACTAGGTCATTTTTAACAGATGCGTTCGGTGAGATTAGAAATTCACCAAAATTCACCAACGATGATGTCAGAGGCATAATTGATTTTGAGGTAGATAGTAGTTCAGTTGTCAATGATGTAACTACTGCATTTCATGCAAACCCTAATAGACCAGGGTTAGTCACCACATCTAAATACATCAGTACAGACCATGTTTTACCAGTTATTAGATTAGCTGAAATGTATTTAATAAGAGCTGAAGCATCATTTGAGTTAAATTTTCCTGCAATCAATGCTGATGCCATTGCAGATATTAACAGAACCCGAACAAGGGCAGGGCTTACGGCTTATACTGCTAGTGATTTTCCGATAGCAGACGCTTTGTTTGAGAGTATTGTAACTGAAAAGAATAGGGAGTTATTTTACGAGGGGCAATTATTGCATGATTTAAAAAGAAGAAGAGCTAATCTTGATTCTGATGAATTTATGGTTGGCAATGATTTAAATCCACTTGAGGATCGTTTTATACTTCCAATTCCTCAATCTGAGACAGATGCTTCAGGAATAGATTAGACACTTAACACTTTTTTATTCTTTTTTAATTGAATTTTTATTTACTTCACGGCTGAAAACAAATAACTCATTCCGATATGTAAATTATCGGGGTACTTTTTGCGTATGTATATTTCAGATGTATCAATCTATTTACCTGAAAAGGTAATCTCCAATGATTATTTTGAGAGCTTAAATGGGCTTACTAACAGCTGGATTGTTGAAAGGACTGGCATAAAAGAAAGGAGGAAGGCTGCTGAAAATGAAAATACGCATACAATGGCTGTTAAAGCCACTGAAGCTCTTCAGGAAACCTCTGACTTATCTAAGGTAGATTTAATCGTAAGTGGTTCTTATACGCCTTATGACACGGTCTCTACTATTTCTCATTTCGTACAGCATCATTTGGGTATAGCTGATATACCCTCTGTATATCTAAGTTCTGCTTGTTCCTCTTTTCTAAATGCGATGGAGTTAGTTGAAGGATATTTTGCCATGGGGAAAGCTGAAGATGCTTTAATTGTACTTGCAGAACACAATACCGCTTATAACAATGATTCAAATACAAAATCAGGTCATTTATGGGGAGATGGTGCCGCTGCTATTAGAGTTACTAAAGAAAAGATTTCTGAACATTCAATGGAGGTCATTCAAATTAAAACTGCGGGGGCTGCTACTGTTGGAAGGGGAATAGATGGGGTTGTACTCAGGCCGTTTGATGGTGGACTCAGTATGCCTAATGGACGTGATGTGTTTATTAATGCCTGTAATTATATGGCTAAATCAACTCAAAACATTCTTGAAGACAATCAAATGACTATGCAAAATCTAGATTTTCTAATCACTCATCAAGCAAATTTAAGGATTGCTAAAAATGTTGTGGAAAACCTGGAAATTCCATTAGAAAAAGCGTTGAACAACATTGAATATCTAGGTAATACTGGTTGTGCAGGATGTGCAATTGTACTTGGGGAAAACTGGAGAAATTTCAAAAAAGGCGCCAACATTGTAATATCAGTTTTTGGTGGTGGATATAGTTATGGTGCCATGCTTTTAAAGAAGTGAATAATTACTACTATACGTAAGCCATCCTGGGAACACTTTCACTATCTTGTGATTCAGTATTCTCTTTTACTTCTACTTTTTCATTTTTATTAGAATTGGACGATTGAGTATTGCCATTTTTAAAACCATTTTTATATTTTCTCTTTCTAACCTCCCATACCTTATAATTATCCTTGTTTCCAACCTTAAACTGAAAAGCCATGTGTTCTGATGGGCTTACCCAATCCAAATTTGAACTATCATTATTTTTGGGATTGTTATCAAGGTGTATCACCATTGTATATTCATTAGGCAATACATTGATACAATAAGCTTTTGCAACTTCCTTGTGAGGATATACTGTTCTACGTTTTCCGTTATTGTCAATTAAATCCAAAAAACAACATTTGCAAGATTTATTCCACCTCTGTTTCATAATCTTACCTTTAATATTCATAAAGGTCTTACTTCCCTTATGCCAGGTCTTTCTATTTTGACTTTTGATTTCACCGCGATTCGAAACTTGGTAGTTATCAAATCCCGCTATCGGCTTCCAAATCTCCTCTATTCTTTCTACTTTCTGAATGCTACTCATAATTTAATAAAAAAAGTGCGTTTTTAATCTTTTGATTAAATGTAGTACTTTAAATGATACCAAAGAATTGCTTTTCGACGAAGGTGGTTTTTTGATTCACGTATCCTTTATTTTTCTAGATGAAGTATTTTCATATGCTAACAGTTAAAATGACTATTCTCAGTCTTTTTATCAACCTATCAATTAAACAATCAGTTCCACCTTACCAAAAACATCAGCAAAATAGCTTTCAACAAGTATATTAAACTTGTTTGGAATCCTTCTAGCATATCTTTATTTGTTGGTAAAAAGTAGGAAAAGCTTATTGAACCCGAATGATGCATTAGACTTTTAAGAGAAAATCATAAATGGCTGTTAGATAGCTGCTTAAATTCTGATTTACAACGCAGACATAGTCTCCATTATGGTGAGTAGGAAATTAGGATTTAAGTGGCTAAATGACTGTTAG
>CALGOB010000036.1 GCA_937958005.1 uncultured Cyclobacteriaceae bacterium
GGCTGTTAGATAGCTGCTTAAATTCTGATTTGCCACGCAGACATAGTCTCCATTATGGTGAGTAGGAAATTAGGATTTAAGTGGCTAAATGACTGTTAGTTATGGTTTGCATCAAATTTCTATTGCATCATTCGGGTTTAATGATCGACTCAAGAGTCGGGGCGCCCGGCCAGGGGAATTAATATCCCTTAGGGATTAAAACCTTTCTTAAAGGGCAGTTTAAATCAATCGGTGTACCTTCTCTATAGTTTTTTAGTAAACTAACGGAAATAGAAGCCAACTTTCTCCTAACTGCCCTTCTTTCACCTTTTACCCTGGCAATTTTCATATGGTCATAATTAGTAGTTTGATGACGCATCCACGCAATGACGGCTTTACTGGCTCTTTCAGGTAATGGGATCATGGTGGTTCTGGCAACAGTTCCACTGCCCACTGGAATAGCATGGGCAGTTACTGCTTTAGCCATTACAACTTCTAAATCCTTATGATTCTTATGAAAATTAAGGAATTGACTTACTGCCTTTTCAAACTCGATGGCATAAGCTACTTGCTTCTTTTCCCTTAAAGCTTTGGCATTTTGTTTTTTCTTTTCATAACCCGGAGCAGAACGCATTTTTTCTACTGCTTCTTTTGCTATGATAATATGACTTGTAGGTGCCCAGATTCCTGTTGATTGAATTCTTTTGCCTTTCTTTACTTGCACCCTCCAATATTTTCCTTGCGCAGTGATCTTTCTTGTAACAGCTGCATCACCAGCAGGTAGGAATCCCCAATTCGCTGGAGGTGATTCTTGAACGCCAAATTCATTGGTGATTTTCCCTTGACTACCAGGGCTTACTATGCGTATATCTTTCATATAAAATTGCAAAAGTAAAAGAGTATTTAAGATTGAATACCATTTTAAATTATTTAAATCCGAATGATGCATTGGACTTTTAAGAGAAAATCATAAATGGCTGTTAGATAACTGCTTAAATTCTGATTTGCCACGCAGACATAGTCTCCATTATGGTGAGTAGGAAATTAGGATTTAAGTGGCTAAATGACTGTTAGTTATGGTTTGCATCATTCGGGTTTATCTTTTCATTTTATAGTAGAATCAAAAGATTTGGCGGATTTAGTTAAAAGCTCTAAACTTTGGGTTAATCACCAAAATCCGTATTAATTATAGCGATTGTTGTATGATGATTTCAATTATAGAATCCATCTATAATATCAAATATTAGTTCACCTAGATTAGACCACTTATATTCAATACTAAGGTCTTCGTGACTTATTCTATATACATTATTATAATCTTCTGAACTTTCATTATTATTGATAGCATACCAATCGCCATCAATACTATATCCAATATATGATATGTTTTTTTCAAAAGAGGGCATTAGTTCTTCCAAGATTAATTCTTTTTCCTGGTTAAAAGAGCAATATTCTTCTTTTGATATAAATGAACATTCCGCATCAAGATTACATCCATTGGTTATTTTTAAAATTTCTTGATACTGATTAGGAATAAATTTATCTCTTATAACTTTTTCTAAATTCTTGACTCCTTTATTAAAATCTTCGGGTCTTTCTTTTTTTACTTTCCGTAATAAGGAAAGAGATTCTTTAAATTTAACTGTTTTTTTAGGTTTCTTTAAGTTTTTAAATTCATCAAATTCTTTTTTGACAATCTTCTGTAAAGTAATAAACTCATTTTTAGTATAAAATGGTGATGGATAGTGTCTATTTGTGTCAAGAACAGCTCTTCCGTCTGTAATATTATCAACTATCTTAATAGGTTCAATATCAGTTTTAGCAATGATATTATTTTTAATCAATAGTTTTGCTGTCTTTCTGTTTATACAAAGAATCCTTTCCCTAAGCACATAGTCTTCTTTTGTAGTGTCTTCTTGCCTCCAACCAAATGCAAAATCAGTCTCAGGAAGAAATTCTCTAAGATATTCTCTATTAGTATGAATGATTAATTCGTGATTATCAAATAGATCTATTATTTCACCAGTAATCCTTGGTAAATGAGTTTTTTTATTAATCTGTTTATCTGTAAAATTAGATACTCCTGTTCTCCAATTTTGATTTTTGGGTTGAAACCAATCAGTACCTTTTAATTTTTCAGGATCAAACCAAGAATGGTCAAGCCCCCTACCTATTGGCTGATTAGGAATTGGGATGTACCATTGTTTTGCTTTGTATTTCCCATTATCATTTACCCATATAAAATCTATTCCGGTTAAATTATTTTCACGAACAAGGGTTACAAATTTTTCAGATACTATTGGATTATAACCACTAAGAGATAAAGTGTTTATGTTAGCAGGTATTTTATAAGCTTTAATAGTATAGCCTTTAATGTCATCATATAACTTATGTGTGGTTGAGTCAAAATCATTGTTTTCAGATTTTATCTCATACCATTCAGTAGGTTCAGTTATAGTTTGATTTAGTAAACTAAGTCCAACAAAATCTGCATTATCTTTTTTTTGATGAAACTTCACTTTATCAATAAACTCTTCAATTTTAGGTGAAGACAAATCTATTTTACCCCAACATCCACTAAAGACTTTTACTCCCAACTCACTGAGAAACTTTCTAGTAAATTGTTCGCTCTCTAGTGTTGTAATATTTCCATCACTTGAAGGTATTCCAAAATGGAAAGTTAATATTTCTTTTTTATTCATTTTTAGTGCCTTATACCGTATTTCTTTTCCTCTTCTTGATTTAAACCCGAATGATGCAATAGAAGTTTGATGCAAACCATAACTAACAGTCATTTAGCCACTTATGATTTTCTCTTAAAAGTCTAATGTATCATTCGGGTTAAATCAGTGTTTTAGTTGTCAGCTCTTTTTTATCAGGTGTTTTTCCAGCTTACATTTTGTCTGCTTTTAAACCATCTACTGTACTTAAAGGAAAGTTCTCACATTCGTCAAAAGGATCGCTGTTGAGAAAATCATTAGTAATTTTCCAGTTTTTTATCATGATATTTTTATTGATCCAGACGTTGACAGCCAACCAACAGATTAGTTTTATGAGAAATAAAGACCTCGGGTTAAATTTAAAGAAGACTGTAGTTGTAAGAACACCACAAACCAATCAACAACAGCTCAATTATCAAACATTTAAAAAAGCACTGTTGAACTATCCAGATATTAAATCTGTGGGACTTTCATCAGCTGTTCCTGGGATGCCAGCTCATCAAATGAGTACTACTACTGGGATAAACCCAGTGATTGCTTTAAATGAGCATAATTATTACATCTCTTCTATAGATAGTGATTTTATTCCTACCATGGAGATGGAAATAGCGACAGGGAATAATTTCATTGCCAATAGTACAAATATGGATCAAATTATCGTAAATGAGGAGGCAATCAGGCTTTGGGGATATGCTAGCCCTGAAGAAGCAATAGAGAAGAAAATTGCCTTTTGGGGAATGAAATCCAATATCATAGGTGTCATGAAAAACTTTCATCAAACTACAGTAAAATCAGCTCATATACCCATGATTTTTATGTTTGAAGATCAGCTTGATGAGCTGGCTAGTATTAAGCTAAAGCCTGGAGGTTTGAAAAACCAATTGACACAAATACTGCATACCTATGAATCAATTTTTCCAAATAGTCCTTTTGAATCCCTAAGGGATATTAATTCCCCGACTCTGAGTCGATCATTAAATTATTGCCCATAGATACCCCGTACCCTTGGGTCGGGGTTGGTTCATTTCTTTTTCTTAGATCAGGCATTTGATAAGCTCTATAGAGAAGACGAACGTTTTGAAAAAGTATTTAGTGTGCTTACTGCATTTGCTTTATTAATCTCTTGTATAGGTTTGTTTGGTTTAATTTCTTTTTCAGTTGCCAAGAGAACAAAAGAGATAGGAATAAGAAAAGTATTAGGAGCTAAAGTGAGTTAAATATTAATCCTACTGTCTAAAGACTATCTTCAATTGATTGTCATATCAACAGGCATTGCTCTACCCTTCACGTATTTCGTAGTGAATCAGTGGTTAGAAAGGTACGCTTACCGAATCGACATAAGTTGGTGGATTTTACTAGTTCCCGTAGTGGTGGTTTTAGGAATTGCGTTTATAACAGTAACGGCAAAAACATTCCAAGTTTCCAATGCTAACCCTGTTAACTCATTGAGAGATGAATAGCTTGTACCAAATTACTTTTAAAACTTCGTGTATCTTCCTGTTTATTTCTCATGCGTTAGAAAGCCTTTGAGAATAAAAAATAAACGAAGGAATCTAATCCGAACTTTTAAAGCTAAATTGGTATTATTGGAGGTTTGTACTCATTAGGTTATGAGCAAAGGCATATTTAATTAAACCTACTAAGGTTTTATTACCTGTTTTTTTGAGTATGTTTTTGCGATGAGTTTCTACTGTTCGTTCGCTAATAAATAGTATTTCTGCAATTTGCTTAGTACTATACTCTTTCACAATCAACTTGACTATTTCTTCTTCTCTTGGTGTAAGGCTAGGCTTTATGTTATCATCATCTATTCCTTGAATCAGAATGTCTGAAATATCTTCACTTAAAAATTTTTTGCCACGGGTGACCTTATCCAATGCTTCTTTTATACTATGATGAGTATCATTTTTAAGAATATAGCCATCTACACCCATCTTTAATAATTCTTTGACAACCGCAGAATTGTCATGCATACTGAGAATTATGGTTTTAATATCTGGAATTACGGCTTTAGCCAATTGAATGAGCTCCATGCCACTCATTCCAGGCATTTCATAATCAGTTATTAGAATATCGTATTCATTGCTTTTTAATAATTCTTGAGCCGCTTCTGCACTGTTTGCAGTATGCTTTACTTCAAATAACTCCAGCGTATCTATTAAGGTCTTGGTTCCCTCAAGCAAAATCTGGTGATCGTCTACTAGTAAGATTTTATATTTATCCATACGTTTAGTAAGACCAATATAAATATTCTCGAATATTTTAACAACTTGATATCTAGTATTCATTGTTACAAAACAACAATAATGGATATTCTTAATCAATCGCTACTAACTGGTATTTTAATATACCTATGAATGGGTACTGCAAATTAAATGCGAAGGAATAACCCTTCCCTACTAACTAGATTGAGAGCTTTCGTTTACTCACATTGTGAGGTTTAATGCCTCGAAGTTTGCTTCGTAAACTGACCTTTGCTTCCAACTCATACCTTGTGAGCTTGCTCCGATGTTCTTGATTTTAAATGGAAAATAAAGGTTAGGTGTCCGTCTTTTGTATTTATTGATATATAAAGTGTTCGTTTATGATACACAATATTAATGATTTTGTTTGTTAAAAAACTGATTATCAGAAAGTTGATTTTATTGGCATTTCATTTGGTATACCTGGTGTACAAACTTACTTTATCATAAAAAATTAAGACAAATGAAAACCTTTATTCAAAACAACAAGAAACTTATTCGATATACAGTGATCTGTTCTATTTCGGCCTTAACAGCTTTGATTGGCATCAATGTTTATGCAACAGTTAAAGCAGAGAATCAAATTATTGCTGATGCTAAAATAGAAATGAGTGCAGAGGCACTAATGACACAAGATTTAATACAAGCTATTTACGAAGTACCAATGGATGAACAAATAGCAGAAACACTTGATGAAAATACAGTCGAAGTTTATGATGAAAATGATCAAATTGTATTTTCTGGTGCTTTAGGTTTATGGGAAAACAACAACCATGCAGAAACTATCGCTTTAAAAAGAAAAGCTGAATTGTTGTTTACTACTGATGGAACTCAAGTCTATAAAGTCTTTAATATGAATGACCTTGAGGTTAGCACACCTAATGAGAAAAACTGATAGAGGGCGAAGGTTTCTTATTTTACTCACATTGTGAGATCTAATGCCTCGAAGCTTGCTCCGAGGTTCTTGGTTTATCAATGGAATCTAATTGATTGACAAAAGAAGGAATTGAAATCATTACTGTGGATCCAGTTCGTCCTTTTTTAGTATCTATTTCCATTGAGCCGTTAATTAAGTTGAGCCTTGTATGGATGTTTCTCCACCCATTTCCTTCACTTACTTTGAATTCTTCTATCTCGTAACCCACCCCATTATCTTCAATAGAAAGAATAAACTCATCCTCATGGTTGGTGAGGCCAAGGTAGATATTTTTAGCTTTGCTGTATTTTAAAATGTTTGATAAAAATTCTTGAATAATTCTATATAAAGAGACTTCTACTACCTCATCAAAACGATTTTCAACGTCAGTAACAGATAAGTCAACGCTCATCTTTTCAGTCTTATTGATTCTGTTAATTAACTCATTAACTGCTGGAACTAACCCTTCTTTCACTAATGTTTGTGGCATTAAGTTAAAAGCGATGTTTCTAATTTCTGTATGGACATCTTTAAGAATTAAGGTAGAGTTTTCATAAAGCTTATCCCGTTTGTCAGCATCGCTATTTACCTCATTCATGGCTTGCACATTCAATTGTAAAGCTGAAACTAGTTGGCCCATTCCATCATGTAAATCAGTAGCAAACCTTTTTCTTTCTCGCTCTTGAGAATCAATCACCGCTTGCATTTGTGCTTCTCTCATTTTGATTTTCTGTAATTGTATCTGTTGCAGATGGTTCTGTTTGGTGCGATACCTAAAAAGGTAAAAAATGAGTACCAGTAAAATGATGAAAACTACCAGCCCGATAATTAAAAAGACATTACGTTCAAGCGAAGCTTCTTTCAAATCATTTTCCTGATCTAAATAGGCAATTTGTTGATCCTTTTTTTCTGATTCATAGCGTTCTATCACATCTTCCATAGCCGCGACTTTAGCCCTTTGATAGACGCTGTCTTTGTTTTGATCTCGTAACAACCGGAGATCATAAGCTGTTTTGTAATTGTGCTCAGAATAATTTCCTTGCGCTAATTTCTCATAAATATCCTTCAAGTCTGAAAAGGATTTTGTCTTTTTAACAACAGGCAACGATTTAGTTAGATAATAAAGACCAATAGTTGTATCCTGTTGATTAAATTTTAAGTTACCCAACTGATAGTAACTTTCGCCTATCCTGCCCTCATCAGACATACTAATGGCTAAAGACAAGGCATCTTGAACACTATTTTCAACTTTATCATAAGACTGCTGAATGGCATAAATATTACTGATGTTGATCAAGTTATCCCACTTGATATCTTTTAGTTTGACGTTTTTGGCATATGACGAGCTTAGGTTGTAATAATAAACAGCACTATCCAGTTGATGATCATTTTTATGAATTATTCCTATGTTGTTGTAAACCCGGGCAATCCCACTACTGTCATTTATGTTTTTCTTTAATGAAATACTCTTGTTGTAGAAACTGAGTGCTTTTTTGGGTTTACCTAATTCATCTAGCAAAGCCCCTATATTTAACATTGACTTTGAAATTCTGTGGTCACTGGCTTTTTCAGCTTCGTAAATAGCCAAGGATCGATAAAGCGCTTGTAACGCATTTTCATATTTTCCTAAATTTTTAAGTGCATTTCCTTTGTTATTAAGCGCTACAGCAATCCCTAATGTATTGTCTGATTGTTCGCAATAAATAATGGATTGATCGAAATAAAAAATAGCTGAATCATAAAACCCAGCTCCACTGATAAGATTACCGTAGCTATTTAAAACTTTAGAAAGACTTAAAGAATCATTTTCCTGATTAAAACTTTTGATGGCTTTTTGGTAATTGAAGGCTGATAAGGAATCTTCGTAAAGAAAATAATATACCCGTGCTAAGAAGAGGGCGTTGTTTCCTGGTTCTCTTTTATTACTTTCTTCAAAACAATTTCTTGAAGCCAATAATGCTTTTTTTGCTTTTTTATATTCCCTGGTATCATACAGAAAGCCCCTTCCCGCAGCTAATAATTCTTGACAATTATTACTGCTCTGTCCTAAGGCACTGGTATTGATAAATAAAATAGCTGATTTTAATACTACAAGTAATATTAAAACCTTAACGTAACTTATTGAATGCATAAATGTTATTGCCTCTTTTCTCTTAAAAGCTTCTGCTTAAGCTATTTATAAATAATTATTGAAAAACCCAAAATCCAATTGAAGTAGCAGGGCAAACGCATTTAACTTTTCTAATCGCTAAATGATGTATGGAACGTGCGCCCGAGATAGCAGCGCTCCACGCCGGACGGCATCCTTTTTTGCCTTTTTCTGGCAAAAAAGATATAGCGGATAGCTCGTTAAGGCGCCCAAATTTTTTAAATGTGTTTGCCCTGATTGAAGTAGACTAATGATACCTAGCATTGGGTATGCCTATTTTACGTATTAACCCTAATTGATTCCAACCTATTGCAAATTGATATTTGTAACTGATATCCTTACCAATTTTTATGATAGAAAAATGATTAAAAGAAATTTAATCCCTGAGGGATACCTAATTCCCCGACTCTTGAGTCGATAAAAAAGCTTTTGGCCGATAGAGATACCCCGTACCCTTGGGTCGGGGTTGGTTCATCTACAATAACCTATAGTGTGGTCTTATGCATAGCTGTATGCATCGTTTTTAGGGTGTGGTTTTGCAATTATATTAGGGATAACTCATTGGGTTATTTATAGTTTATGTGGTTCTGGTTTGGTAGGCACTGTATTTAGTATTCAAAAATTGATTAGTGCTATTAATGAAAGAAGACATTCTATAATAGAAGCATAAAAAGAAGAAAATCATGAAATAATTAATACCTGGCAAGTATCTGGTGAAAAATGGAATAAGTATTTAGTTGAGTTGGAGAGAACACTTAGTAAGAAAAGAAATTCTGTGCCAATAGGTATAGCTGTAGTAGTTATGGTTGTTCTTAGTTGGGTGTTATCACGTGAATTTGGGTGGATCAATAGTTTGCTTTATAGCTTGGCAGTGTCATTCGTTTTGTCTGTAATTATTTGGTTTTGTTATGGCCTATTTATCAATGCCAGAATGAAGCGGTTAAATAGTAAAGAATACGGTGAGATAATTTTTACCCATAATTACATATTGGTTAACGCCCTACTCATAGAACTTACTGGCCTGAAACGATTTGTTTCAAAGGCAGTTTTATTGGAAAAGGAAAATTCTGTAGAACTGGTAATAAGGGTAACTTCTAAGATAGGAGATAGAGAAACACATAACGAATACAACATTCCTGTTTTACCAGAACAAGTAATAGCAGCTGAAAATTTAATCCCTAAGGGATATTAATTCCCCTAGCCGGGCGCCCCGACTTGAGTCGATCATTAAATTATTGCCCATAGATACCCCGTACCCTTGGGTCGGGGTTGGTTCATTTACAGCGTATTTATCTCCAAAAAGAAAAAGTGACCAATCTGATGGGTTTGATATTTTAGAAGACCTGCTGGACAATTAATTTCCATTAATTATTGACCCATTAATTTTTGCTACAAAACACCCCTCCTACCGAGAGCTAGGTATGTGTATTTTACCATGAAACGCTGATAGAAATTACTTCTTAGTTTAATCAAATTTGCCCGAAGAAAGATTTTTGCTGAAACAGACAGCCCTTTAAATCTGGTTTCTAGATTTCACATAACCTTAGAAAATACCAAAATGAAAAAGCAACAACATAGTATTTTAAGAATAGAAGAATTGTGTCAATTGGCCTTGCTGATTTTTATATTGGCGGGGCTTTCAATATGCTCAGCATGTAACAGTGGTGAAGAAGATGGGCCTTCTATTAACTTGAGTGATTTGTCTTTTGAGCTAGTCATGGAAGAGTCTCCCTATTTCAGGGCTGAGGAGTTAAGTATTAGTCCAAATGGAAAATACATCATTGCTTCTGTACGATCAGGCACTTCCTTTCATTATTTTAAATCTACCGATGGTGGAGATTCATTTTCCACAATTTCTGTTAGTATTGATAGGCAAACCATCCATACCAATATTAGTAATGATGGAAAATTCATCCTAGAAAATTCGGTAGTTAACATTGAAGATGAATCCTCAACTCCTATTACCCAAATCTCATCCAATTTAAAGCATGTTGTCACTGAGTCTGGCAAAGTATTGTCCTTTCAGGGACGTAGAAATGAAATGAAATTATATGAAGTAATAGATGGACAGTTAAATGAAATAGAAGTAGATATTAATTTTAACCCAACCTTCTTTGCTGGTGTATCTGGAGAGAAAATAGGTTTTATAAAATATCAACTAGGGATGGAAATTAATGTTTATGATGCTGATATGAATACAGTTAGTACCAATCAGGTTTCTTTTTCGGGCCCTTTTAGGCCAAACAACACCGTAATAGCCTACAGCGAAGGATATTTTGCCTTAGCTTATGAAAGAGAATGTCTAATCATCAGCCCAACCCTTGAAATTACCAATTTTCCATATCCTGATGGTTATAACAACTTCATGAATACTTCTGCTATTGATATGTTAGGAAACAGAATTTTTCTACCATTATTTAAAAACACGGGTGAATTAACTGTTTTTGAAATAGATGATGAGGGGATAAAGCCAACTGATCTCAGCAGCCCTGTTTTACCATTAAGTGATGGGTTTATTACATCTGGCTTTCTTGAAAATGGAGATAGGGCATTTTCTGGTCTTATTAAGTATGACGAAAACAGAAACCCAGCCTATTTAAATGGAACAATCAATGAATCATTCGGAGAACTTATTGGTCAGGCAGTAGAAGTAGGTGATTACATTTACTTTAGAAATAAACGGTACAATCAACTTACAAAGACTTTTAGTAGTTCGCCTTTTAATAATCCGCTACGAGTAGTTTTTTTAGACAATGGACAGCTTGTTTACTCAGAAAATGGTCCTCAACTGTCCATCGATAATGGTGAAACGTGGACATCTATAGAAACCGAACCATTTATTCAACCTACCTATGTGGTAAGAGATGAAGTGGGAACTTACTATGGCTTGGTGATAACTTTTGAAGCAAATAATGTGCGTGGAGAAACAACGATTATTTATGGCCATAAGGTTTATACTTCTTCTGACCCCACTACTAGTTGGGCGCTTATACCAGGCAGTGAGAAAAGTAACTTCGATAGGCCACCACAGGGTTGTAGTTCTGATGGGACTATCCTAGTAATTGACAACCTTGCACCTAGTTTTGGCAATCTCGAATCTACTGTGGGATTAAGCAAAGACTTTGGTGTGACTTACGAAACCTTTAATTTTAGTGATGTCCCACCTTCAGAAAAAACCAGTCAGTTTGAAACCAAAGAGGGGAAAAAAGTAGTTGTCAATTTTTCTGCTGGAGGAATTATGACTTTACAACTTGGTCGTTTACAATCTGATGAATTTAGTAATACCGAAATTATGTTACCGGTAGAACTTTTAAGCGCTAGCCAGTATTCAGTTACCAGAGATGATAGATTACTACTATCAGGAAATGGGGTATTCAAATCAAGTGAGCTTTAAAAATCTTAATTAAAGGATAAATGAACCTTGCAACCAAACCTACTGAGGAAGTGGAAATGGATTCACAAGATAGAAAGGAGATCAGGCGAAAGCTAATCCCAATCCTACTGTTTCCATTTCTCATAGCTGGGTTTTTATTCTTGATTTTCCATTTCATCCTTAATAAAATGGGAGATGGAATGATGGCTGATGGCGTGGTAAAATATGTCATGATTGGGTTTGGAATGTTTTTTATAGCCGTTATAGGCTATACTATTTGGAGTTATTTCTACGACCTCAGAGTTGGGGTCAAATACAGGGTTACTGGTTTAGTAACAGATAAAAAATTGAGTATTATTAGATCAAATGCTTCCAGTAGAAAGCGAAGTACAAAAACCACTAGGCATTATCATATTTTCATTGATGATGTCAAATACAAGATGGATTATGCTAGTTATAATACTGTTAAAGTGGGCGATCAAATAAAAATGGACAGGGGCCCCAAGTCCGGTTTAATTCTCTCTTTGGAAATATTGGAAGCAGTCAATACCTCTAGTTTGGAGAAAGAAGCTGCAGCAGATCTCAGTTATTTAAATACAAACATAAAACCTGTTCCAATGACTGAGCGTGACTTTAACCAACTGAAAAACCAGCATTTAGGATTTGTTAAAAAGAAAGTTATCTGGAATTTACCGATGCTGATAATCATTTTTTGGTCTATAATATCAGGAGTTGGCGGCCTCCTGCTATTTGTATTTCCAATAGTCATAATTCCAGCTTATCAATTTTACAAAATCATAAAAGACACTTTTAGGTATTATAAAAATAAATCGGAAGGATATAAGCGTGGAGTTACCGCAATAGTAGATGATAAAATTACAATTACCAGCAATAAAAATGCAACCAAATACAAAATAAAAACAACTGCAAGCTCTCTTTTTGTACCTGAAGAAGTATACCATCTCCTTTCGAAAAATGATAAAATCGTCATTTTCGAACCAATGTTTGGTCACAGACCATTAAGCTTGATTACCATGAACCAAAAGGAATACGAACTCAATTAGTGCTTTTCCTTAAATTATCAGTTTGCCAAAGCTTTTAAACTACTGTTGTTAACCTGTTTGATAAAACCAAGACCTGTGTTTCCTTTTGACCATTCTTGAATTGGTAGGGTTGCTGTGTTTTCACCTGCAATCAAACATCCTTATAATAAACACTCTGTTCATTTTCTGTCTTTTTATATCCCATATACCGAGCACTAGGTATATCAAATTTACCAAAACACACTGATGGATTTATGCAGGCTTTTACGAGAAATTTGTAAAAGATAATTCACATACTTCAAAAAACGATGAGAAAAATACAATTGATAATAATAATCTTGCTAATCATTAGCAGTAATATAAATGCTCAACAAATAGGTGATTATAAACCCTCCCTTAAGAAGTATGGCTTAGGGAAAATGAGAAAGGCACCAAAGAAAATTTTCATTTCTACATTTAACGTCCATTTTGAAATTTACAAAGAAGCTTTAGATGTAAAAACAGCTTCCCAAGGTATTCGTAATACTCAAAAAGGAAAGGCCACTGCACGTGCGGCAGTAGGGCTAGAGGGTATTGCACCAACTGATGTTCAATTATCTGTGGATAAGCTTTACCAAGAGTACATAGACCTACTGAAAGAAGGAGGTTATGAAATCATCAGCTTAGAGGAGGCCTCTAAAACCAAAGCTTACGAAGGATGGAATCGTTCTGATGGCCCCTATATTATAGAATCAGGCTTACCAGGTGTACTAGTTGCTGTTCCAACAGATTACTCCTTCATGTATAAAAAGGAAACAAAAAAAGGAAAAAAATCAAATGGAAATTTTCGATTTGAGGTACCAAAACTTTCTAAGGAATTGGATGGAGCTATTATAGCTCAAGTTGATTTGTATCTAGTTTATTCTGATAGTAAAGAACCTTTTTTCAAAGGAAATGCTGCTAAGGTTAAAATCTTGACAGATTACAGGTTAGCAAGTACTTTTTCAGTTACAGCCCCTAAAGAAGCAAAGAAAATAAAAGGTTTTGGTAGTATTGGTATAGCAGGTGCGGAGTCTGTAACTAATGTTACCACTAAAGTTGCTTTTTATCAAGGTAAAACTGGGCTTGGATCTGAAGCAGCCTATGAAGGGGGAATTAAATCTGATTTAGCGATTGAAGGAATAATAAAGAAACAAAAAGTAGTTGCTTATCAAGCACAAGGTACCTCTACCCCTACCTCATTTGCACCCTATTATAGTGGAATAGATTTAGCTGATAGGTTCTCCAAAAATACAACTTGGATACCTGTAGACTCCAAAAAATTTGCAGAAGGGCTTTACATGGCATGTAAAAAATTATTAACCGAACAAACTAATGGCTTTTTGTCTAGTGTAAAATAAACCAACCCCGACCCAAGGGTACGGTATCTATGGACAATAATTTAATGATCGACTCAAGAGTCGGGGTGCCCGGCCAGGGGAATTAATATCCCTTAGGGATTAATGCTAATCTCATTCATCCCTAAATTATT
>CALGOB010000037.1 GCA_937958005.1 uncultured Cyclobacteriaceae bacterium
TTACTAAGTTTTATGATGAAAGACTTAAGAATTAACATAGCCCAAATTTGAGGAATGTCAATTTTACTCTACTGAATCGATTACGTTGATGGTCAACCATTTAGTTTTTCTAATAATTATTTCCCGAATTATTCGGGTTAATTTGACAAATTTCTTATCTGTTTCCTGAGCTAAGCTGGCTTAGGAAGAAAGCACCTTTTTCTATGAGCCGCTGAAAAAAATTCAGGGTGCAATAACCTAAGTCCCTGATAAACAAGTCCCTTTTTTGAATATCATGTGTATAATCTCTGGCGTCCTTCTGATCATTATGTAATAGGACTTGTTGTTGGTAAGTTCGATATATCGGTTGCGATCTCTTGCGAGAGCAACGCTGAAAGTGCTTCGGTACCTGTGTTGCCTAATGCACGTTTTACCTCTGGTTTATCAACGGGCATTGTAATTTTGCCGTCAGTAACAACTGCGGAAAACTTGCCGTGATAGAGCGTTTTATCGAATTCAGTTGATTTACTTAGCTCGGTTAACCCTTCCATTTCCACGCTGCAGAGACGTTTTAGTTCTTTATTCAAATCAGCTAAAAACTCAGTGCCAGATTCCTGATATATTTCATCGATTGACTTACTATTGTTTTGTGCTTTTTGAGTGGCTATTTTACCAATAGCTGCAATTTCCTGATTAATCCGACTGCTTAAAAAATCATCTTCTCCCTCTGCCACCCATCCAATAACCTGATAGTCTACCATACCTGAAACAGTAGTTGATGGAACGAGATAGGCGTCATTGAACCCAAATACGCTGAGGCAGTTTGGATAAAAAGCCGAAAACTTAATATCTCCATAGCCTATTACTGTCAACGGACTTTTACTTCTATTGAGATTTTTAAAGCTATTGCCGAATCCAGGATCTTCATTTCTGGCATCACTGAATGGCAGACTCCTCCCCATGTAGCGGAATGGCTGATTAGGACCTGTATCCCAATGAACACCTGAATTTTTAATTGGAATAATCGTTTTAGGACTATTGAAAATAACTGGTTGCTCATAGACATAATCGCTCTGAATCAACCATTGGTCTTTTACTACACCATTAACCCTTTTCGTGATGATCCACCTGTTAGGAGCTGCAGGCATGCGCTTGCTCTCAGCATTGCTTTTATCACTTGTAGCACGATATTGTTTACCAAGAAAGTGCGGTAGTATAAAGTGCAGATGCAATCCCTAATTGAGCATAAAACCTGATTCAAAAGGCTCGTGAACCACCCCATCACTGATGTAAGGATGATCAAAGTTGAGATCCTCCATCCCATTATTCCATGGGAGTCGTTTGAAATCAGCAAGTGGTGGCGTTACCTGTATGGCATCTTCCAGAAATTTTGCCTCAATCCTGAGAGGCACTACTAGCTGTTTATTAGTCATTTAAAATTAGTTTACTCAATCTTAATTTACCCTACTACACATAACTTCTACTGCAAATATGCTTTTGATAATCAGACAAAAACACTTATGATCTTTGTTTGATCGTTATATAATATATCAAAGTTGTGACTAAATTTTAAATTCAAAAAATTCGAAGTTTAAATACTGATTTCAGGTGGATGAAATAATATAATTAGGTGATAAAACAGATTATAACCTTTGTAAACACATGAAAGTAATTAACAATTATGCCAGGGCATTATCTGCATTTGTAAAGATCATTGCAAGGAACTAATTTCATAAGACGTACAAATCAGAGCGATTGGGATCAGGTGAGTGTCTATTGTTTCATTCTAAAGAACTGAAACTATCTACTCTAGACAGTATGGTGATTAGAGAGATTACTCATACACACATTCCCTGCCGAGACACGTTGTCTGCACAATGTTTGGTGAATCTGTGCAAAGAGTGATCCATTAACTTAAACTGTAAGGTAAGTAAACTTGTCATTACAGAAAATCCATAATAACAGAAAACCTCTACTAAAGACACTCTTTCTGGGACAGCATCCACTATTTTGATATTCCGAAATATTGCTTGATCAGAAAAAAGTGATTATTAACAAAAAAAATCCCGACGAGATCGTCAGGATTATCGTGGGCGCTGAGGGATTCGAACCCCCGACCCCCTCGGTGTAAACGAGGTGCTCTGAACCAACTGAGCTAAGCGCCCTTTAAGGTTTGTTCCTCAATGGGATTGCAAATTTAGGATAGTTTCAGACTATTGCAAACTTCTTTAAATATTTTTTTAACAAATTTTATCCCAGTTAATTCGTTGTGTAAATTACACCCACATTAAATACTAGGAAAATTAAGTTTTTAAAGAAAGTAGTCAAATGGTTTTTGTTAATCTCCTTGCTTATTATTTTAATAAGTGCGGTGTTCCTATATATAAAACGAGATCAAATTCTACAACGGACTATTTCAGAAGTTAATAAATCGTTAAATACCCCTGTTGACGTCAAAAAAATAGATTTTTCATTGTTTAGTAATTGGCCTAACGCATCCATTTTACTAAAATCTGTTAAGACTTTACATCAAGAAGGATTTAATGCCCCATTTGTAAAGGCTGGTGAAATACAATTATCTGTTAATTTATTCTCTGTACTTTCTAACCAATATACAATTAATGAGATCACCATTAAAGACGCTACCTTTTCCTTAGAGATCAATCAAAACAAGGCAAATAATTTTAGTGTCTTTAAGAAAGGAGAAAAGAAGGCTGGCAAAAACAAAAAAATAGCCATCAAAAAAATAAGCATTATAAATAGTCAATTAACTTTTCATGATTATTCTAAAGCTACACCTCTTAAAACAGCTTTTCAAATTAAGCGATTGGTGTCTTCTGCAGATTTCAAATCAAACTTCGTCAAACTCAATCCTGTAGGAAATCTAGTGTGGGAAAATTTCAGGGCTAGAGATCTACTTCTTCCCAAAAACCAAGCTTATAAAATTGACTTAAACATTCATTATCAGTTCACTGATAAAAACTTAGAAATCTTCTCTGGGATGATTAAACATCATGATTTATCTATTAATCAAATTTCAGGGTCTGTTAATCTAAAAGGAAATACATCTATTAAACTTAATGTAGGCACAGATCAATTTGCCATTGAAAAGCTCCCTAACTTAATTCCAGCTAAGTATATTAAACAGATGAAATCTTATGAGTTAACCGGCAATGCAAAAATCAACTTTTCTCTTGAAGGATCATTAGACAATACACTCAAACAAAAACTACTACTGAATTTTGATATAACCTCACTGGCAGGAAAATATCCTGATAAAGGAATTTATTTCAGTCAGCATCAATTAAGTGGGTTATTATCGAAAGAAAAAGGAATTAAATACCCTAAATCCCTACTAAAAGCAGTAAATGGTAAAGGGAAAATAGCAGGCTCTTCAATCAATTATCATTTCGAGTTCTTAAAAGCAGATGGGAAAAGTTATAGTGGCGATTTATCCGGGACTTTGACTGGCTCCCAGCTTAACAAAATATACTCAAGTCCAAACATTCAAAACCTTAAAGGTCAATTTATATACGACCTACACCTTCAAACTATCAAAAACCAAATTGCTTCAGATGGTGAAATAGAAATTAAAAATGCTTCATTTGTTACCAATTCCCTTTCACAACCAATTGAGAAAATCAATTCCTCACTCGTTTTTAACAATGGAGAAATAGCTTTTCAAGACTTAAATTGGAATATTGGGAAAAGTGATTTTGCATTTAGCGGCGTAGTCATTAACCCCACCAACATCCCAAAGAAAAATGCCTCTTTCTTTATTGACGGAAAATTATCCGCTAAAAAACTGCTATTAGATGAGATAATGGGTATTTCATATAATCAAACAGATGGAAAGGAAAATGTCAAAAATGAAGTTAAAGATTATACCATCCCTCCATCGGTCAACATTCGTTTGGCATTGGCTATTGACAACTTAAGCTACAAAAGGTTTAAGGCCAAGGAATTGATTACCAATGTGCACATTAAGAATAGACGTATTATTTCAGAAGCATTCAATTTTAGATCTATTGGTGGAAGTGTTAATGGCGCATTTACCGCTTTCCCAGAAAAAGGTTTCATCAAATCTATTATTAAAGGTGAGATTAAAAACTTAGAGTCAGACAGCATTTTTTATGTATTTGAAAATTTTGATCAAGACTTTATTGAAAACAAGCATTTGAAAGGTCAAATCTCAGCTAAAGTAACCAGCGATATTTACTTGACAAAAAACCTTACCCCTATCTCTAGTACTTTAGTGAGTACCATAGATGCGACCATCGTCAATGGTAGATTAGTGAATTTTCAACCAATGTACAGGCTCTCCACTTTTGTAGATGAAGCACAATTGGCCGAACTTTCATTTTCAAAAATGAAAAATAAGATCACTATCAAAGATTCAAAAATTCTAATCCCTGAAATGTCCATTGAATCAAATGTCTCTAATATAGAATTAAGTGGATGGCATACTTTGGATCAAAAACTAGAATACCACCTCAAAGTCCCTTTAAGAAAAAAGTATAAAAAGGACCGAGACGAAAGGTTTGGTGAAATTGCTGACGCTGATAAGAATATTTCTAATCTTTTCCTTAAAATCAAAGGCAGTACAAGTGATTATAAAATTTCTTACGATAGAAAAGCAGTACTCAAAAAAGTAAAAGAAGATATTAAACAAGAGGGCAAAGACCTAATTAAAATCTTTCAAAACAAAGGAAAAAAAGAAAAAGACATTACCACACTTGATGAAGATGAGTACTTCGACTTTGATACCATAGAATCAGACTCAATCAAGTCAAATCAGTAACCATAAGTTTTTTATACTTTCTAGCATGATTAATTCATGAATCTTTGTAATGAGAAGCTTAAGTAGCTGTTAGTTAGTGGCTCGCACAGGATTTCGACACGTAGGAATAATAGGTTATTTTGAGTATCGAAATTTGAGCAAGTCGCTAAATGATAGTTAATAAGCTCCGTAATAAATTATTCATGAATTATTCAGGCTAGGATGATTATAAGATATTACCTCGGTTAATCTACCAAGGTTATTCTCCCTACCCTAGGTCGCTCTGATCTGTGTCCTCACGGATTTTACTTGAATCCAAGAAAACTTGTCTATACAAAATCCCTTAGGATTATCCCTTATTAATCAATAGCTGTGTTCAGATAATTTACAAAAGGGAAAAGCAATCTATATTTAGCAAGGCAATATTCAATAAACCCTTCTTTAATCACTTCTTCATCATCAAAATTGTGCAAAAAATAAAATCCTTTAAATTTTAATATATCTATATGAGGGTGGTCTTTTGGATAGCCCTTGGGCGCCGTTTTTAACTGGTCTCCTTGCATGCCTCCAAAAGTATTTTGAAAATCACCATCCTTAGTGATCTTTAAAAACTCTTGGGTGTTATAGTCTATTTCTTGCCTTATTTTTTTTATATCTTCTCCTTGCGGCATATACATGCCTCCTCCAATAAAATTATTCCCGGGCATCAGATGGATGTAATAACTGGCATTGGGTGATTTCCTCCCATCTTTAGAAATAGAGGCTCCATAATTTAATTTATATGGGCTTTTATCCTTGGAAAATCGCACATCTTTATGAAGCCTAAATATTGCTTTTTTGGCTTCCTGACCTTGGATACCTTCGTCAAATTGACAAATCCCGTCAATTAGGCTTCCAACTAATTCTTCAAACAATTTTCGGGTTTGTTGATAAGAGTCTTTATGGTCAGCCATCCATTCTCTTGTGTTATTAAGGGCTAACTGTCCCAAAAAACCATGAATTTCGTCTAATCTACTATCCTTTTTAGGCATATTTACTTTCTATTATATCGTAAACTTTTTCAAACTGCATTCCTCTTGAAGCCTTGAGTAGAATTTTCACATTATCAAAAGATGCATCACTCAAATGAGCAATCAATTCATTAGTAGAAACAAAATAATTGCTTCCAGCACATTCTCCATAAGCACTTTCCATCTGTATTCCGCAAAAAAACACGCTATCAAAACCTAAACCCAGAACATAATTCCCAATAGCTGCATGTTCTTCAGGGGAATTTTCCAATTCATTCATATCACCTAATATCACCACTTTATTACCCGCCATTTCAGCAAAATTTTTGAGAGATGCCATCATTGAATCAGGATTTGCGTTATAGGCATCTTTAATGATCAAATTAGTACCTAATTCAATTACCTCCGACCTATTGTTATCTGGGACATAAGATTTGATTGCCTCATGGATTTT
The DNA here is from genome assembly GCA_937958005.1 of uncultured Cyclobacteriaceae bacterium. Classification (GTDB taxonomy): domain Bacteria; phylum Bacteroidota; class Bacteroidia; order Cytophagales; family Cyclobacteriaceae; genus JANSWY01. The sequence continues at coordinate 6,224 of CALGOB010000037.1, forward strand.
ATCTTCACTTACCTTTAGTATTCTCCCCACAGAAATAGCTGCTGCTATGTTTGAAAAATTATAAGCCCCTATCAATTTGGTTTCAACTATCTCATCTTCTACTTGATATCTAATATAAGGATCTGCAGAAAGATAACTCAGGTCACCTTCGGGAAATAACATTGGGCTGTCAAATCGCTTGACCATTTGAAAAAGCCTCGGGTCTAATTGATTGATAAAGACTTGTCCATTATGATTTCTTAAATAATTAAAGAGTTCTGTTTTACCCCTTAATACGCCATCTATACCACCAAAAGTTTCTGTATGTGCTTTACCAATATTGGTGATCAAGCCAATAGTAGGTTTAGCGATCTCACAAAGCATTTCGATCTCCCCTACTGCACTCGCACCCATTTCAACTATAGCAACTTCAGCTTGAGGGTTAATTGACAATACAGTCAATGGAACACCGATATGATTATTTAAATTTCCTTCAGTACATGCTGTTATGAACTCCTTCTCCAAAACATTCCTTACTAATTCTTTGGTAGTTGTTTTTCCATTGGATCCGGTAATACCTATGACTGGGCACCTTAAATGCCCCCTATGAAAACTAGCCAAATTTTGAAGGGCAGCAAGTGAATCATCTACCAATACAGATTTCCCATCTATAAAGTAATCTGGGTCATCAACTACAGCATACAAAGCACCTAACTCTAAAGCTTTCGCTGCATATTGATTTCCATCAAAATTGGGTCCTTTCAATGCGAAATACAAGTCTCCTTCCTTTAGCTTTCTGGTATCTGTACAAACAGTAGAGCTTTGTAAAAATTTTGCATAAAGGAATTCAATTAAATAATCCATTGTTATTCAAATAGTCAGAAAGTGAATATAAACTTAATCAATCTTTCAAAATCTGAAAGAAGTGGAAATATATATCACTTTTAATAATAATTTTGGAGAAGTAGCAGATAAATTATTCAATAGGGACTTAACCTTTAAAGTTGTATAAGAAGTAATAGATGAACAGGAACCTCCATATGAATAAAACATTTTACATTTTTCTTTTTGTCAGTTTATTTAATTCTATCTCAGGTGCTGCTCAACAATTTGAAATACTTGACAATACGCAAATTCGTGTCATCGAAAACGGCATTGCATTAGCTGACCCATTTAATGGTGGGTTTAATGCTGTACAAGTAAGTCGTGTAGATATTGACAATGATGGAGAAATAGAATGGGTCATTTTTGACCGGTCTAATAACAGGGCTTATATAGGGACTATAGTTGATGGACAAATGATCATCGATCACAATCGCTCAGAATCTTTACCTAAAGAAATTAGTAATTGGCTTGTATTAGTAGACTATGACAATGATGGGTGGGTAGATATCTTCACTGACACCAGCTCAGGTGTTCAAGTGATTAGAAATAACCAATCTAACTGGGAACCCATTGAAGGAAACTTACAAGCCATCAGCAATACTTCCTCGGTAAATATCATTGTAAACGGTTCCGATTTCCCTGCCATTGGAGATTATGATGGAGATGGAGATGTTGATCTATTAGTTTTTGATTTCATTGCTGGGGACAGGATTGTCCTTTATAAAAATAACAGTGTAGAAGAAGGGTTGAGTGACCCTTTATCCTTTCAGAAATTTGATCTTTTTTGGGGAGGCTTGTCTGAGTGTGATTGCAACGATTTTACCTTTAACGAAGAAGACTGCAGCGCAGGTGAAGGCAGGACTGAATTAACGGAGCATGCAGCAGCTAAATCACTAACCTTCAGCGGAAACAACTTGTTAGTTGGGATAGAAGGGTGTCCTCAATTAGCCGTAATAACTAACGAAAGTAATTTCACCTCTCCTTCATTTAATGAATTTAGGACTGATCTTTTCCCTAAAACAGACTTTGGCGAGTATGTAGCTACTTCTACTGCAGATGTTAATAATGATGGTGTAGATGATTTTATCGTTTCTAATAATTTAAGAACAGATCTATATGCCTTAGACTATGGCAGATCCATAAATGTATTTTCAGGGACAGATAATTCATTAATTTCTGATCAATTTTTACAGACGGGCACTATTGATCTTGGAGAACAGTCCTACCCAACTTTATATGACTGGGACAATGATGGAGATTTAGACTTGTTTGTTGGAAATAAAGGAGAGTTACATGATGGCGTTTATTTTGGCACCTTGTATTATTATGAAAATACGGGCACTTTTAGAAACCCGGAGTTTACTTTGAGGGATGATGATTTCATGAACCTTTCAAGGTTTGAATATGCAAAACTAAATCCTACTTTTTTAGATGTTAATAATGATGATCAAATTGACTTGGTCCTCTCAGCTGGCAATAGAAATCGTTTAAGTGCCAACATATTTGTTATGCTTGGTGATACTGAACAGAATTTTGGAGAACCTACCGCTTGGCCATTGAGGTTTAGCCGAAATGATTTACCAGTGATTAAAGACCTCAACAATGATGGTAGATTAGATGTGTTATTGGGTAGAAACTTCGGTAGAATAGAAGTCCATCTAAACTTTGGCACCAATCAAGACCCTTCATTTGAAAGGCAAGATGAAAACTTCCTTGGGATAGATCAGGATGGTAACCGCTTAAACCCTACCCTTTCGTTTTTCAATTTAGATGATGACCCCGAGGAAGAAATATTAAAAACAGATGCAAGTGGAGCATTGGAAATTTATCAGGGAATGAATGATATTCAAGACCCGGTAAGTCTCAATTTCTTTAACTCAAACACAGAAGACGTCCAAAGATTTGATTTTGGCATCAATAACCCAATGAGCTTTGGTGATCTTTATGGAGACGGTGAAGTCTACGGGTTCATAGGGGACTTAAGAGGCGGCATCAAAGTAATCAGATTAATTAATAACGAAAGAGCAAACGTAAATAACGAAGTACTTGCCTTTCCAAACCCCTTAAATGAAAACAGAACATTTAGATTGTTTTCTGATGTTTCTCAAAGTGTCAATATATATGATGCTTCAGGGAAATTAATCATTGCCAATATATCACTGAATGCTGGGGAGGAACTGGAAATAGATGCAAACCTAATTCCAGCTGGATTGTACTTAATTAAAGGGATAAATAATACATTTCGATTGATCGTACCATAAGTTTTATTAGCTTAGCTTGAAACAAGCAGGCAAAGTTATGAGAACAATATCTTTAATTTTACTCCCTTTAATCTGTTGCCTATTTTATGGATGTGGGGAAAAGAAAAACAAAGAACAAAACCCATTAAAAAAATCACTCCTTTTTTATGCTTCATTTGACAAAGGTATAGGTGCAGATTATGCCAATGGAGATCCATTGTTATATGATTCCCCCAATAGAAAAGCAGTAGACACTGTTTCAAATGACTTAAGTTACGCAGCAATCAAACATAAAAAAGGTGGAGGAGTCTCTGGGGGTGCTTTATCCTTCTATGACAAGACAAGAGCTGTAGCTTATTTTAAAAGTCAAAAAAACCTTAATTTCAAAGAAGGGAATTGGCAAGGAACAATCTCTTTTTGGCTAAAGTTAAATCCTGATGAAGATTTAAAACCTGGTTATTGTGACCCAATTCAAATAACAGATGTCCGTTACAACGATGCTTCTATCTGGGTAGATTTCACAAAAGACCTTCCAAGGCAATTTAGATTAGGAGTTTTCGGCGATTTGAAGCATTGGAATCCTAATAATATTAGTTCAGATAGTATCCCATCATATGAAGACCGATTAGTAAGAGTTGATGCTCCACCCTTCAATAGGGAAAAATGGACTCACATAGCAATTACTCATGAATTTTTAGGTGATACGTCAGGTAAAGGAATAGCGACACTCTATATCAATGGAAAACCCCAAGGAGGTATTAAACAATCAGACCCGTTTAGTTGGGACATTGAAAAGTCAAATATCTACTTAGGATTAAGTTACATTGGTCTACTTGATGAGTTGACAGTCTTTGATCGTCCTTTAAACAACCAGGAGATCAATGAGTTAACTAATATTAAAAATATGAAATCAAAGCTTAGCCTCTAGCTAAGCTTTCGTCGTTTAAAGTCCAATCATAGTACCTAAAGACAATCTCTAAATCAGCACTCAACGGCTCATCTCTATATCTATTAATAAAATCAATTAGAGTACCGTTATTTGCAAATTCCATCTCATACCAATCAAAAATTTTGGATAATCTCACATTATCCCCTTCCACATTTACAAAACGGGGATTGTTACAAACTTCTTTGGTTATTCTCTCTAATTCTTCTTCAATACTTTCTGGCCTGAAAGATAATCGAGATAAAGAAGGGCAACCTTTTGCTGCACAAACAAGGGCAAAATGAATTCTTGGATCTTTGAATTTTGAGGTAATTACTTTTTTCTCAAGTTCGTCAAGTGTTAGGCTATTTCCAGCAACAGGGTTCTTGATGTTATCAAAAAAACCATTGACATCAAAGGGGCTTTTGATGGGATAAAAAACACCAACCTGCTTGATCACAATAATGTTATAGGCATTTATGTAAAAGGCTTTTTGGTAATCTTCATCTCTATCTTTCAAATTAGCATTCCCCAGTATTTTATAAAGTGAATCTAATCTACTATTGTCTTTTTGTATATTTACATAATCAACAAGTCCGCTCTCTCTATGGTATTGACCTAGAAAACTATCAAACTTATCAAAGAATTCTGTAGATAATTCTTGGGCATTTAACGAATTGCTAAATAACCCCATGATTACCAAGAATAAGTATATTTTTCTCATAACTGTTAAGCTGTATATTATTGCGTGTATCCTTATTTAACTTAAATTTAAAAATAATGTCTGCTATTTTTTGCAGTATTCAGCTAAAATGTCATGCTCCTTGCAACCAGTGTGAATAATAGATTTCCTAAGTTTAAATTTCGCATTTATAAGGTTTTATAACCGCTTATCTTACCATTAGATAATTTACCATCAATTTGACAAGTAATTTTCTTATATTGTACTTAACATTGATAAGTCAAACTTTTATTCGATTTAATGGATCACATAGTCATCATAGGAAACGGTATTGCAGGTATTACTACTGCAAGACATGTAAGAAAAAATAGTAATAGTAAGATTACTGTAATATCTGGAGAAACAGATCATTTCTTCTCAAGAACAGCACTCATGTATATTTATATGGGGCATATGAAATTTGAAAACACAAAGCCTTACGAAGATTGGTTTTGGAAAAAGAACAGAATAGATCTAAAAAAAGGTTGGGTAAAAAACATCTCTTATGATTCTAAAGAGTTAGAATTTGAGAATGGAGAAAAGTTAAACTATGATAAGCTAGTACTTGCGACTGGTTCTGTCTCTAATAAATTTGGCTGGCCAGGTCAAGATTTAGAAGGGGTAAGAGGGTTATACAGTTATCAAGACCTTGAGTATATGGAATCTTATACCAAAAATATAGAAAGAGCAGTGATAATTGGTGGTGGATTAATTGGAATTGAAATGGCTGAAATGTTACTAACCAGAAATATCCCAGTAACATTTTTAGTTAGAGAAGGGCTATTTTGGAACAATGTTCTACCGAAAGAAGAAGCAACTCTAATCACCAATCATGTAAAAGAACATCACGTTGATTTAAAGTTAAACACTGAATTAAAAGAAATAAAGTCAGATGCTAATGGCAGGGTTAAAAGCGTCATTACCAGCACTGGTGAAGAAATTCCTTGTCAATTTGTTGGGCTTACCCCTGGTGTAAGGCCAAATGTTGATTTTTTAAGGGACTCAGGGATAGAGATCAATAGAGGATTAGTCGCAGATGAATATTTACAAACCAACAAACCCGATGTTTATGCAGCAGGAGACTGTTGTGAGCTTAAAACCCCACCTGCAGGAAGAAGACCAATAGAAGCGGTATGGTATGTAGGAAGAATGATGGGTGAAACTCTTGGAAGAACTTTAACAGGGACTAAAACAAAATACCAACCTGGACTATGGTTTAATTCGGCCAAATTCTTCGACATTGAATACCAAACTTATGGAACTGTTCTTAGCAAATTAAGAGATCATGAAAATCAATTCTATTGGGAGTCTGAAGACGGAAAAAAATGTGTCAAATTCGTTTTTGACAAATCCTCAAATACAATTTTAGGAGTTAATAATTTTGGAATCAGAATGAGGCATGAGGTATGGGATAAATGGTTAAAGGAAAAAAGAACAATCAATTACGTCATTGAGAATTTAGATGAGGCAAATTTTGATCCTGAATTCTTCAAAAAACATGACTCAGAAATTCAAGAAAAATTCAATAAAGAAAACCCTAAAAATCCTGTAAAAGTCAGGCAAAGAGGTCTTTTTGAGAAAATTTTCTCTTAAAAAAACACAAACACTACATACTCAGTTTAAAATTTTAAAACACTTAGTAATTTATACTAGACATGAAAATAATAAAGACCTTAGGCCTTGCGCTATTTATAATTGGTTTTGGAATATTCATAGGTAGCTTTTTCACTGCAAACTATACACTTACAGAAAGTATTCTGCAGGAGAAAGTGGGAACCCCAGATAAAGCAAGCGCTTTTATCGCCAATACCAATATGATCGGCAAAGAATACTCTTCCAATTTCAGTTTCATTAGCGCATTAGCTGAATCTTTCGAAAAAACTAATCGCTCGCAATTAAGTAAATATGGAATCTCTGATGAGGAGATTCAAAATATCCTTTCGTTAAATCAAGGAACTTTTGCCATTGCTACTATTGATCAAGTTTTTGGTAATTCAGAAAGAGGGCAATATAAAAGTGCCGCTTTTAGGGAATATGGGGGATGGCTTGATGGCCGTGAAATTGACGACTCTTTCAAGAAGTATATCAACAAAGTAGCGAGTGATATCAAAAAATATAAAATAACAAATGATAAAGGTTTTGATAAATATAGTGCCAAAGCATTAAAGTTTTCTGTTACCAAAGCAGCATCTGGCGGGCCAGTGGCTGCTAGTCCCGGCCTCTTCTTATTTCTAACCTTTATTGTATGTATCATTGGTGCATTTATGTACATCGTACCGAAAATCAATGATGGCCCTCCCGGCATTAAGAATAACAATATTTTCTTTAGTGCCATGAAAAATGTAGGCTGGTTAGGGATTATGACTGGTACTTTCTTAATCGCTTTTTATGTATTTCTCTATTTTTTCCCGGAATATATGACTAATTGGGTGATCATGGTAGATCCTGTTAGCATGATGTTAAGTGGTAATGGAGCTGGACATTTCTTTCTTTACGGTTTCATTTATACCGTTAGTATTTTGGTGATGGGCGTCAGGATGATAATCAAATATCGCCATAGTAAATATCAAATATTCAGAACCATCTCAGTAATGTTCTTCCAAACGGCCTTTGCCTTCATAATTCCAGAAATCCTTATTAGGTTAAATCAACCATATTTTGATTTCAAAAACATGTGGCCATTGGACTACGATTTTTTCTTTGATAATGAATTAGACACCCTCATTAATTCAGGAGGCCTAGGAATATTCATGCTAGGCTGGGGAATCGCTTTATTTCTTATAGGAGTACCTGTCTTCGTTTATTTCTTTGGGAAAAGGTGGTATTGCTCATGGGTTTGTGGATGTGGTGGTTTAGCTGAAACACTAGGAGATCCCTATAGACAACTTTCAGATAAGTCTGTAAAAGCATGGAAAATAGAACGTTATCTGATTCATGCAGTTTTGGTATTTGCTGTCGTAATGACTGCTGGTGTATTATATTCTTATTGGACAGAAAGCGATGTTTTATTAGGGGTAAATACCAAAGATGTAAGATCAGTTTATGGTGCATGGATTGGCGCTGGCTTTGCGGGGGTAATTGGCACAGGCTTTTATCCTTTAATGGGCAATAGAACATGGTGTAGGTTTGGATGTCCTTTAGCAGCCTATTTAGGAATTGTACAAAGATTCAAATCAAGGTTTAGAATAACCACTAATGGTGGCCAGTGCATTTCTTGCGGAAATTGCTCTACTTATTGCGAAATGGGAATAGACGTAAGATGGTATGCCCAAAGAGGACAAAATATCGTTAGATCTAGTTGTGTTGGTTGCGGTGTTTGTTCTGCAGTTTGCCCAAGAGGTGTATTAAACTTAGAAAACAAAGATGAAGATGGGAGATTCCAAGCCTTATTAATAGGAAATGACGGGGTTTCAATCCAAAAATAGAAAAGCTCATCTATAATTTTAAAGGCTATTCAGTTTTAAATTGAGTAGCCTTTTTTTATGATCTGCTATTACAGTAGTTATACTAAATTAGGCATAAAAGAGCGTATTAGATTTTGCAAGTGATTTTTTATTGAAGAAGGTGAGGCCGACAAGGCAAAAAACGAACCTCTAGCAGTGCTAGAAGAAGGCTTTTTAATGCACTGCAATGAGAAATTAACAGGAAGATAAACTATTTTTCATATCTAAATTGGCATTATTTTAATGAAATATATCACAAATTTTACGCCTTGTAAATTAGATGGCCTTATTTCGCACAAAGCTTCAGAAAAACTAAACTCAAACATTTATCTGACTTAAATTACTGGTATCCAAGTAAAACTGAAATTGAAGAAAAACTGCTCTTGATATCGTTTAATCAAAGATTGTTTCTGAAGTTCAAAAACACCCCCTATAAATCAATCGAAGGGCTGACAACTCTAGCTTTCGTCCATTTTTTCCTTGCCGCGGGGGCGGACCCCTGAAAAAAGGACCGGGCGACGGCGTACCGTGCCAACCCTCCAAAATGTATAAAAATGAAAACCTTTTTCTCGGATACTAGTAGATTTAAATCAATTTTTTTGTTTTAATTTTGTTTTTAATCTCAATAACTAAACACTTAAAATAATGAAAAAAAAGACAATAATTCTTTCTGCCTTACTGATTGTATTCAGTGTAAATCAAGCATCCGCGCAACTTGGGTTTCAGTTGGGGATTAAAGGAGGATTAAATTTAGCAAACGCAAGCTTAAGCTCAAATGATATAACCGAAAATGCTGATAATAGAACAGGCTATCACCTAGGCGCTTTTGCCCTGATAAAAACAGGCAAGATAGGAATACAACCTGAAGTATTATACAGTACACAAGGATTCTCGCAAAACATAACAGACCCATCAGGTTCTTTGGAAGACTTAGAAACTCAGTTCAATGCTAATTATATAAACATTCCTATTATAGTTAAGCTATACTTGGCACAAGGATTAAACATACAGGTAGGCCCCCAGTTAGGCTTTGCTTCTAAAGTAGAGCTTGTAAATACAATAATGGGTGTTGAAACTACTACTGATATAAAAGATGTTACTACAAATGCTGATTTTGGAGTTGCTTTTGGGGCTGGGCTGGATTTACCATTTGGTTTAAATGTAGGGGCAAGATATAATCTAGGTATATCAGATATCAGTAATGACGATGATGACTCTTCAAGCACTAAAAATCAAGTATTCCAAATATCAGTAGGTTACGCATTTATCAAGAAATAAAAGTGTTACTATTTTTAACACTAACAGATAAGGCATAAGCCTATACACTTATAAAAACCCTTCATTTTACTATGAAGGGTTTTTTTTGTAAATTGAACAAACTTATCTCATACATCATGGATCAGATTAAAAGAAGAGGCCCCCAGTATTTCCTACTCATAACGATCGTCCTTCTCTCCTTTTTTGTCAATATATACTTTAAAACCAAACCAAAGATTGTCAATAAAACCACATCAATCAAAAAAAAACAACTCCTAAAAAAAGATATGAAAGGTGATAAAAAAGAATCTTTCGCAATAAATGACAGTCTCTTAATAGAGGTTGATACAGTGAAAATTTCCATCAAAGAATCTATGGAAAAGGAAATGAAAACCAAACCTACTAGTATCAATTCATATTTTAGTGCGCTTTATAAAAGTTATCATGCGGTAAAGAATGAAACTCGAACTGATTTAGTGATAAGATACTACAGAAAAGAAAAAGACAAAAACATGGTCAATAGCCTTAAGTCATTGGGCTTTTATATTCATGAACGCCCAACAGCTCCCAAACTGAAAGATTTGTATTCTAATACTATATATTATGGAGACTCTGTAAGGAGAGAAGATATTTTAATAACTGCTTACCAGTTAAAAAGTGCAGGTATGAAATTACAAGCAGTAGAACATTCTCAATTTGGTGATAATTGGAAGTCACACAGTATCGAGCTGGGAACCGATATAACAAAATTGAAAGCGCCAGAACTTTCATTGGGCGCTATCAAAGATATCATTGAAAACAACCCTTATCTAAAAACTCATTTATAAATGAGATAAGTTCTTATCCATTTTAAGAAGCTTTAAAAAGGGTATTTGACCTTACAATTTGGACAATCAAAACTGTTATCTCCTTTTCTTAGGTGAATACCATCTATTTGATTAACCACAAAATCTTTTATGAAAGCATGATTAGCTTCATGATTGTTAATATCAATCTGCTTATCTTGATAGGCTTTCCTTATTTTATGATCATATTCCTGTTGACCCCAACAATTAGGACAAACCCCTTCAGGAATATCATTCTTTGTTTCTTCTGCTGGCTTTTTAAAAAAGCTTATTAATTTATCAATCATTTTTGATCTTATTTAATTTAAAACTCTGCACTACCTGGTGTTCTTGGGAAAGGAATGACATCTCTAATGTTCCCCATGCCAGTTACAAATAGCATTAAACGCTCAAAGCCAAGGCCATATCCACTATGAGGAACACTGCCAAATTTTCTAGTGTCTAAATACCACCATAATTCTTCCTGCGGAATGTTCATTTCAGACATTCTACCTGTTAGTTTATCCAGTCTTTCTTCCCTTTGAGACCCTCCTACTATTTCTCCTATTCCTGGGAAAAGAATATCCATAGCCGCTACGGTTTTACCATCAGCATTCTGCCTCATGTAGAAAGACTTAATCTCTTTAGGGTAATCAAAAAGAATAACTGGCTTCTTAAAATGCTTTTCAACTAAAAATCTTTCGTGCTCAGACTGTAAGTCTGTACCCCAACCATCAATCAAATATTTAAACTTCTTTTTCTTATTGGGCTTTGAGTTTCTTAAAATCTCAATCGCTTCAGTATAAGATATTCTCACAAACTCGTTGGCCTTTACAAACTCCAGCCTTTCCAGTAAACCAAGTTCACTTCGTTCATTCTGAGGTCTTCCTTTATCTTCATCTGCAGCACGCTTGTCCAAGAACTCCAGATCGTCTTTACAATTTTCCAGAGCATAGGAAACTAAATATTGCAGCATTTCTTCAGCAAGATCCATGTTATCTGCCAACTCATAAAAAGCCATCTCTGGCTCTATCATCCAAAATTCTGCTAAATGACGGCTTGTATTTGAGTTCTCCGCTCTAAAAGTAGGGCCAAAAGTGTAAATATCAGAGAACGCCATCGCGGCAAGTTCCCCTTCCAATTGACCAGAAACAGTCAAATTTGCCTCTTTGTCAAAAAAATCTTCCTTAAAATCTACCTTGCCATCCTCAGTTTTCGGTACGTTATTTAAATCAAGAGTAGTTACTCTAAATGTTTCTCCTGCACCTTCAGCGTCTGAACCCGTAATAATGGGTGTATGTATATTATAAAATCCTCGTTCATTAAAGAATTGATGTACGGCAAAAATCATTGCATGCCTAATTCTAAAAATGGCACCAAAAGTATTTGTCCTAAATCTAATATGAGCATTTTCCCTTAAAAATTCCAAAGAGTGCCTTTTAGGCTGCAAAACATATTTTTCAGGATCCGCCTCCCCCAATACTTCAATGGACTTTGCATTTACTTCTGTAGATTGCCCAGAGCCTTGTGAAGCAACTAGTTCTCCCTTTACTGAGATACTAGCTCCTGTGGAGATCCCCTTCAAAGTATCGTCTCCTATTTGCGCTGGGTCTGCAACTATTTGTATATTTTGAATGCAAGATCCATCATTCATTGCAATGAAAGCAACATTTTTATTCGCTCGTTTGGTTCTTACCCAACCTTTAACAATGATTTCTTTACCGATCAATGATTCGCTGAGCAATTCTTTTATTCTTACTCGCTTCTGTTTCCTGTCGTTCATTTCTTTTTATACAGTATAAACCCTTTTGATTAATTATCACAACTGCTAGTATCATTCAAAAAGTATCATTTAATTATGAATATAATTCTTCTTGAATAGTTTGCAAAAAAACGATATTTTGTACTTTTAATCAAAGAATAGTCAAATTATAATAAATTTGAGATCCTTTAAGATTTAATATGCAAAAACTAAGTTTAAGTCAAACGCTTGGGCAGAAACTTTCGCCTCAGCAAATACAGTTCATCAAATTACTGCAAGTACCTACTGCAGAGCTAGATACACGTATTGAAGAAGAACTGGAAATCAACCCTGCATTAGAAGAAGGGAAGGAAGAAGCCCAGGATGAATCAAGCTCTCAAGATGATTATGAAGAAGGAAATACAGATAGTGACATAGACATTGCTGATTATCTACAGGATGACTACAGTGGTTATAAAATGCAAGGTGACAAAAATAACCCTGATGAGGAAGACAAAGAACTCCCCATCAGCGTAGGGTCAACCCTTCAAGAAAGGCTAATTAGTCAAATGGGATATCTAAGATTAGATGAGAGAGAAACCACAATTGCTAGGCAATTAATTGGCAGTATTGATAGTGATGGCTATATCAGAAGAGAGTTAGAGGCCATAGTAAATGACCTGGCATTCTCCCAAAACCTTGAAAGTGATGTAGAAGAATTAGAAAGCATTCTATATAAGATTCAAACATTTGATCCTGCCGGAATCGCTTCTCGGGATTTAAAAGAGTGTCTATTGTTGCAATTAGAAAGGAAAATAGACCAAAATGAAGTAGTAATCATTGCTACTAGACTGATTGAATCATGTTTCGATGAATTTACAAAGAAACATTATGATAAAATCATGAAAAAGCTTGATATTGAAGAAGAACACATATTGAAAGAGGCCATCAATATCATCACTAAACTGAATCCAAAACCGGGGGGAACAGGTGACACAGGTGGGGTCACTAAAACCCAATATTTAATTCCCGACTTTATTTTAAATAACATAGATGGAAAACTGGAACTTGGTCTTAATTCTAAAAATGCACCTGAGTTAAAAATCAGTCGTTCCTACTCTGAAATGTTACAGAGTTATGACAAAGGCAATAAAAAAGATAAAAAGCTCAAGGAAACAGTAACTTTTGTCAAACAAAAGTTAGATGCTGCTAAATGGTTTATAGACGCGATCAAGCAACGCCAACAAACTCTTTTAAATACCATGAATGCAATCATCACTTACCAATATGATTATTTTCAAGAAGGAGACGAGAGTAAATTGAGGCCTATGATATTGAAAGATATTGCAGAAAAAATCAATATGGACATTTCTACAGTATCTAGGGTTGCCAACAGTAAATCTATCCAAACTGAATTTGGTATTTTCCCCCTTAAATATTTTTTTAGTGAAGGGATAAGCACTGATTCTGGTGAAGATGTGAGTAGTAGGGAAGTTAAAAACAAATTAAAGGAAACTATAGAGCAAGAAGACAAACGCAAGCCACTCTCTGATGACAAACTAGAAAAGATCTTGAGGCAACATGGTTATAATATTGCCAGGCGAACAGTTGCTAAGTACAGAGAACAACTTGGAATCCCTGTGGCACGACTTAGAAAAGAATTGCTTTGAAAATAGTTTCACGAACAATCTCCATCGTATTTAATCCACTTTTGATTGTCTCTCAGTTATTCTGGTTGCTTTTAATTTTTTATCCAGAAATCTATTCTCTTAATTATGCTGCCAATAGGGATTGGATATTAATTCACGGGGGATTGTTAGCTTTTGGCACTTCAGCTATGCCCTTAATCAGTCTTTTATTTTTAAAACAACTAGGATATATATCCAATTTTAAAATCGACAGCTCTAAAAATTGGACACTTCCCTTCTTTTTTGTTGCATTTTGGTATGCTTTTTCCACCTACCTTTTCGCGTCAAAACTAGCAATAGAGTATCACTTTATGGTGATATTATCTGTTTCTACTATATTAATCGCCCTTTTAGCGATTAGCAATAGGAGGTATAAAATTAGCCCTTACAGTACAGCTATTTGCGGTGCTGCTGGCTTTATCACAGCCATTGCCCTTAGAAGTAATCATTTTCCCGTTGTGTGGTTACTTACACTTACTTTTATTGCTGCAGGGGCTGTAGGTACTGCAAGACTTTATATGAATGCCAGTTCTTTTAACCAAGTTTTATATGGTTCATTAGCAGGCTTCATACTTTGCTTCTCAAGCCTTTACCTTTTCTGGTAGTTAAAATGCATTGATTCCTAACCCTACTGTGAATGATGTAGGAACAGCTCCACCAGGGCCTTTGTCTTTATCAAAAAGATCAGATAGATATATCCTATAAAAAGCATTAATGCCTCTCGCCCCTACTCGCCCAATTAAGCCATATCTAAAAGTATTAAGATCAAAATCTTCTCTATTCTTATTCTGAGTAAGGTCACCTTGTGCATCTTCAATACGTACTTTACTATGGGATTCGATCCTTAAACCTAATGAACCTCCAATTCCAATAAAAAAGCCAGACCCATCTGATGTCTTTTTTGGAAAAAACCTAAATTCAGCAGGTATCTCTAGATATGTTACAGCAAGTTTGGTTCTTTTGATATCCCCTAAACTTGAAATATCATTCAATACAACCACATCATCAGCATCTCTGACTATTGCAACATCATTGTCAAATGAATACTTTTCAAGACCTAATCCAATGGCCGGATAAAAAGAAATAGCCGGGCTTATCTCAAATCTATTTGAATAATATAAGCCTAAAGACTTAGATCCAAATAAGCTAAGATCCATCTCTGGTGATTGATCTTGAAGAAAATTAAGTCCTACATTTACCATCAAATCTCCTGGTAAGTCAGGGCTACCTTCATTAGTAGATTGTGCGAATAAGGTACCTTGAGAAAGAACGATTAAAAAACCTATAAAAATGCTACGCATTATTTCGAATTCTGTATTTAAATTTTTTTACAAAAGATGACAAAGATAAAGCAAATATCCATGCCTTAAAAGATTATTATTATATGACCAGTACATAATGTCTTTGTTTATCTCTTATACAAACAAATTCACTCATAAATCATATGAAACTAACATTAAAATGCAGAGTAATATTGCATAGTTGCTCGGAAATCATTTAAAAGCAGTATTTAGTTCCTCAGGATACTTTAATCAATAGACAAATAATTGTACAAAACCTCCTTATTCAAAATGAACAAATCCTGATCCAGTGGCTCTACTGTAAAAGGTACGGCACTCGCAGAAGGGTACGGGTTATTTATGGGAATCATTTAATGATCGCCTCGGCATCTCCGCAGAGAAAGCTATAACGCTCGTGGAAGGATCAGAGGTGGTGTCCGACTAGGGGATTCATATCCCTTAGAGGTTAAACAGTGAGTTCATGCATATTATTCTCAGGATCTAATACCACACTTTCATAGTATCCGTCACCTGTAGTTCTTGGCCCGTCTACAACGATATAACCATCCTTATTTAATAGATGAGTAAGTTCATCCACTTTTATCTTAGTGCCTAAAGAAATAGCCAAATGGGTAATACCTAAATGCTCATTCTGCTTCAATCCATTTTTCACATTAATTTGAGGTCGATGCATCAATTCTAGTCGAGCACCACTTTCAAAACTAATAAAGTAAGAAGAAAACTCTTTTTTAGGGTTATGATAAAGGCTATTTGCCACTCCGTTAAAATACTTCACATAAAAATCTTTCATCTTCCCTAAATTTGATGTCCAAATTGCAATATGTTCTATATGCATCTTTCCAATTTTTAAGTGCTACTAACAGTGAAATACTGTTCCATTTTGATTTGAATTTAAATTATTTTCTTCTCATAATCGTTATACAAATTGCTTTTTAATGAGCCACCCCCTTACCCAGCGCCTCTGCAGAGAAAGCTATAGCGCTCGTGGAAGGGCCAAGGATGCCTGACCAGAGGAATTAAATTTACTAATAGATAGACGTCCTTATAAACCTATATTGGTATTACCATACTAACTGGAAGATCTACTTGTCAATTCATAACGGGAGAAAATACATCAAAATACTCACTAGCATAAATACAAAAAGCACCAATATTTCTATCAGTGCTTTCTCAAAAAAAAGAAATTAATACTTTTAAATCACTCTGACTTTATCTGCGTTTAATCCTTTTTTACCTTCTTTTAGGTCAAATTCCACTTTATCACCTTCACGGATTTCATCTACTAATCCTGATACGTGAACAAAGTACTCCTTGTTAGAGCCGTCTTCAATAATAAAACCAAAACCCTTGGAATCATTAAAGAACTTTACTGTTCCTGTTTTCATTATAATTAAAATATTAAAAAAGTAATTTAATGCTAAAAATTCTGTCAAACACAATGAATACAACTTTAAATTTCATTAGTATAATGGCTTCATCTGCCAACTTAATAATTAAAATTTGCACTTTTTTTATAAAATTCATTTTTTTCATTAGGATGGAGGCAATCAAAAAAGGCTTCTTCATGCCTTAAAAGGTGGATTTATGATCTAAATTTAATTGGATCAAATATAAATATGAGGATGTAGTTTTATTTAAGAGAAAAAAAACTAATTAATAATTTTCAGCAATTATACCAATCAAAAAAGCATAAATTATCAAAAAAATAAACATATTCTCAATTTTCTTGAAATATAAAGCATCATTATTCTTGATCTTAATGCCGCTAAAATATAGGTGAACTAACAAACCCACCTCGCCCCAGAGGTACAGGATATCTATGAGCAATGATTTAATGATCGACTCAACACCTCCCCAGGGAAAGCTATAACACTCGCTAAAGAGTCACGGTGTTCGACTAGGGATTAAATATTATAGCGATTGGTTTGTATAAACGAAATTCCTTCTATATCTTATTTTTCATAGCCTATCAAAGCAATTATCTCTTTGATAAACTTGAGTCAAAAGGAAATAAAGTAACTATAATCACTCTACCCTGATAAACTCCGTTAGCCAAATAAGTTCCTTGTAGATTAGTTAATATTAGTCTTTAAAGGCCTCAAATAGCATTTAACTGCTCGGCCATCATTCTAATTTCTTTAGCATATAAACCTTCACCTAAGTTCTCAGTGATTTTATGGTCTGCCATCACGAGAAGCTCATGTGCTTTTCTAAGGTCTTGTTCTACTCCTTTTCCTTCAAAATAGCAAAAAGCTAAATCAGTGGTTGCATTGTAGTTGCCTGCATTGGCACTCATTTCAGCATAATGAATCCCTTTTTGAAAATCCTGTTCCACACCTAAACCATCCATGTAGATTCTAGAAAGTTTTAAAGAGGCACGTTTATTATGCCAAGAAACCGACAATAAACCTTTCAGTAATAAGATCGCTTTTTCCACTTGCCGCAGATCTTCATCTATAATAAAATCAACAAGTTCAAATATGTCCTCTATACTGCCAAGATCAATCGCCTTTTCTCTCCATTTGATTACTAAATCAATGTCTAACTTCTCTTCATAATAATAATGGGTGGCAAGTTCATGAGCCGCTAACGGGTGTCCAGCATCCGCCAATTCCTCAAAAATTTCAAGGGCTCGCATATTTCTTTCAATTGAATAACTAGCATCAAACTGCGAACTATATAACTCATATGCATATCTAAAAACACTTCCATTACAATGGGAAATCACTGACAAATCCTGGTTTTGAAATCCTACACGTTTTATCTCTTTGATTAGTTTTTGCGTTTGTTCAAAGTTCACAAACTCAGTGATAGACATTGCATAAAAGCCCCATTCACCATCTTCATCTATTTGATATATTTTACTTGAAAGTCGCCCTGACTCGTTTCTGAAAAATAAAGTTTGGCCTTCCATGTTACTGGCAAATGCAATATCAGATTTATTGATAAGGCCAGTAGTTTTCAGATGCTCATTTTTAACAGTAAAATCTTCTAAGCTCCAAAATTTCCAATTGTAAGACTTAAAAAAATAATCAAACCTTTCGCCTACGAAAGGTTTAATAAAGTTTAAGAAGTCTCTAGGAAGGAATAGGAGTAATTCTTTTCCAACGGTCTTCATTTAAGCTCTAATTATAGTAGTTGTTTTCCAGGAAATCATTCCTGATATTCCTAGGATTCAAAAGTGATCAATTATTTCCAGCTATAACACTAAATATCACTATATCCCTAGTTAAAGCATTCTGGCGACATTTCAAGCCTGTTATTTAGTTAGCCTAACGACAAATGAACCAACCCCAACCCAAGGGTACGGGGTATCTATGGGCAATAATTTAATGATCGACTCAAGAGTCGGGGAATTAATATCCCTTAGGGATTAAACGACTACTTTCAAGCACATTGCTATTTCATACGCTACAGTCCTTCCTATTAAGGAAATTGCATCCCAAGCTGACAGTAGATTAATTAGCCCTATTGATTGTCAAATGAACCAACCCCGTACCGGTGCCTCTGCTGAGAAAACTACAGCGATCGTAGAAGGGTACGGGGTATCTATGGGCAATCTTTTACTGATCGACTCAGCAACTCCGTAGAGAACGTTATAGCTCTTGCGGAAGAGTCATGGATGTCCGACTAAGGAATAATATCCTTTAGGGATTAAAAATCAAAAGTATTAAGCCTGAAACAATTGTTGATAATCCTTCTGACTCTGCTTAATGACTTCCAAAGCTTTTTCCTTTCCATAAACCTCCGCAATCTCCACATTAGCGACTTCCTCCCCAGGAATTTGCTTATAGGTCAAAAAGTAATGCTTTAATCTATTAATCAACGTTGGTGGGCAGTCTTCAATGCTATTAAAATCAGAAAAAACTTCATCCCCCTTCAATATTGCAATTATCTTATCATCAGCTTCTCCTTTATCTATCATGCGTAATCCACCTATAGGAACTGCTGGCACTATCAAATAGCCTTGAGCTATATTTCTCTCTGTTAAAACACATATATCAATTGGATCTTCATCTCCAGTTATGCCCGTTCTCCCTGTATTTTTATTACTTATTTCAGCTACTCCTTCACCACAATAGGTTCTAGGGACAAAACCGTATAGAGCTGGCACTATATTCGAAAATTTCTGAGGTCTATCAACCATTAAAAACCCAGAATCTTTATCAATCTCATATTTGACAGAGTCTATAGGTGTCATTTCGATAAACGCATTAATGATTTCATCTTCTTTTTGCCAACATTGGATGCCATGCCAAGGGTGTGGCAGAAATTTATTAGGTTCTTTTTTAGCCATTTTGTAAATTAATCTTAAATAAATCAAACAGCATAGAGAAATTAAAAGATATTCTTATGAAACTATGTAAACCATAAACATCTTTAGGAAAGTAATTGCTTGATTTGGCAACCTAACCAGTTTAATTAGGTCATTTCATTATGGTACACATTAAATCAAAAGAAGATATGAGAGTTTTTGCGATAGTAGCCGTCTTATTATTCTCCTACCTAAACAGTTATTCACAAGATTCTAGGAAGATTGGAGATTTTGACAAAATAATTATCAGCCCACACATTAATATTGTATTAGCCAGAGGAGACAATACTTCTGTCACTATAGAATCTTCTGATGTAGATGAAAACAAAATCGTTGTGAATACCGACAATGATGTATTGAGTATTTATTTGGAAGGTGCCAAATACCACAACAAATATGAAAAAAACAAGCAGTCTGACCGCAAATGGAAAGAAGATATTTATAAAAATGCCAGTGTCACTGCTTACATCACTTTTGATTATTTAAGAACTATTGAGGTAAGAGGAGATCAATTTGTGAAATGTAAGGATAAAATTGATCAAAATAAGTTAAAAGTAACCCTATATGGAGAAGTAAAGTTTGATTTCAAAGAGGTCTTACTAGATGACTTAAAACTAACCCTATATGGTGAAAATGAAGTTACAATCAGCAAAGGCAGAGCAAAAGAACAAGTGATTAAATGTTATGGAGAAAATGAAGTTAATCTATTTAACCTGAGCTCAAAAGATATTAAATCAACATTATACGGAGAAAATTCCTTAAACCTAATGGCAGAACACGAAATTAAAGTAACAGCTTTTGGTGAATCTGAAGTGAGGTTTCGAGGGGACGCCTATATAAAAAAAGGATTGATTATTGGCGATACAGATATAAAAAGATTAAAAGATTAGTTTTCAAAACTAAACGAACAAAGCTTTGGGAAACAATCTTAGATTAAAAATAAAGCCGCTGATTAATAATACTTTATTTAACAATGTAGCTAATACTTGCTGAACCAAATTATTGATTTTAAATTACTGGTATCCGAGAAAAAGGTTTTCATTTTTATACATTTTGGAGGGTTGGCACGGTACGCCGTCGCGGTGATCATTTAGCAGTGTGCGAGACGGTCGGCCGCTGCCGGGTTTAGGGTGGGAGCTTTAAATTATTCGCCAG
>CALGOB010000038.1 GCA_937958005.1 uncultured Cyclobacteriaceae bacterium
TAAGGATTCTAGCAAAAAGTGAGGTATTGGTGTTTTTTAAATTTAAAATCAGTGCAATACTTATTGTGAAAATAAGCTCAAATTGATCTTTGACCCCTCATTTTGTTTTATTCGTCATGAAATAGTTATGTTTTTTATGTCAAAGTTAAATTCAAGTAGACCCTATTTACTTGGATACCAGTAATTTAAAACCAAAGAAATGAAAAAATTATTATTCGCCGCAATTGGTGTGGTATGGAGCGTATCAGCATTGGCTCAACTAAAACATGAACAAAAAACCGATGATGCTGAAGGAGGTTTAATCGTGAAAAACTCTAACAATCAATCAATTAGATTATAGGTTGATTCTAATGACACTAGGCATATTGGTCGGGGAAACAATAGCCGAATAGCAATAAAAACTGACGGACTTATTGGGATTGGACTTCAAGATCCTACATATGGACTACTACATTTGAAACAAAGTTCTAATAATGGTGATGGAGGCCTTGCTATTCAACATCCTACAGCATCATTTTCAATGAGGTTTTGAGTGGATGATAATGCGATTAGGCATATTGGGACAGGCAATACAAGTCGATTAGCAATCAACAGCAATGGAAATATTGGGTTTGGAGCCTCAGGTATTCAAACTCGATTGACAATTGATAGTGAAACAACAAAATTCATCACACTAAAGAGATCTGAAAACACTAAGAATGCTCATATTGGATATGGAATTGCTAATAATGGTGGGATATACTTAGGTACAGATGACTCCCAATATTCTCTGTGGGTTCAACAGAACGGAGATGTGGGTATTGGAACATTTAACCCTGATGCTAAGCTTGCTGTTGATGGAACAATTCACACTAAGGAAGTAAAAGTGGATCTGAATGGATGGTCTGATTTTGTATTTGAGAATAACTATGATTTGCGAACTCTTGAAGAAGTGGAGAAACATATTGAAGAAAAAGGCCATCTCCCAGAAATCCCAAGTGAAGTAGAAGTGACTAAAAATGGTATCAACTTAGGAGAGATGGACTCAAAACTTCTGATGAAGGTTGAAGAACTAACTCTTTATATGATACAAATGAACAAGGATATGATTGAACTTAAAGCCAAGAATAAAAAACTTGAAGAAAAGGTTCAGAGCCTTGAAAATGAATAAAAGATCATAACAAACTAGAGGTATCCTACTAAATTTATTTTACACGCTAAAACATCTTTAAAAGACAATGATGTTTGTTTCATGGGATTCATTTGTACATATTGCTAACAACATTTTATTTTTGATCGAATTTGAATTTATTTAATTTGTAAATCTTATCGAAACGGTTATCATGTATAAAAAGATATCCATCAAGTCTCTTATATTTACTATCAGGAAGTGCATTACAAGAATGATCTGAGATTAACTCTTCGTGTTTAGTTTCGTTTGCATAAAAAATTAATTCATCATTATTTGCATCAATAAAATATAAACTGTCCTTCTTTTCTTGTTTGGAAAGGATCTTATTTAGTATTAAAGTAAATACATGGGAATCAAGATATGATTCATTAAAAACAATGAAATTGTAATTTTCTTTTGCTACTGAAAATTTCAGTTTATAGTAATCAATATAGTCTAAAGTTGTATCTATTTGGTAGGGCGCAGTTGTAAAATTTTCAACTTTCAAACCTTGATTGATCATCTTTAAAAAAGTATTAATTATAGACTCATATTGCTCAGGGCTGTCCTCTAAATTATCATAAAATGAAGGTTTAGACATCATAGTAGAATTCATTTTGTATGTTTTAAAATATTTATCACTGGGTAATTGACATCTGTTTTAACCGTATATATCTCTGTTATCAACCTTTCCACCTATCGCTAAAAATGTAAATTGGGGTTGTAATAGCAATTTCCCTTCAATATTCATTAAACCTAGCAGGCCTGTTGTTTTATCCTTAACAGAAAGATAATTTTTTGTAAGTCGTTCTATATGGTTAATTTCTAAATTAGAATCTTCTACCGAAATTACTTCTTTCGTATTGGCCCTATAGATACATAATGTGTCTTTTTTAGAAACTAAAAATGCATCTTCGGAAATATAGTAGATATCATCCCACTCAAAAGGAATTATAACTTCATTAGTTTCAGTGATAACACCCTTATAAGAAGATCTTGGTTTTTTAGCCACAAACAAAAATTGGGAGATATAGTTATACGCAGAATACATAGGACTCAAATCTGTATAAATACAAGGCACTGATTCGTTCCCATGCTTATCTATCACTCCCATTTTTCTATTCCTAAATACCATGGCGACCCTCCCCTCATAATAATTATATATGTCTGAATAATCCGTCTCCTTAATTTGTATCCCTTTTTCGTTAACCAAATAATATTTATTTCCAATGATCCCACTAATTATGGTATGATAATGAAATCCACCTATTTGATCATATATGATTGGGATAATAATTTCTCCACTTAGATTCATATAGCCAATTTTCCATTTTCTCCCTTGTTTTTTGGTTACTTTGAATAATCCATTATCAAAAACATGTGGGTATTTAACGAATATAGTGGGGTCTTCGGGAATAATTTGGCCGTTTTTTCTAATCATTTTCCATCCTAGCTCCTCATTTGCTATTACAGCCGTTCCATGCTCTGAAAAATCTCTCCAGTGTTCAAAAATAGGAGGTATTTGAACTTCCCCTTTAGTATTTAGATAACCAAATTTATCACCTCTCTGTATAACTGCCATTCCAAAGCTAAATGCTCTCGTTTTTTCAAATGTTTGTTCTGTGATTAAATCACCATCAGTGTTTATAAAGCTCCATTGGTTATTTATTAATTTAACTTCTGCAAACCCTTCATTAAAGTCTTTAACCATTTCAAATCTTTTATCTGAAATAGGAATAAAAGATTTATCAAGAAAAGTCCAACCCGTATTAATTTTTACTGGAGCATATCCGTTATTAAATAGATGAGCATCTTCAAAAATAAATTTTGTGACTTCTTCTCCTTTAGCATTGAGATAACCAAACTTTAAATTGCCTTCGATTATTTTTCCTGCTACATAGAATTCCTCAGATAGAATTGATATTTCTTCATATATAGGTGGGATCAGTTCTTCTGATTTTAGATTTACTAATCCTTGTTTATTTTCTTTAGAGAAGACAAGAACTTCTTTATTATGAGTATCAAAATTCATAAATTCGTCCTATTAAAAATTACAATTTTGCAACAATCCATATTACTTGTGTAGTTATTAACGTCTCAACTAAAATGAGTATGCACTCAAACAGCCAGAATAATTAAAATTATAAGATAGTAAATACCTAATAGAAAACTAAGTCCGCATATTCATTTTATTAACCTGATGGCTAATGAACCAACCTCGACCCAAGGGTACGGGGTATCTATGGGCAATAATTTAATGATCGACTCAAGAGTCGGGGTGCCCGACCAGGGGAATTAATATCCCTTAGGGATTAAAAGTATATAAAGTCATTACAAATATTTAATTATCAATTGTTTACGGTTTAGAAAATATGGATTAATTCAGGTTGGATTAATAGCAACTGTTATCAGTATTTTTTTGGTTGAAATATATTACCTCTGTTCTGGATAATTTATCATGAATAAACCCTTCACGGAGAAAAACAAATGAAAGCGAATACAATGGTATAACTCTAACAAGACTTCTTATAGCTATTGCTTTTAAGTTATTTTGTTTACCAATGTCAACAATAGTACCAGTCAATATTTTCCTATAGTCTTTTGGAATAAAACTTCTAAAATGAAGTAATAAAAAACATCATTGGAAGATACAGAATCAACATTGAGTTTAAAAGATGAATTACAATAAAAGAGTCAATTATAAAGTTGAAAAAACGCAATTTGAAAATACTAATATCCGAGAAAAA
The DNA here is from genome assembly GCA_937958005.1 of uncultured Cyclobacteriaceae bacterium. Taxonomy (GTDB): domain Bacteria; phylum Bacteroidota; class Bacteroidia; order Cytophagales; family Cyclobacteriaceae; genus JANSWY01. The sequence continues at coordinate 3,898 of CALGOB010000038.1, forward strand.
GGTTTTCATTTTTATACATTTTGGAGGGTTGGCACGGTACGCCGTCGCGGTGATCATTTAGCGGGGTGTGCGAGACGGTCGGCCGCTGCCGGGTTTAGGGTTGGAGCTTTAAATTATTCGCCAGGCGACCCTGTTGATTTTTTGGCCCTTTTTTCAGGGGTCCGCCCCCGCGGCATGGAAAAAACGGACGAAAGCTAGAGTTGTCAGCCCTTCGATTGATTTATAGGGGGTGTTTTTGAACTTCAGAATTAATCTTTGATTAAACGACATCAAGAGCAGTTTTTCTTCAATTTCAGTTTTACTTGGATGCCAGTAATAGAAAATATCACTTTCTTGAGACTGATGTACTTTAGTTTCAGGTTTTGCTGTTGTTTTTTTAAACGATAAAATTAACAGAAGAATATCTGTTAAAAACATGAGGTATAATGCGATAGTAGTAAAAGTATCAATTGGGGTTGGGTTCATAAAAGTTATCCAAACGACTATAAACATAGGGATAGTCTCAATTATGCAATAGAACCAAAATACATTAAGTAATTTGTTTAATACATCATTTTTTATAAATAACACTAATCCAACTAATCCTATAATCGGAAATATAAGCTAGATTAATTGGTCTATAAAACTATAAGTTTAAATAGGGTATTATAATTTCTCATTTATTGCTGAATTACAGGTAACGGACTTGTGTATGAAACGTAGCGTGCAAAAAGACATTAACTTTTCGGATAAACACAGAGCCGAAATTTTTATATTTTGTTTTTAATTTTTCTACTCTAACCTGCATTATTCATAACAAACCATGACCTTGCGTAATAAGTGATTGATTTACTTAGTTTTATGATGAAAGACTTAAGAATTGACATAGCCCAAATTTGAGTAATATCAATTTTACTCTATTGAACCGATTACGTTGATGGTCAATTATTTAGCTTTTCTAATAATTATTTCCCTAGCCAGGTGTCCCGAGGTTGGGCACCCCGAATTATTCGGGCTAAAAGCTAAATTTACAAAATTTGGCGGACCTTCTAAATATACATAAACCTTTTGGCTTAGCACTTATTAGCTATGTTTTACACACCGCGTTGGCAACCGTTATTTTACTCCTCTATTTAAAATTATCAACTCTTTGTTTTTAATTTCTCTATCTGTCATTGGATAAAAGACAACAGCATAATTATTCTCAGTTGTTTTATTAATACTTGAAATAACCAATTTATCACTCTCCATTTGTAATACTTCGTTTGTCAAAAGGTTCTTAAATCCTTGCTCACCTTTGCTATAAAAAAACTCTAAAATCTGTTCATTTTTGATTGTAAACCAGCCGTTACCAGACTCATTGTTAAATTGTGTAATGAAGGTGTCTTCTGCAATTTTTATAGGTTGCCAAGTATTATAAAATTTCTCTTTAATATCTATTAATTCTATATTTTCGGTTGCTCCATCAATTGAAATTTTTTCAATAGAAATTTTTCCGTTTTCTTCACATAATAGATATGAATTATGTTCGAATGATAAACTTAATATCTCCAAAAAAAAATCCTTACTTGATTTGATTGTCCTATCTTTTATTAGATTCCCTTTTTCATCAATTTGACGATGTATCCAAGCATTATTATCATTTGTTAATAAATGGATTTCATTATCTGATATATAAATCTTGTTGTTTCTAGGAAGAGGTACTTTTATATTATGCTTCTTTTTTATTACTTGGTTTTTAAATTCAATTGCTAGTAGTTTATCGGGCTTTTTATCAGACCAAATATCTACGTCATAAAAAATTGAAAATTGATTAGAAATTCCAATGAAATTCCCGTTAAAAGGTCTGTTCCCTTTTGGAGTATCAGTGTTTTCTCTATTAAAAAGAGGAATACTAATTTCTAATTCCTTATTAGGGTGATAGGGAACGACCGAAACATAGTTTTCTTGATTTGGACTAGTAAATAATGTAGGTAGAATTCCATCATCCTCAACAAAACTTTCTATGTTTCCGTCTGTGTCAACAATTGTATAAACTAAATTATAAGCTCCATCTTCGTTATAAATATAATTTGCTAAAAGAGTTTTTTCATGGAATGAAATACTTTCTTTTGAAGAAATTTCTACATTGACAACTAAATTTGTTAATATTCCAAACTCTGTCTTTTTAACTATCGACTCAAATGGATTTATATTATCAATGTTTTTCATATTTAGTTTTGAGTTGTTTTTTAATGGTTGCCAAGGCTAAGTTAAACGCCGTGAGCTGAACTTTTTTAAATATACCTAAAGCTACTTGATAGTACAATTCTTTGCAAATGCTCCTTTAGCTTATGGCGTTTCAACATCTGTTATTTGCCGTTTTTCGTCTTCTAGAACATCTAGGAAGTTGAAAAAGCACTTCATGTCATACGCGTGATCACTAAAGTCAAGATTAGAGTCTTCCTTTTTGCTGATCAGATGTAAAAATAGCTGGTTTCTCAGCTTTCTATTGGGTTTTGATATATCAATTAAACCAGATAGATCATCCAGTGCATCAATAGACTTTGGAGTTAAGATGATCGGATCTGTTTTAATCCCTAAGGGATATTAATTCCCCTGGCCGGGCGCCCCGACTCTTGAGTCGATCATTAAATTGTTGCCCATAGATACCCCGTACCCTTGGGTCGGGGTTGGTTCATTTACGACCATAATATCAAGTGGGTTCATATATGGAATTTCTAATAAATTCTAGACTGTTTTTCTACTTAAACAAGAAACATTCCCTATACTGAACACAAGATGTAAAAAACCCTTCAATTTCGGTATAGTGAGCTCGGAAGAAGAGAAATATTCTCAAAAATTAGGGGCAAGAATCAAGGGTTTAAGAGAGGATAAAGACTTTGACAAAAAGTCATTTGCATTTTTCTGTGAGATTGGAAGAACTTAATTGTATCTGATAAAAAATGGTAAAACTAATCCTTACCTACGTACTTTAATGAAGATTGCCGAAGGGCTAAATATCTCAATTGATGAGTTATTAAAGGTGAATTAAGGGAATCAAAAGAGATTAAGAATTACGAAAAATTTATTACTCTAGCAGCGTTAGGTCATTTTATCCTTGTAATGAGTTCGGAGATAATGATATAAGTCAGCAATTTTACCTGGGTCTGCATGATCGATTATTCCTAGCTTTTCATTTGGAAACGTAATAAGAAGTGTCCTGTAATTGATCCTGTACGAATTACTTTGTTCATCCCAAGTTGTTAAGTCGTTAAGATTATAGGTCTTCTTTGAAAAGAACTTCGACACTTCGATTATATTCTTATTTTGCTTCACTTTAGAGTAAATCTGTAAATACTTAATCAATAAAGAATATTGGTATTAATGCCAGAAACACTTTCCATTTCCAAGAATTCTCAACATTCCAAAGAAAGAACGTCATTGTGCTTCCTCCAAGTAAGAATAAAATTAAGAGAAACAGTAAGAAATAATACTTCATTTACGAGTTCATTAATAACATATTACGGCTTCGGCTATGATTTGTACAGGAATAAATAAGCGATTAATTTCCGATTAAACACTTCGTCAAAACTTTTTATTTTGTTTTATCCCGAATGATGCATTAGACTTTTAAGAGAAAATCATAAATGGCTGTTAGATAGCTGCTTAAATTGTGATTTGCAACGCAGACATAGTCTCCATTATGGTGAGTAGGAAATTAGGATTTAAGTGACTAAATGACTGTTAGTTATG